>DXEN01000088.1 GCA_019114945.1 Candidatus Parabacteroides intestinigallinarum | reverse complement strand
CATGAACGTGCGGGGAAGCCTGCCGGGCGGCACGGGCGAGGAAATCTTCTATGCCTTGTTCCACGCCGTCTCCGCCTTTTGCAACGCCGGCATCTCCACGCTCAGCGGAAATATGTTCGACCCGCTGGTGGCCCACAACTACAGCCTCCATTTCTGGATAGCGCTGCTCATTATCTTCGGAGGCCTGGGGTTCCCCATCGTCTTCAACTACCTCGGGTTGTGCCACCATTTCCTGCGGAACGGCCTCAAGATGCTGTTGGGCAAGCAGAAGCGCTACATCCACGCGCCTCACATCATCAACGTACATACGTATATCGTCGTCATCTCCACGCTCCTCCTGCTCGTCACCGGCACGGTGGCCTATCTCTGCCTGGAGAACGGGAATACGCTTCGTGACCTGCCGTGGTACGGCAAACTGGCTGACGCTTTCCTGGGAGCTGTCACGCCGCGTACCGCTGGCTTCAACGTCGCGAGCATGAGCGCGCTGGCTCCCGCTACCCTCATGCTGACCTTGGTGCTGATGGTTGTCGGAGCGGCTCCCATGTCGACGGGCGGCGGCCTAAAGGTGACCACGGTGTTCGTCGCCCTGGCGACCACGCTGAACGCCGCCCGGGAGAAGAGCCGCGTGGAGGTACGCGGGCGCGAGATCTCCCCCGCCACCATCCGCCGGGCGTTCGCCATCATCAGCCTCTACTTCATCTGGGTAGCCGTGGCGACCAGCATCCTCTCCTGCTCGGAGAAGGACGTCCCGCTCTTCACCCTGCTGTTCGAGGTCGTCTCCGCCTTGAGCACCGTCGGGTTGAGCATCGACTACACGCCGCGGCTCTCCACCTTCGGCAAGATAGTCATCATCACGACCATGCTGATCGGGCGCATCGGGGTATTGGCCTTCCTCGTCAGCTTCTGCAAGGAATACAAGGAGAAGAATTATACATATCCGCAAGAGAATATATTAATGTAAAATACAATCGCGTCACATGAAATACGTAGTTATCGGTTTAGGGAATTTGGGCCGAGCCATCGCTAAGGACTTGGCCCGCGTGGGCAACGAGGTAATCGGCATCGATAAGAACTCGCGCCGCGTGGATTTAATCAAGAACGACATCGCCGGAGCCATCACCATGGACTCCACGGACAGCCGGGCGCTGAACTCGCTGCCCTTGAGCGAGATGGACGCCGTCATCGTCACGTTCGGGAAAGACTTTGGGACTTCCGTCCAGACGGTCGCCCTGCTGAAGAGTCTTGAGGTGAATAAGCTGGTGGTCCGTTCCATCTCCTCCATCCACGAGACGGTTATACGGGCTATCGGCGTCGACGAGATTATCACGCCTGAGAAAGACTTCTCGACGATGTACGCCTCTCTGTCCTCCTTAGGGGGATTGTTCCGCCACTGGTACAAAGTAACCGACACGGACCATCTCTACAAGATCCAGGCTCCGGGGACGTTGGTTGGCCAGACCATCGAGAACATCCATTTCGAGGCGAACTTCGGTATCCATTTAGTAGCGATCGAGCGTCCGTTCCAGAAGCGAAACCTGCTCGGCCTGACGCAAACCGAGCACCGGGTGATCTGTCCCGTCACCGGCGAGCTGGTCATCCAGCCGGACGATACGCTCATCCTGTTCGGAAAGCCTGAGATGTTGAATAAGGTCGCGCGTATCTGAGGTTTGCCCGCTCCGGACGTCCGCCGCTTATCGACGCGACTCCGTCCGGGCACGTCTCTTTTCCAGCAGGTGCCGGATCGCGATCAGAGGAGCGTATAGGAACATCCGAGGCCCTACCCAGCGCATGACCTCGCGTATTTTCTCCCGTCGCTCCGGAGCGTAGCAATGTATGGGACAATCCTTGCAGGCTGTCTTTCGTTCGCCGAAGGTACAATGGTCGAGCCGTCGGCAGGCATAGTCCGCCAATTGGCGATACTCCTCCGGCAACTCCCGCGCTTTCAGTTTGTGCCGGGCGTAGAGCCGTATCATCAATCGGATGGTATCTTTCTCCCGTTCGATTCTGCTCATGGTGGGATAGGGCGGTTCCGCTGGGTTATAATTGGAAAAGCGGGCGGAGGTCGGCGAAATCGGCGATGATGGCATCCGCGGTCTCGTCGCCACTGTAGGGCGCCCATCCGATGTTCTTCAGCCAGACCGTTTGGCACCCGACCCGCGTGGCCGGCACGATGTCCTTATCGTACGAGTCGCCTACGACGACGGCTTCCCGCGGCTCTACGCCTAAGCGCTCCACGCCCAAGCGGAAGATAGCCGGATCCGGCTTGCGGATGCCCACCACGGCCGATTCCACGATAGCGCCGAACAAGCCGTCCAATTCGAAATCCTTTAGCACGGTCTCGATATTCCCATAGAAGTTCGACACCAGGACCATCGGGTAGCGCCCGGATAATTCACGCAAGATAGGCCGGGCTTTATCGACGCATTTCCGGGCGTACGCGTAACACCCCTCGGCGATCTCTTCAGCCCATTCCGGGCGGACCGTCCCCGGCGATAGATAACCGCCATCGAGGAGCCATTGGAATTGCAAGCCCGTCTTCAGGCGCAGCATATCGAGGAACGTATGATAAGGCTTCACGATCGGGTTCTTCCCGAGCGTCCGTTCGCCGAAAACGTAGGCTTCCCGGAACACCTCCTTGGAGACGGGCACTTCCCGTTCCTGGTAAACCGTCCAGATAACCTCGGCCCAATGCAGCCCGTCGCTATCGATCGTTCCGCCGTAATCGAATAAGATTCCCTTGACTTTCGTAATATCGAACATCGTATTTATTATGTATATGCGATTTATAATTGTTTACAGAATTCCGCGCAGACGCGTTCGTGGCGACGTATCATATAGAGTAGCATCGCGTTGAGCACCGTTATCTCGAATAAGAAGTAAAGCCACGGCATGTTGATGAAAAGGCTGACGAAGAGCGCTATCACCCGTGTGTTGAACGAGAGCATGTTCGTGTACTTCATCAGCGGAAGGCTTTTCGCCCGGAAAGCCGTGCGGAACCATTCCGGCGCCTGCCCGTCGTATTTCTCGCGAATGATATTCATCATTTCTTGGAAGCGCGGCGTCCAAGCCTCTTGTCCTACCGTATAATTAATGTAGAAAGCCTCGAACAATTTATAGATAAACCCGTCCCGCCACTTCATCTTCTTGAAATTCTCTTTGAGCTGGGGCGAATGGGATAACTCGCTACCCGACTTCCCCTTGAGGAATAGCAAATGGATGTTGCGGTAATAGTCCGCCATCGCGGCTTGCTTGCTATGGAAGAAACCGGTCGTCGCCGCCAGGAGCCAAATCCAGATTCCCCAGCCCTCGGGCGTGAGACGCAGGCAGATAGCCGCGTAGATGGAGATGAACCACAGGTCGCCCGCCGTGCCATCGAGGATGCGCCCGAGCGCGCTCTTCTTGCCAGTCATGCGGGCCAACTGCCCGTCGGCGCTATCGTACATATTCGCCCACACCAGGAGCAGCATTCCGACGATGTTGATCGCGAGGCTCTGGAAATAGAAACAGATGCCCGCCGCGATGCCGATGAAGATGCTGGCCACGGTGACGCTATTCGGCGATACGTTTAGCTTATTGAATAATAAGGCCCATCTGTAACCGATAGGCCGATAGAAATGTATGTCGATAAACTCCTCCGTGTCCAAGGACTTTAACGTAGCTTCCAAGTTGGGAGAAACTTTAGTCTCACTCATAAGCGATTAGTTCTTACGTATATGCACTCAAAACGATTCGCGTGTCAAATCCCAGATCCGGCGGGCGATGTTCGGGGCCGCCTCGTTCCGGCAAGGGGCGAAGCTGGGCCAATCGTTGAAGTCGATCAGCCGGATGACACCTTCCTCGGAGACGATACAATCCCCGCCGTAGATGTGTACGTTCAGTACGGCCGCCGCCTTGTCGCACAGCGCGCGTAAATCCGCCTCGTCGAAGGGGATGCCTTTCGCCGTCCCGTTGATGGCCTCCAGCCCGAATTTGCTGTGATGCATATTGGAAGGATAGAACCAATAGAAGAAATCCGTGCCCGTCACGCCGTAGAACTTCACGAGGTCGCCCACGAGATGTTCGTTGATTACCGCCGATGGAATGCCGCGGATGGCGTATTCCTTCAGGATGCTCTTGGCTTCCTCCGGGTTGCGCACGTAGGTGACGTCCTCGCGGTGGATGGCGTGGAAATCGCCCCGCTTGATCCAACAGTTATAGAAACCGGCTTCCTCGAGCGCTTCCGTCGGGTCCTCGTCGGTGCAGAGGATCAAGCTTTCCGGATGCGATATATGGTTGGATAGCAGAAGGCGGGTCATCTTCTCGCGGGTACAATTCTCGATGCCGTACCCGGAGTTCACCACGACGTATCCTTTATCCTCTAATTGTTGTAGTTTATGGATCGACTTCCAGTCGCGGACCATGTTGAAGATGCCTCGCTCGCGCGGGTCGCTTAACAGTAGGTCCGACTCGATATACTCGTTCACGGCGCATCCCATCTTCCGCAGATGCTCGGCGGTCAGCGAGAATATCGCCGCGTCGTTTCCGATGTGGTTCGGTGAGAATTGATTGCCTCTCCTGATACCTGCTAACGTAATCTTACTCATTCTTTGTTTGTTCGTTTGACTTTAAAAATGACTCTGCTTTCGAAATATCCTCGGCGTGATCCACGTCGATAATCTTGCTGAATGGATAGGCTTTCAGCGCGAGGCCCTCGGCTACAAGCTGCCGTTGATAGTTGCGCATCCGCGACATGCCTCGCGCGATGGCGTTGTTCAGCACGCCCAACGCCGGTCGTCTCAGGCAGTAAATACCTCCCGATATGTATCGGCAATCGCCGTCCGCCTGATCCAGGAAATCTTGTATATATAATTTGTCGTCTGTCTTTACGTACAACGGCTTCTCGTCGTCGATGAAATCCGTGACGGCCATCAGCCCGTCCAGTTTATCCTCGGCGAGGAAAGTACGGATATAATCGCCGAACTCTTCCTCCCGGAATATCGTGTCGACGGTTGTCAGGCAAATCTTGTCGCCGTCCAAATAATGGCTCAGCTCGTAGAAGCTATGCATGGAGCTGGGCGTGGATTTCACCAATAAATAAAAAGGCACGGGCAGCTCCAGCGCTTTCAGGTAGGCTTGCACCTCGGTCATCTCCTCGTTGACGATGATGCTGATAGAGGTCGCGTTGTTCCGCAGGAAAATATCTATCAGCCGGTCGATCAAGGCGACACCGTTGAGCCTTACCAAAGGCTTGGGCCATTTGACTCCTTCTTGCGCCAGGCGAGACCCCTCGCCCGCCGCTATGATCGCGTAATCCATAATCAGTTCTTTTCTTTGCGTAAAATAAGGCTCGCCGTCGGGAGGAAACCGCGGTGGCCAGCCTTTTAGTTCGAAAATGATGGCGCGAATTTAGTGGATTTCTGTTATACTTGTAGGCGATATGCCGTATATAATTGGTTCGAAAGTTTATAAATTGCGACTATTTTAATTATGTTCGCGTGAAATTTCAGGAAACGATGAGGATTTATAGCATATTCAGGCACGCCGTGGCGTGCCTTTGCGTGTGGTTGGCGTGCGCTTTGCCGCCCGGCGCCTCGGCGCAGGTGGCCGAGCGTGTGTATCGTACCGATCATCGGATCGATACAGCGCGTGCGCGGGAATTGAGGGTGGAGTTAGACAATATCAGCTTCTTCAAGGACAACGAGTATGCCGGCAAGTTCACCAAGGGTTATACCTTGCCGGGACTTTGGCTACAGCCCAAGCTGGTGTATTATCCGTCGCGGAACATTCAGCTGGAGGCGGGCTTTCACGCGCTGATTTACCACGGGGCGAATAAGTATCCGAGCATGGCGTACCAGGATATCGCCGTCTGGAAAGGCGACCAATACCAGAAGGGCGTACATATCTTGCCGTATTTCCGGGCGCGGATGACGCTCTCGGAGCGTTGGCATATCGTGCTGGGAAACCTGTATGGTGCCGCCAACCACCGATTGATAGAGCCGCTCTATAATCCCGAGTTGAACCTGACGGCCGACCCGGAGATGGGGCTTCAGGTGCTTTACGACTCGCGACCGTTTGACCTCGACGTGTGGGTGAACTGGCAGAGTTTCATCTTCCGGCAAGACGTGCACCAAGAGGCGTTCACCGTGGGGCTTTCCGCCCGCGTGAAGTATAACGACCCGTCCGCCCGCTTCCATTTCTATTCGCCCGTGCAGGCGTTGGCGCAGCATCGGGGTGGCGAGATTGATACGATTTACACCCATTCCGTGCAGACGTTGATGAATGGCGCCGTAGGCGCGGGCGTCGTGTGGAATACGGGGCATCCGCTGTTCCGGTGCGCCGAGGCGGAAGTGGATATCGCCGGTTATTACCAGCAGGCGGGACAGCTGTGGCCCTTCGATAGCGGCTATGGCGTGTATGCCCGTGCCGCGGTGGACATCTGCGATTTCCGGGTGAAAGCCTCTTATTGGCGGTGCGACGATTTCATCTCGCTTTTCGGTAGCCCGTTTTACGGGGCGGTGTCGATGGTGGAGGAGGGCGCCGTGTTCCGTCGCCCTCGGATGGTCCACCTTGGCGCGGAGTATTCCCGCCGATTCGCGCGGGGTTTCTCCATCGGCGTGGAGGTAGATGTGTACCAGCACCTGTCCGCCGATTGGCGCGACGCCTCCGGCGCGTGGTCGTCCGCGGGTAGCGCCACCAGTTTCTCCGCGGGCGTTTATATGCGCGTCAATCCATCGTTCCTTTTGAAGCGGTTTTAGCGGGAAGGCTTCGCTTTTCTTTTCGAAACCGCCACGCTGGCGAGCACGGTGGTTTGAACATGGAATTTGAGGAGGATGTGTCAAATTACGGAAAAGCACGCGGATGACACAGATTAAGCAGATGAACGCAGATTGTTTTTTATGATTTATAATTAAATAAGTCTGCGCAAATCTGCGTCCTCTGCGTCATCCGCGTGCCATTACTTGATTTCGGCACACCCCTTGTTTATTCCACATATAATACCAATCCTTTCAGGTATTCGCCTTCGGGATGGTAGATATTCACCGGATGGTCGGCGGGTTGCGTCAGTTGGTGCAGGATGCGGACGCTACGACCCGATTGCGCCGCCGCGCTGAACACCGCCAGCCGGAATTGCTCCTTGCTGACTACCTGCGAGCAGGAGAAGGTGAACAGGATGCCTCCGGGGCGGATTTTCTCGAACGCGATGGCGTTCAGCTTCCGGTAGCCCTGCAAGGCGTTGCGCAATACGTTCTTGTGCTTCGCGAAAGCGGGCGGGTCGAGGATGATAAGGTCGTACTTATCGCCCATCTCGCGCAAGAACTTAAAAGCGTCCTCGGCGTAGGCCTCGTGGCGCGGGTCGCCGGGGAAGTTCAACTCCACGTTCTTTCGCGTCAAGGCGATCGCCTTCGCCGAGCTGTCCACGGAGTGGACCAGTTTCGCCCCGCCTCGCATGGCGTAGAAAGAGAATCCGCCCGTGTAGCAGAACATGTTCAGCACCGAGCGCCCCGGGGCGTAACGCTCCAGCAAGCCGCGGTTTTCCCGCTGGTCGACGAAGAAACCTGTCTTTTGCCCTTTTTGCCAATCCACGTAGAAGCGTAGCCCGTTCTCGGTGGCGATCTCCTCGTTCTCGCCCCCGTACAGATAGCCGTTCTCGTCTTCCAGGTTCGCCTTGAAGGGAAGTGTCGTCTCCGATTTATAATAGATGTTCCGCGACGCGTCGCCCATAACCGTCCGCAAGGCATGGGCGATCGCGTGGCGGGCGTAATGCATTCCCACGGAATGGGCTTGCATGACAGCGGTATGCGCGTACATATCTATGACCAGTCCCGGCAGGTTGTCGCCCTCGCCATGCACCAGCCGGAACGTGTCGTTGCCTTCCACGCCCGCCAGCCGGAGGGTCTTCCGGAGCGCGTAGGCGGTTTGGACGCGTTCGGTCCAGAAAGCCTCGTCGATGACGCGCGGAGTGAAGGACAATACGCGCACGGCGATATTCCCGATTTGGTAATGCCCCGTCGCGAGGAAACGATGGTCGGCACCGTACACCTCTACCACGTCGCCTTCCGCGGGGTCGCCCTCGATCGCTTGGATGGCTCCGGAGAACACCCATGGGTGGAAGCGCAGGAGCGATTCCTCCTTCTTGGGCTTCAGAAAAACTTTACAATATTCCATTTATGCTTGATTCAAAAAGTTATAGATTCGTAGACAGGCCCACGCGTCGAGGGCCGCGTATTTCTTTTGCGCCTCGCTCAGCGTATCCGCCTCCCAGTTCGTGAGTCGTTGAGTTTTCGAGATTCTTTTCTGGAAGAGGATGGCGTATATCTTTTGCAGGCTGGCGTCCTCGATGCCGAATTGGCTCACGTAGCCTTGCAGGTCGAGGAAATGCGTCAGCTCGATGTCCGAGCGTTTGCGTATCGCCCCGAAGTCGTCGCGTAGCGAGAGGCCGATCTTCAAGGTAGCCTCGCTTTTCAGGAATCTCGCCAACGCCTCGGGGATGCCGATCCGGTTCAGGCGGAACAGGAAGCATGTGTCGTCGGTGGAGATTTGCATGAGCGATATTTTGTAATGTTGCCCTTTCTTGAAGCTGGGGCGCGTCTCCGTGTCGAATCCCACGAGGGGGAACCCGGATAGATAGTCGACGGCCTTGTTCGCCTCCGTCTCGCTGAGTATCGTGAAGATACGTCCCTTGAATGCCTCCGTGGGGAGTTTCGCGATCTCCTCTTTTGTTATCGTATGCGCGAATTGTCGTGTCATTCTATTGTCTCGTCTTCATCGTTCTGTATCAACTCTTCCTCCTCATTGTAGCGTATCGCGTGCAACGCCTTGAGGGCGTTTAGCAGTTGCTGCCCCCAATAATCCCGGAAAGTAGCCCGGCACAAGGCGACCGCTTCCCGTGCCACCTCCTCGTTGCCTTGTCGGAAAAGCGCCACGAAGTCGCCCGTGTTCTGGTAGATATCGGCCAGGTTCTCGGAGATGAACGCCGCGATTGGCGTGTCGCTGTATCGCATATCCATGTGGAACGTATCCAGGTAGGAGTCGCGCTCGCCGAGCAGCCCCGCGACGCGCGTACGCACCGATTCGTATATTTCCTCCGTCACGGTCCATTCCAACCCGGCGTCGCCTTCCGGCTCTATATCCGGCAATAAGCTGGCTTTCAAGTAAAGCAATGGGAGGAGCTTGGTCGCCTTGTCTACGAAGTCGAGTAAGCCGGTTTCGCCCGCTTTCTCGATAAAAGCGCAATACTCCAAGGCTACCGTCACGAATTCTATCGTGTTACGGTCGTATATAGGATGATTCTCTGTTTCCATTCGTTCTGTCGTTATTTTTAAGACCTACAAAAATACAATAAAAATCCGTTCGCCGTGCTAAATGGGGGATTTTCTGTCCAAATCACGGAGGCGACGTGTAAGCGAATCCGTCGTGTCGCTGACAAATAGTTCGAGATATGCCGCTTTCGCTAACAAGGCCTTTGGCGAAAAAGTTCAAAATAGAGGTTTGCCCGCATGGGCGTTCGCGTCGATTCGCACCATAGTTCGCGTGTTTCTCCTTGAATGTCAACATAAGTCAACACGGGCGTTCATACGATTTGACGCGAACGCTCGTGTTTTTCGACATGTTTTTTGTGCTTTTTCAATTCCTTCGGAAAGGATTTTCGTTTCTTTCGGAGGAAAATTAGGTTTTCTTCGAAGGAAAAGATGGTTTTCCTCGGAGGAAAAGCGGGCTTTCCGACCTTCATAAAGCGTTTGGGCCGCATGGATTCTTCTGGATGAAAGGCCGTTTTTCCGACAATTCGCTAATGGCCAGTTGGTTGCCGAAATTTTTTCTTGTTTTCGCGGGCGGCTCATGTTATGCCCCGAAAAAACGGATTCTCACGGACTTCGGAAATCAAAATGTCATTTTGTCAATCGTGGGAATTATTTTTTTTCGGTGGACTTCTCTTTTTAATCGGATAGATTAGGTGTTTTTTCGAAAAAGGAAGTTAACTTTGTAAGCAATAAAGAGTAGATGCTTAAAACTAATGACATGATAACTCAACTGATAAATGGAAAGATTCTTACCCCGCAAGGCTGGTTGAAAGATGGCTCTGTGTTGATAGAGGATGGTAAGATATTGGAGGTGACGAATTGCGACTTGGCGGTAGTGGGCGCTACCTTGGTGGATGCCAAGGGGATGTATATCATTCCCGGCGGCGTGGAGATACACGCGCACGGAGGTGGCGGGCGGGATTTCATGGAGGGCACGGAGGACGCTTTCCGTACGGCCGTGGCCACGCACATGCGGTATGGCACGACCAGTATCTTCCCGACGTTGTCGTCCTCCACGATCCCGATGATACGGGCGGCCGCCGCTACCACGGAGAAATTGATGGCCGAGAAGGACAGCCCGGTGCTGGGCCTTCACCTGGAGGGGCATTATTTTAATATGAAGATGGCCGGGGGGCAAATTCCCGAGAATATAAAGAACCCGGATCCGGAGGAATATATCCCGCTTTTGGAGGAAACGCGTTGCATCAAGCGGTGGGACGCCGCGCCGGAGTTGCCGGGGGCGATGCAGTTTGGCAAGTATATCACCTCGAAGGGCGTACTGGCGGCCGTGGGGCATACGCAGGCGGAGTTCGAGGACATCCTGACCGCTTACGAGGTGGGCTACACGCACGCCACGCATTTCTACAACGCCATGCCGGGCTTTCACAAGCGGCGGGAGTATAAATACGAGGGAACGGTGGAGAGCATTTACCTGTTGGACGATATGACCGTGGAGGTGGTGGCGGATGGCATCCATGTGCCCCCGACAATCCTCCGGCTGGTTTATAAGATAAAGGGCGTGGAGCGTACTTGCTTGATTACGGACGCCTTGGCTTGCGCGGCGAGCGATAGCAAGACGGCGTTCGACCCGCGCGTCATCATCGAGGATGGCGTGTGCAAGCTGGCGGACCGCTCCGCGTTGGCTGGAAGCATCGCCACGATGGACCGCTTGATCCGTACGATGGTGCGAAAGGCGGAGATTCCTTTGGAGGATGCCGTGCGGATGGCCTCGGAGACGCCGGCGCGGATCATGGGTGTCGCGGATCGCAAAGGCACGTTGCAACGGGGCAAGGACGCGGATATCGTCCTGCTGGATCGCGACTTGCGGGTGCGCGCGGTCTGGGCGATGGGAAAGCTGGTGGATGGAACGAATAAACTATTCTAAACAATCATACGTATGTTGACGCAAATTATCAATGGCCATATATTGACGCCACAAGGCTGGATGAAGGATGGCTCCGTGTTGATCAGCGACGGGAAGATCCTGGAAGTGACGAATAGCGACCTGGCGGTGATAGGCGCGAAGGTGGTGGACGCGAAAGGGATGTATATCGTTCCCGGTTTTGTAGCTATGAACATCCACGGAGGTGGAGGTTTCGATTTCTCGGATTGCACGGAGGAGGCTTTCGAGGGTGCCGTGGCGGCTCATCAGAGATATGGGGCTACCACGATATTCCCGACCGTACTGGCGCGTGATCTCGCGAAGATAGAGCAAGCCGCGGAGGTATGCGAGCGCGTGATGAAGAAGAATGAAGGACCGGTTCTTGGATTGCATATCGAGGGACCTTATTTGAACCCGAAGATGGCGGCCAGCTTGTTTATCGACCGGGAGAGCGACCCCGATCCGGCCGGATACGAGGAGGTGCTGGAGCGGACGCGCTGCGTGAGGCGATGGGACGCGAGTCCCGAGCTGCCGGGCGCGTTGGAGTTTGCCCGCCATTTGAAGGCGAAAGGAATCTTGGCCGCGATTTCCCACACGGAGGCGGAGTTCGACTTGATCCGGACGGCTTACGAGGCGGGATTCACGCACGCGGCTCATTTCTACAACGCCATGCCGGGCTTCCACAAGCGCCGGGAGTATAAATACGAGGGAACGGTGGAGAGCGTCTACTTGATGAACGATATGACCGTGGAGGTGATAGCCGACGGGCGTCATTTGCCCCCGACGATCCTTCGGTTGGTTTATAAGTTGAAAGGCGTGGAACGCACTTGCTTGGTGACGGACGCGCTCGCGTGCTCGGCGAACGAGGGGAAGCCGATCGACGACCCGCGGATTATCATCGAGGATGGCGTGTGCAAGTTGGCGGATCATTCCTCCTTGGTGGGCAGTATCGCGACGATGGACACGCTGGTCCGGACGATGGTACAGAAGGCGGACATCCCCTTGGCCGACGCGATCCGGATGGCGTCCGAGACTCCCGCCCGGTTGATGGGCGTGAGCGACCGTACCGGCACGTTGCAGAAAGGGAAAGACGCCGATGTCGTAATATTGGACCGGAAGTTGAACGTGCGCGCGGTGTGGAGCATGGGGCGCCTGGTGCCGGGCACCGATACGCTGGCCTGACGCGATTGAACCGTTTCGCGGCTATGGTTGTTATTTATATCAGTAACATTATAATTTAATATCGAATAAAAAACATGAAGACGAACCTTAGTTCTCAAATCACGTTGACGCGTATACCGTTGCGGTATTATCGTCCGGAGAATGCCTTCGAGCATTCCGTATTAACCCGTTTGGAGAAGGTCCCGACGAATATTTATGAGTCGGCCGAGGAGGGTTCCTTGGCGGTGGCGAAGGAGATAGCCACGCAAATCCGCAGGAAGCAAGACATCGGAAAGCCTTTCGTGGTGGCCTTGCCGGGAGGCCGTTCCCCGCAGAGTGTTTATAAGGAATTGATCCGTATCCATAAGGAGGAGCAATTAAGCTTCCGCAACGTAATCGCTTTCGTGGAATATGAGTTTTATCCGTTGGCTAATCCGAGCGCGGGGAATTTGGCTCGTTTGAAAGCGGAATTCTTTGACCACATCGATATCGACCCGTCGAATATCCATTGCCCGGACGGGAGCATGCCGAAAGATTCCATCCTCGATTTTTGCCGCAAGTATGAGGAGATGATTCAGTGGCTGGGCGGCATCGATTGCATGTTGCTGGGTATTGGAAGCGCCAGCAATATCATGTTCAACGTGAGCGGTACGACGATTAGCTCGCGTACGCGTATGGTCTTGTTGGAGGGCGCCGCTCGCAAGGAGGCCGCTCGCACGTTCCCTTCGCAAGAGAATGTACCGGCCGGCATCATCACGATGGGAATCTCGACGATGATGAATGCCCGTAGCGTAATCTTGATGGCTTGGGGCGAGGACAAGGCGGACGTGATTGTCAAGACGGTGGAAGGCAAGGTGAGCGATTCCGTCCCTTCCAGCTATTTGCAGAACCATCCGAACGCGAGGGTTGTCGTGGACTTGTCCGCCGCCTACGATTTGACCCGGATCAGTCATCCGTGGCTGGTGACCAGTTGCGAGTGGGATAATAAGTTGATACGCCGGGCTATCGTTTGGTTGTGCCAGTTGACGGGTAAACCGATCCTGAAGCTGACCAATAAGGATTATAGCGAGCATGGATTGGGTGAGCTCTTGGCGTTGTACGGCTCCGCTTATAATGTAAATATTAAGATATTCAATGATATCCAGCATACGATTACCGGGTGGCCGGGTGGAAAGCCGAACGCCGACGATTCGAACCGTCCGGAGCGCGCCTTGCCTTATCCGAAGAAGGTTGTCGTATTCAGCCCGCATCCGGACGACGACGTGATATCGATGGGAGGGACGTTGCGCCGCTTGTGCGACCAGCATCACGATGTACATGTAGCGTACGAGACATCCGGCAACATCGCCGTGGGCGACGAGGAAGTGATCCGATATTGCGAGTACTTGCGCGACGTGTGCGAGAAATATTCTCCGAATGACACCACGGTGAAGGAAAAAGCCGAGGAGATTATCAACTATCTGCGTTACGAGAAAGTGGAGGATGGCGCTCCGGAGCGGAAGGACGTGTTGTTCATGAAGGGGACGATCCGCCGCGAGGAGGCTCGTCACGCTTGCCGCTATTCCGGCGTGAAGGACGACCACGTGCATTTCCTGGATTTGCCGTTCTACGAGACGGGCTTGGTGAAAAAACATCCGCTGGGCGAGGCCGATAAGGATATCGTGAAGGCCTTGTTGCAGGAGATCCAGCCGGATGAGATGTTCGTGGCGGGCGACTTGGCCGATCCGCACGGAACCCATAAGGTGTGTCTGGATGCCGTATTAGCCGCGATCGACGAGGTGAAAGACGAGGAATGGATGAAGAATTGCCGGGTATGGATGTATCGTGGCGCCTGGGCCGAGTGGGAGATGGACCATATAGAGATGGCCGTGCCAATCAGTCCGGAGGAGTTGCGCTTCAAGCGGAACGCTATATTGAAGCATCAATCGCAAGCGGAGAGCGCTCCTTACTTGGGCGATGACGAGCGCTTGTTCTGGCAACGCGCCGAGGACCGCAACCGGGCTACCGCCGAGTTGTACCGGCAATTAGGCTTGGCTTCGTACGAGGCGATAGAGGCGTTCGTGCGGTACATTCCGCTATAATAATTGATAATTGATAATTGACAATTGACGATTCGGGGAGATATGAATTGTCAATTGTCAATTGTCCATTGTCAATTAAAAAAGTATCTTCGCGCCGTTTTTAGAAAAGATAAAGATGCTTTTTCGTGTGTTGTTAAGATTCGTGAAAGATTGGACACTCCCAATCTCCATGTTGATGGGAACGATCGCTTATTTTGTTTTTGCCCGCGCGACGTTTCTTGAGCCGACGAAACCCTTCGTGAATTCCTTGATTACGTTTCTGACGCCTTCTTTGATTTTCGCGCAATTGCTTCTTACTTTTTGTAAGATATCGGTCCGGGAATTGGCGCCCAGCCCTTGGCATGGTTGGCTATTGCTTTTCCAGGTATTTTCAAGCGTGTTTTTAGCGGCCTTGTTGTTGTGGGTGCCTATGGACGATGCTTATCGCGAGGTATTCGAGGGAGCGATGGTCTGCTTGATCTGCCCTACGGCTACGGCCGCCGCCGTAATCACGGGAAAATTAGGCGGGAGCGCTCCGAGTCTGACAACTTACACCTTGTTGTCTAATTTATTGGCGGCTATTGTCGTCCCCTTGCTCTTCCCGTTGGTCGAGCCGCATGCCGATATTACTTTTTTCGCCGCTTTCCTGAAGATATTAGGAAAGGTGTTCCCGTTGTTGTTATTCCCCTTCTTTTTGGCGATACTCTTGCGCCGTTTCATGCCCGTCGTCCATCGTTTCCTGTCAGGTTTGAAAGATTTGGCATTCTATTTGTGGGCGGTATCGTTGGCGATTGTCACGGGCGAGACTGTCCGTTCGCTCGTGAATAGCGAGGCGGAGATTTACGTGGAGGTGATGATCGCGTTGGGAGGATTGATAACGTGTGTCGTCCAGTTTTATTTGGGGAAACGGATCGGCACGCGATACGCCGATCGGATTAGCGCGGGACAAGCCTTGGGGCAGAAAAATACCATCCTGGCTATCTGGATGGCTTATACGTATTTGAATCCGTTGGCCTCTGTGGCGCCAGGGAGTTATGTCCTTTGGCAAAATATGTTTAATTCGTGGCAATTGTGGAAAAAAGGGCATAAGGGATAATATCCGAACTTACTTTTTTATATATTCGCGTCGAGTTGAGAGAAAAAAAGATAGTTGATTTTTCCATCGGGAAAGTAGGCTATTCAAATATAAAAACAAATAGGTTATGATCTTAAGTAAAAAATTGTCAGAGGCATTCAATGCCCAAGTTAACGCGGAGATGTGGTCTTCGAATTTGTATCTGTCTATGGCCGTGTATTTCAAGAAAGAAGGTTTGAACGGTTTCGCGAGCTGGATGATGAAGCAGGCCGAGGAGGAGATGGAGCATGCGCATCAAATGATTGATTACGCGTTGGATCGCGGTGGCGATATTACGATTGGCGCGGTTAATGTCGTGCCGACCGGCTGGGGAAATCCGTTGGAGGTATTCGAGCATGTGTACAAACACGAGTGCTATGTATCCGAGTTGATCGATAAGATGGTGGAGATCGCCGAGGCGGATAAGGATAACGCTTCCCGTGATTTCTTGTTCGGTTTCGTGCGCGAGCAAGTAGAGGAGGAGTCCACCGCGAAGTCGATTGTCGATCAATTGAAACATTATGGTGAGTGCCATTATGGCATCATGGACCATAAATTGGGAAAGAGAGAATAATGAATCTTTCGATAAGGGAGTAAGTGATAAGGGAGTGTGTCAAATTAGGTATTGGCACGCAGAATACGCGGACGGGCGCAGATGAACGCAGATTATTTTTATTGATTAACAATAAAATAAGTCTGCGTTTGTCTGCGTCTTTTGCGTCGTCTGCGTGCCTTCTCCGCGATTTGACACAACCTCTTTTTGTTGGATAAGATAAAACAAGTCGAGTGATATGAGATTGAGCGATGTATGGTTTACGGCTTTTTTGGAGAATGAATCAGGTCAAATGATGACCCTTCGTGGGCGCGATGAATTGGAAGAGTTCATTCAATCGGGTAAATTCAAGGAGCGTGCGGAGGTCTCTTGGAAATATGAGGCGGATAATAGCGGTCTTCCGGATGAGCGGCTCGCCGAGCGGATGGAGATGGTTGAGGAAGCGCTTCGAAAAGCGATGGAGAAGGATAAGCTCGCGATCCTGACAGGTGCGTATATGGGCGGTGGCGAGCGTCTCTGGGTCTTTTACACGCGCACGACACGGGTCTTTGGCGAGCGCTTGAACGAGGCGTTAGCGGGCTTCGAGCGGCTTCCAATTACGATTTATACGGAAATCGATCCGGATTGGGAAGAATATCGGGATATGTACGAGCTAAAGGCAAACGCGGTGGATTAAATGCGCGCTTATTTCTTCCCACACGAGAGGATGATAAATGGCGCAAGTATGAATCCGAAAGCTCCACTATGCTGGATCAAGCCATTTATGCCCTTGCAAATTTTGGTGAGAAACGAAGAGTTACGCTCGATATTATAGAATCCTTTCTCCACTTTCAATGTAAGCCCAAAAGGTTGGAGCAATTCCTTGTAGACGGCTATGGGTAGGATGCGTTCCGCCCAATTTCCCGTAGCGGGGTCGCATGTGTTATAGGAATCTTTGGGTTGTGGAAGAGAATTTTGGCTAAGGGCGAATTTTATCTGAGGGTAAATCATTCCTCGTGTTCGCTTCGCCCATCGATCCAATTCTTGTGAGGAGAAGTTCGGTCGCAGCTCTTGGATGAACGCTTTTCGCAGGGTGTAGTAATTAGGCGATTCCAATGTTCCGATCTCGCACCCGCGCATCATTTTACGTAAGCGGAATTGGATAAATGGGTTGTACGGATTGGATGCCGTGGTGAATATCATGTGCATCGACGGATTGACGCGGTTCATGTTCTCAAAGAATTGATGAAGGCTGAAAATATGTTCAATTACGTCTGTGCCGATTAATAGTTGTGGCTGGATGTTGGAGGCCTGACACCAATCGCGCAACCGATTCTCATCGCCTTGCAGGATATCATCCGGACCCATTCCAACGATTTCTGTCAATATGCGTATTGTTTCCACGGAGGAAGGATTATGGTCGATATAAATGACTCGGCCAACGCCCAGTGATTTGGCAAGGATACTTAGGAATCCGCTCCCGCCTCCGAAATCCACCATCGTGATTTTCCCAATCGGAAAATGTGGAACTTCCTGTTGTAGTCCTTTGATTAAGCAATCAGCATAGATACGCATATAATACATGAATGCCGGTTTTAAATTGCGTATGTATCGTTTATTGTAATCGCTGATGGGCAATTCCTCAAAATTGACTCCTTGAAATCGAGAGGCCCAATAGTGGGCAATGGCATATATTTCGTCGTTAGTCTTCATAAATCATTTGGTATAAACGTTTTCCCTCTTCTTTATTGGAGAAAGTAGGATATAAAAGATTTCTTCGTTGGTCGATGGAGACTTGATCGATTGGTTGCTTCATCAACGTTTCGCAGGCCTGAATCATCTCTTGGGGCGTGTCCGCGATATGGCACAAGGCATCCAGGCCGCTTCCCGCCAGCATGAGCGTATTGACAATCGTGTGCCGCCCGGCGAATAAGCTATTCAGGAGTTTTAGTTTCAATCCCGTATTTTGGAAAGTAATCAGGATATGGATTTGCGCTTGGTGGATTAACTTTTCCATGCGTTCCGTATCGGGATTCGCCTCGACGCGGATATGAGGATAAGGCTTGGCGGCCTCGATGAGTCGCCGCGAGGGATTCATCCCGGCGATTACGCATGTGCATCGTAAATGGCGGAATACCCGTTCGATGAGGAAGAGCGCCGCCCGCTCGTTCTCCACCACGGATAGTTTGCCGTGATAAAGGATGAAATCGGATTGTCCGGGGAGTGCCGTGATCCGTTCGTTCTCGTGGAAACAGGGCATGAAATCGACCACTTGTTCCGGGAAGCGCTTCCGTAAGTATGCGGCATCCGTTGTGGATACGGCTATTATTCGGTTGGCATGGCGTAGGACCGGTTCATAGGTTTGGAAACGTGCCGCTTCGATCCGGAAGAACAAATTCCGGACAAATCCTTTGCCAGATTGGGCCAGGTAGCGATAATAATCGTGCTCGATATTGCATTCCCGTACGATTTTCATTCGGTGTCGCAGACGAGGATCGCCGAGGTAATAACACGTGTGCAGTCCCTCGAACAGGATGGGATAATCATTCTCTAAGAGGTGCTGGATCAATAGTGGATCTTTCCGGCTATACACGTTGTAAGGAAGGTGGGTCAGATTCGTGAGCAGCCCCGTCCTCCGTTTGTAGTAAAACACTCGCTCGCATATCCGCTCTAACTCGCGTGATCGTGGGCGCTCGTATTCGAAGCAATGCAGGATTATTTTCACTCCTAATGCCCGTAGAGCCATGAGTTTGTAATATACATCGATAACTCCGCCGTAATTGGCGGGATAGGGAATATTGAACGATACGATATTGATGTGCTTTTCCATAAACGTTCCGTTAGCTATATTGTTCGAAGATGCGTGCGAATTGTCTCGCTTGTTCCGCTCGCGAGAATCTCGCTAATTTGTCCCGTCGGATGTCTACCGTGGTATAGCCTTTCTCTTTCCATTCTTTATAATAATGGAGTAGAAAATCGTACACCTCGTCCGCGTTAGTGGCCGCTAATCCCGCATTCAACTCTTGAATCGTTTCCGCGAGATACGACTCGTCGCTCCGCACGCAAAGAATCGGTTTCTCTACGGCGAGGCTTTCGAATAGTTTTGTTGTCATGATGCCTTTAGGTCCTTGGGTGTCGGCTTTATTAGTAAGCAGCAAGAGCACAGAGCTTTGATTGAGTACTTTTGGAATCGTCGATGATTCCACGTATCCTTTCATTTCCATGAACGAGGACACTCCATAACGCATTGCCTCGGAGGAGATAATTTCCCATGATTCCGAGTCGACATACCAATTGACCCGACAATTTTTGGGTGTGAGTGTTCCGTCCGATGCTAATTTTCGGAGACCTTCGAATAAAAGGGACGGATCGCGCATCGCCTTACTGATTAACCGTCCCGTATAAGTGACGATAAAACAATCGGTCGGAATAGTTTCCGGATAAAAAATCTCCGGATCGAAACCGTTATAAATAAGCCGCGTGTCAGGGTTATAGGTTCGTAAAATATTGACGTGCCAGTCCGATACGGTCGTAACGCACGCCGCCTGCGGTAGGATATGATTTCGCGTTCGCAAGCTGCGTTTACGGAACGCGGCGATAATCAGAGAGCGTAATCCTGGAATGGTGGGTACTTTCCGGGTGATGAACTCATATCCTGAATATTGTTCGATGATGTCTCGTAAATCGATGATTAATGGCAGGCCGTATTTCCTTGTTAGTTTTCCTGCCGCGGGTAAAGGAAAAGTCCGGTACGTGCTGCATAATAGAGCATCGAAGTGCCTTGTTTGGATCAGTCTTTCCGCACGACGGCTGATTTTCCAATCTTTATAATCGAGTCCTAAAAGGGAGAGGAGGAATATCGCCAGCCATTTTACTTTTTGCAGAAGCGGATGTTTAGCGGTATAGAAATCCACCTTATGGATTTCGCAAACATGTTCTAAAAAACGGAAATTGCAAGCGGGCATGTTTTCCGTGACCACGACTGGCTCCCATCCATACCGTTGGATATATTTGCACAAATATCCCATGCGTGGGCCGAAAGCGGGCGGAAATAAATCGCAAAGAATCAACACGTGTTTCATAGGAGTCGCAAGATTTTTTCAGCCGCATGGCCATCCCCATACTCGCCGATCTCATGGCGGGCGGGTTGCCTGCGCAAACATTCCGCGATGCGCTCGGGCGAGACATCGGCCAATTGGTTCCAGCCGGCGGTTACCGTCTCCACCCATTCGGTCTCCGCCCGAAGGGTCACGCAAGGAGTCCGGTGAAAATAGGCCTCTTTTTGTACCCCTCCCGAATCGGTTAAGATACATGTAGCGTTCTTTTCCAACACGATCATGTCTAAAAAGCCAAGGGGCTCGATGAAGTGGATGTATCGATCGCTGTCTCCTCGCCCCATTAATCCTAATTTTTCTAAGCGTGAGCGGGTGCGGGGATGCAAGGGAAAAACGACGGGATGCTCCGGACTGGCGATCTGTTCCACGGCGTCGTATAAAGAAGAGATCCGTTGGGTGTCGTCCGTGTTCTCGGCTCGATGTATAGTACAAAGGTAGAATGCTTTTTTGCCGAGGTTCAGGGTTCGCAGGATTGTTGATTTTCGTTCTGCGACTTGACCGAAAAAAAGCGCGGCGTCATACATGATATCTCCTACGTGATGTACTCCGTGCCGGATGTTCTCCGCCGCAAGATTCCGTACCGCCGTTTGCGTCGGGCAGCAGAGTATATCGGACAGATGGTCGGTCAGTATGCGGTTTTGCTCTTCCGGCATCGTTTTATTGAAACTCCGTAACCCGGCTTCTATATGCACTATCGGAATATGTAATTTGCTCGCGGCCAAAGCACCCGCCAAAGTTGAGTCGGTATCTCCATAAACGACCACGAAATCGGGCTGATTCTCCAGCAAGATTCGTTCGATGTCAATCAGCATCTGGCCGGTTATGGCTCCATGCGAGGTGCCACTTCGTTGAAGTTGCCATTTCGGTGGAAGCATTCCCATTTCCGAGAAGAAGATTCGGCTCATGTTCTCGTCGTAATGTTGCCCTGTATGAATCATCTCTTCCTTTATAAGTGTGCCGCCTCTCGTGTTCCGATCGGCGATGGCCCGGCTAAGCATGGCTGCTTTGATGAATTGAGGTCTTGCCCCGACAATGGTTATAATTCGCTTCATGCGATTATGTCGTTTAATAAGTGAGTATACAATTTCTTGTGGTACTCCTTGTTCGCGAAGGAGGTGTTATGCCATAAAAGAACCGCTTCCCCGCCATATCGTCGGATTTGCTGGAGCGATAGCTGGCCGTGGGCGAGGGCCTCGTCATAGTCCATCCCCATATATTTGGGTTCGCTCAGGGTACAATCCATGAGAGTGAGCGGATGCAACGTCAGGGACGATAGTCGTCGGGTGACAGGGTTGATCCAACGGACGGGATGACTGGTGCCCAAGCGGAATCCTGCTACATCGGCATATCCCATCGTAAAATCATCCGTGATGCCGACCGCTTCCAAGCGGTCCAGGTCCTCCGGTTCCCGGCAAGCCAGGAAATGATGCCGGTTGAGGCGTACTCGTTCGCCAAGGCAACGCTCCAGATCGTTTTTCTCTTTCTCGATAAGGGAGGGATTCATCCCCGCTTGGTAACTGCTATGCAAGCCAATCGACAGGCCTTGCTCCCGGGCGCTCGCGATTAATCCTTGCATATCTTTATCCCGAAGCTGATAATGTGGCTTATCGTAAACGCTTTTCCCTCCGCTCCGCATGAACAAGATCGCATGGCATCGGTCCGTTCCCAAAGTCTTCCGCGCGAGTCCGTCTTGTTGGAACATCCAAGGGAAAGTATAATAAGGATCCTTCTCGACGGGTCCGAATTTACTTTGTAGGGATGGACGAATTCCCCGTCCATCCCGGATGGATCGTATCAACCCTTTCCAAGAACGATAGAGCGTAGGTGCGTCCACATCGTGTGTTAAGTATACTTGTCTGATCCGGGGTTTCACCTCGGGTAGCGAGACGTGGGTCTGGCAGAGCCAGCGATGCAATAGAGCCCGATATTCGTCCACTATGGGTCGGTGCAGGAATCCTGCCCGGTATGGTAAACTTTCCTTGCCGGGGAATCGTCCGTGCTCGTCGCGTATGTCCCGCCGCATGATTTCCTCGTAGCGGGAGATGAGGAAATAAGTACTCGCGATGATATCGGCGTGTGTCACCCATGTGTCTCCTACCCATTCCGCACGGGGAGTGCCAAATAGCAAAGGAATGCCTTCGATATCAGCCAACGGCATCGAGGGCAGGGAGGCATGTGTGCCATACGTTCCCGCTTCGAAAAATCCGGAGGGAATGATGACGATATTGTATCGGTCGAACTGACGCGGATCCGCCGTGTAGCCAATCGTTTCTGTTAGTTCTCCAGGAATATCGTCCCCCACCAAGAACCGGATGATGTAATGTAGGATGCGATGTCTCATATCCATTTGCTTAGTTTCATGCGTGCTCTGTCTAATAAACTCAATTTCCCTTTGGATATTGTGAAATAGGGAGTCTGAATGGCGCCGAAACCGCGAAAAAAACGTTCTACGCCTGGAAGCATTGAGCCTTCGAAGTCGAACCGGTCCGTGAAAGAAGAGGCGTGGCAGATCGCTTCCCAAAGGACGAGACTTTGCGCTCCCGATGCTCGGTAGGCGGGATCGCCCCCTCCGGCGATGTAATAGGCCGAGCGGGGTTGCCACACCACGAACGCCGCCGCATGCAAGTGCCCTTCTTGGTCGTATCCACCCCAGATGTCACCTTGTCCTCGTTTTCGGCAGATGTCGACGAGCCGTTCCAATACGTGCGTATCGGACTTATTCCGTAAGTGTTGACGTTTGAAGGTGTACTCCTGTATCTCCAAAAGTTGCCGTACGGGGATGCCTCTCCGGATAGACAGGCGTAGTTTGTCGCGCGCTTTCAAAATGTTCCGGCGGATATTAGGGTTCATGTTTCTCCATACTTCCGTTTCGTCCGTTATGTGGTTTAGCAGATAAGTGTAACGGGTCGTTTGTTTGTAACCGGCCCAATAAAAGGGAAGCCAGTCCGTGATGTCGTAAGCGAAGTTTTGAAGGAAATGCGGATAGCGCCTCAGTTCTTCCGCGAATTGTTGGCAGATCGCTTGCCGACGGCCTAACTCGGTGGTATATTTCGTATCGGCGGGAGCGGGCTTTATCCAAGGTCCCATGGTTTGCGTGTACGAAGGCATCGATACGATTCCTCTCGTGGGAATGTAAAGAGGCATCGCCGCTTGGATCTGTCCATTCCGCTCGGCCAACAGCGCCTCCCAGTGATCCGGTCCGCATACGGTGTCGAGCCACCAATCCCGCGAGAAGATTGGAATGCTTTCTTCCCGGTCGCACAACGCACGATATTTCTCCTTGGAGGACATCTTTATGAATTGACAATTAATGATTGACAATTGGCAATTATGATTCCTTTACCAGAACTTTTCATTGCCAATTGTCAATTATCAATTTGTTTAATTGTCCCTATTTTTTCTCTTTCAGCGCTTCAAGTATCAGGGCGGACAATTCCTCGGCCAATTCCGGGTTGTCGTTTACGCATTGTTTCGCCGCGTCGCGTCCTTGCCCTAATTTGGAGTCGTTGTAGCTATACCATGCGCCGCTCTTCTTGATGATACCCAATTCCGTACCTAAATCGATGATTTCGCCTGAACGGGAGATGCCCTCGCCGAACATGATGTCGAACTCCGCCTTGCGGAAGGGAGGGGCCACTTTGTTCTTGATTACTTTCACGCGTACTTGGTTCCCCTTGATATCGTCGCCGTCTTTGATTTTTCCGATGCCGCGGATGTCGAGCCGGACGGAGGCATAAAATTTCAACGCGTTTCCTCCGGTCGTGGTTTCCGGGTTGCCGAACATCACGCCGATTTTCTCACGCAATTGGTTGATGAAGATACAGGTCGTGTTGGTCTTGCTGATGGCCGCGGTCATTTTCCGGAGGGCTTGTGACATCAGCCGGGCTTGCAGGCCTACTTTGTTATCGCCCATATCGCCGTCCAGCTCGGCCTTCGGTGTCAAGGCCGCTACGGAATCGATCACGATAATGTCCACCGCCGACGAGCGGATTAATTGCTCGGCGATTTCCAGCGCTTGCTCGCCGCTATCCGGCTGGGAGATCCATAGGTTGTCGATATCCACGCCTAATTTTGCCGCGTAGAAGCGGTCGAACGCGTGCTCGGCGTCGATGAAGGCCGCGATGCCACCCGCCTTTTGTGCCTCGGCGATCGCGTGAATCGCCAACGTGGTCTTTCCGGACGACTCCGGTCCGTAAATCTCGATGATACGTCCTTTCGGGTAACCGCCCACGCCTAACGCGGCGTCCAGCCCGATGGAGCCGGTCGGGATCACGTCGATATCCTCTATCTTCTCGTCGCCCAGTTTCATGATGGAGCCTTTGCCAAAATCTTTCTCGATTTTGTCCATGGCCGTACGGAGCGCCTTCAGCTTATCGGCGCTGATGGCGGGTTTGCCGCCATCTTTCTTTTCCTCGAATAAATTCTCTTCTTTTGCCATAAATCACGTTGTTATTATCATAAGTTCAGGATTTGATTCGCGTGATCTTTCGTTTTTACCTCCTTTGGCCCGATCACGTGGGTGACGACGCCTTGCTCGTCGATGATGAAGGTGGTGCGGAGCGTCCCCATGTACACCCGTCCGCACATTTTCTTCTCGGCCCATACGCCGAAGAGTTGTTGCAAGGTCGTATCCGTATCCGCTATCAGGCGGAAGGGCAGGTTCTGCTTCTGGATGAAGCCTTGGTGCGACTTGGCGCTGTCCTTGCTCACGCCTATCACCTCGTAGCCTTTCGCTTGCAACGCTCCGTAGCCGTCGCGTAGGCTGCACGCCTCGGCGGTGCAACCGCTCGTGTTGTCTTTCGGGTAGAAATAGAGCGCCACTTTCTTGCCCGCGTAGTCGCTCATCCGTACCTCTTTCCCGTCTTGGTCGGTACCCAGCAAGTCGGGTACCTTGTCGCCTATTTGTATTGCCATAATATATTCGTTTTATAATTCCAAATCCACGTTAAACAACTCGTGCCAGGGCAATCCCTGCTCGTTCAGCTCCTTCATGAAAGGATCCGGGTCGAACTCCTCGACGTTCCAGACACCCGGTTTTTTCCAGACGCCTTGCAGGAACAGCTTGGCGCCGATCATGGCCGGGACGCCGGTCGTATAGCTGACGCCTTGGGCGCCTGTCTCCAGGTAAGCCGCGTGGTGGCTGCAATTATTATATACGTAGTAAGTCTGCTCCTTGCCGTCCTTCAGGCCGCGTATACGGCAACCGATCGAGGTCTCGCCCGTGTAGTTCTCGCCCAGGTCGCCCGGGTTGGGCAATACCGCCTTCAGGAACTGGATCGGGACGATCTCCACGCCGTTGTACAGGATTGGCTTGATGCTGGCCATGCCGATGTTCTGGATTACGCGCAGGTGGGTCAGGTACTCCTGCCCGAAGGTCATCCAGAAACGGGCCCGCTTGATGGTCGGGAAATTCTTCGTCAGGCTCTCCAGCTCCTCGTGATACATCAGGTAGGACTCTCTCGGGCCGACGTTCGGGTAGTTCAGCGGCTGGTGCACGCTCAGCGGGTCGGTCTCCTTCCACTCGCCGTTCTCGTAATATTTGCCGCGTTGCGTGATCTCGCGGATGTTGATCTCCGGGTTGAAGTTCGTGGCGAACGCCTTGTGATGGTCGCCCGCGTTGCAGTCCACGATATCCAGGTATTGGATCTCGTCGAAATGGTGTTTCGCCGCGTAGGCGGTATAGACGCCCGTGACGCCCGGGTCGAACCCGCATCCGAGGATCGCCGTGAGGCCCGCCCGCTCGAAGCGCTCCTTATAGGCCCATTGCCAGCTGTACTCGTATTTGGCCTCGTCGAGCGGCTCGTAGTTGGCCGTGTCGAGGTAGCTGACGCCATATTCCAGGCACGCGTCCATGATGTGCAAGTCCTGATAGGGGAGAGCGAGGTTCACGACCAGTTCCGGCTTGAAAGCCTCGAACAGGGCGACCAGCTCCGCTACGTTGTCCGCGTCGACTCGCTCCGTCCGTACGCGTGTATTCTTGATATCGGCCGCGATCTTGTCGCACTTGCTCTTCGTGCGGCTCGCCAACAAGATGTCCGTGAACACGTCGGCGTTCATCGCCATTTTCTTTACGGCGACGGTACTTACGCCTCCCGCGCCGATCACTAATACTTTTCCCATTTGCGATTTAATAAATTAGTTGATGTAAATTGTGGGACAAATATAGCGTTTTTTTTTTATTCTTCCGTTTTTTCGTTTCCGAACCGCGTCGCTACCGTGCCGTCGTCTCGCCGGTTGCGATGTTCTTTTGTTTCGCATATTGTATATTATTCCCTCCAGGCCCGTTTATTTGCTGAAATTTGGTGGTTATTTCATATATTTTACGTAAGTTTGCCGCCGGAAACGGGGCGGTAATCGCCCGATGTGGTGTTGAAGTTTAGTTTAACTCACGTAAAATTAAATAGTTATAGACCATGGAAAAGAAAAAAGCAGGTTTGGTGGCGGCTTTCGCCTTGGCGAGTTGCGCGGTGATTGTCGCCCAAGACAAGAAACAGGAGTTTAAAATGCCGACAGGCTACGCGGGTATCACGCACGAGATGTCGGAGTTTTACGAGCCGGTACCGCCGGTGGTGACGCCGGGCACGGAGATGCCGGGCGGCGGTTTCACCGCGCCTTCCGACGCGATCATCTTGTTCGACGGGAAGGACCTCTCCGCTTGGGAGAGCCCGAAGGGAGGGCCCGCCGAGTGGGACGTGCACGATGGCGTTGTCACCGTGAACAAGAAGAAGGGCGATATCCAGACGAAGCAGAAGTTTACCGACTTCCAGCTGCACATCGAATGGAGGGTGCCGGAGAATATCACGGGCGAGAGCCAGCTGCGCGGCAATAGCGGCGTGTATATGCAAGGAATGTACGAGATCCAGATATTGGATTGCTATAACAACCCGACGTACACGAACGGTATGACGGGTAGCGTCTACAAACAGAGCCGTCCCTTGGCGAACGCGATGCGCAAGCCGGGCGAGTGGAACGTGTACGATATTATCTACACCGCCCCCACGTTCAAGGAGGACGGCAGTTATCGCACGCGGCCGACCGTGACGGTTATCCAGAACGGCGTCTTGCTGCAGAACCATACGACGATTCTCGGTACCACCGAGTGGATCGGGTTCCCGCAGGAGAAGGCTCACGGGGCCGGACCAATCTTGTTGCAGAGCCACGGCGACCCCAGCGAGCCGATTAGCTTCCGCAACATCTGGATTCGCGAGTTGTAAGCGCTATTAAAAAGGATACTGTTTTTTTTAAACCACACAAACAGTATATATATTTACGTTTTTCATTTTTGGAACGCACGGAGATAAAATCCTGAGAGTGGGCCTTAAACGCTGATAAACGCCAACAAGACTAAACGCCAAGGTTCTCTGTCCATTCTTGCTCCGTGCGTTCCTTTTTTTATCTTTCCCGGGGCGCGGACAACGTCCCTCTTTTTTTATCTTTTCTCCGGCAGGAAGCGCCAGAAGCGGGCGGGCATGTGCTGCCGCTGCAGCCGCGGGTTCAGCCGCTCGCGGATGGCGGTGGATTGGAAGTAGGCCTTCCACATCGCCTGGAAAAGGCGCTCGTCCTTGTCCATGATATCCTCGCCGAGCAGGCCGGCGCGCAGGTGGATGTCCTCCTTCTCGAAACGCACCTCGGTGGCCTCGCGGAGGTCGTAGTAATAGCCGTAATCCCTTCTCACGTCGTAGATGAGCCAGCGCTGGTCCGCGAAGCGGTCGAGGGCGTAGGGCACCACGAGCGGCAGCGTGTCGTACCGCGGCGCCGTGGCGGCGAAATAGGTGCCGTCCGCCGCCTTCTGGAAGCGGAGGAACTGCAGCGTCTTCTCGCGCTCGTCGCGCACCTTCCTCCAGATTTGGGTGACGCGCAGCACGTCGGCGTCGCCGAAGTCCGTCTCGATGGGGACGGGCTCGTCGAAGGCCTTGCGGATGTAGCGGAAGAGCAGCGTCGCGATGTCGGGCAGCTCGGAGAGCCACGCCGTGCCGAGCGCCGAGAGGGCGGCGCGCGACAGGCGTCGCTCCAGCCCCCGCCACACGCGGTCCGCCTTCGCCGCGTCCGTCGCGACGCGGGTCACCTCGTCGACGAAGAGGAGCGGCGGCTCGCCCTCGCCCGCCAGCCGGTCCGGGAAGCGCTTGCGCGCGTAGGCCTCGAACACCGCCGTGAGCAGCCCCTCGAACGTCCCGTCGAAAATGAATAGCACCATCATCGTGTCCTCCCCGGCGTGTTATTTCTCCCATTCGTACAGCTCGCGGAAGTCGGCGGGGCGGTTCAGCCGGCGGTACTTGCCGGGCGTCATGCCCACGTACTTGACGAACGTGTTGTGGAACGTGGCGGGCCGCAGGAAGCCGCTCCTGCCTGATATATCCTTGATGCTCAAATCGGTGCGCGCGAGCCATTCCCGTGCCCGCGTCAGTCGGTACGCCCGGAGGAAGCCGGCCGTGTTCATGCCCGTCGCCACGCGCAGGGCCGCGCTGAGGTCCGGCTTGCTAATGCCTAAGGCAGGGGTGATGTCGTCGGGGCGCATGCCGATATTCTTCTCCAGGAGTCGCGCCACGGCATCCACGACGGGCGAGCCGCTGAGTCGCGTCGGGCGGTCGATGGGCTCCATGCGCGTCCAGCCCTCCGCGTTGGTCACGCGCCGCTTGGTCAGGATGCTTCGGTAGATGTCGTCCACCGTTATTCGCTTGATAGGGGTCTTTTCCATCGTCTTTTTTGGGCGCAAGATAGCGTTTTCCGCGCCATCGGGCAAAGGTTTCTTCCTTTTTCTCTTTTCCGGAGGAAGAAAAAAACGCGATAAATTACTCCCAGCGATTGTTGGGAGTAATTTTGGATGGCAATTATTTCTCTAAAAGATCATTGAGAGAAATTTTTGATGGTAATTATTTCTCTAAAAGATCATTGGGAGAAATTTTGGATGGTAGTTATTTCTCTAAAAGATCATTGGGAGAAATTTTAGATGATAGTTATTTCTCTAAAAGATCATTGGGAGAAATATCAAGGTGGAATTATTTCTCTAAATGATTGTTGGGAGAAATCGCCGCTTTTCCGCTTAGGGATTCTCGTCGAAGGGGAGGCTGAGCTGGCCGTCGTCGGGGAGGCCGCTCTCGCGGCGGGCGAGGAGGGAGCGGAGGCGCTCGGGGCCTATCTCGTTGACCGTGCGCGTGGGCAGCTCGCGGCAGTCGATGAAGTAGCGGGCTTTCTTCATCACGATGCCGATGCGGCGCAGCTGCTCGGCGCCGAGGTGGCCGTGGCGGCGGGCGGCGACGATGAGCTTGGCGGATTTCACGCCGATGCCGGGCACGCGCAGCAGCGTCTCGTAGTCGGCCCGGTTCACGTCGACGGGGAAGGCCTCGGGGTGGCGCAGCGCCCACGACAGCTTGGGGTCGACGGCGAGGTCGAGGTCGGGATGGGCGTCGTCCACTATCTCGTCCACCCCGAAGTGGTAGAAGCGCAGCAGCCAGTCGGCCTGGTAGAGGCGGTTCTCGCGCCGGAGGGGCGGGGCGGCGAGGGCGGGCAGGCGCGTGTCGTAGGCGTTCACGGGGATGAAGCCGGAGTAGTAGACGCGCTTCATCGACGGGCGGCGGTAGAGGGCGGCGGAGAGGCTGAGGATGTCGCGGTCCGTGTCCGGCGTGGCGCCCACGATCATCTGCGTGCTTTGCCCGGCGGGGGCGAAGCGGGGGGCGTGGCGGAAGCGGGCGCTCTCCTCCCGTCCGCGCAGGAAGCCCTGCTGGATGTAGCGCATGGGCGCGAGGACGCTCTGGAAATCCTTCTCCGGCGCGAGGGCGCGCAGGCTCGTCTCGTTCGGGATCTCGATGTTCACGCTCAGGCGGTCGGCGTAGCGGCCCGCCTCGTCCACCAGCTCGCGGCTGGCGCCGGGGATGCTTTTCAGGTGGATGTAGCCGTTGAAGCGGTGGCGGAGGCGCAGGTCCTTCACGGCGCGCACGAGGCGCTCCATCGTGTAGTCCGGGCTCCGCGCCACGCCGGAGCTGAGGAACAGCCCCTCGATGTAGTTGCGGCGGTAGAACTCGATGGTGAGCTCCACCAGCTCGCTGACGGCCAGGGTGGCGCGCGGCAGGTCGTTGCTCCGGCGGTTCACGCAGTAGGCGCAGTCGTACATGCAGTAGTTGGTGAGCATGATTTTCAGGAGCGAGATGCAGCGCCCGTCGTCGGCGAAGCTGTGGCAGATACCCCACCCGGCGGCGCTGCCCACCATCCCCGCGCGGTGCCCCCGCCCGACGCCGCTGGAGGCGCACGACACGTCGTACTTCGCCGCCTCGGCCAATATCCTCAGTTTCTCAAGCGTCTTCTCGGTCATAAGCGCCTACGATGGGGTGGATTCGCGGAACAGGCGGAAGCGCCGCACGCCCCACACGCGGAGCGAGAAGAGCGTCGTCTCGGCCGCCACCACGAGCGCCGCCACGCTCAGCGGCGTGAGCGCCCCGCACAGGTAGAGGACGAAGAGCCCCGTGATGTGCAGGATGGAGGTGACGATGTTCGTCCAGTTGGTGAAGAGCGGATGGCCCATCGCCGCGAGGAACGGGTAGCCTAATAGGATGGAAGGGATGGTGATGAGGCAGCCGCACATCAGCGTCCGGAAGATGCGCAGGATCTCGGGCTCGGCCGTCCCGTAGACGAAGCGGAGCACCCACGCCGACAGGGCGAGCGTGGCCGCCACGCAGAACACGTTCGCCACCGCGACGCGGCTGAACACCCGCTTGAAGAACCGCGTGTCGTGGCTCCTCGCGATGTGCGGGAACAGCACGCCCGTGAAGGGCGACAGCAGCTGGTTGTACGCCTGGTAGAGCTTCTCCGCCGCCGAGTAGTAGCCCACGGCGGTGTTGCCGCAGACGAGGCCCAGCAGGAAGGAGTTCGTGGTGGTGAACAGCGAGGTGGACACGCGCGAGAGGAAGTAGGTGGAGCTGTCGCGCAAGGCGGCCCGTACGCTTCCCCACCCGGTGAGGTACCACCGCATCCCCATCACGCGGTAGACGATGTATAGGCTGATGAGGCCCGCCAGCAGGAACCCGACGCTGTAGCAGGCGGGGACGTAGATGTAGTCCTCCGGCCCGCGGATGAAGACGAAGAAGGGGACGATGCTCACCGATTTGGCCACGATGTTGAACACCGTGATGTATTTCATGTTCTCCATGCCCTGGAAGAACCACATCGGGAACATGACGTTGCCCACGATCATCCCGAAGTAGAGCAGGTAGAAGGCCGCCTCGGAGCCGAACTTGTCGAACCCGGCGATGAGCGCCAGGAGGACGACGAGGCTCGCCCCGCAGAGGAGCGCCCGCCCCAGCATGGCGCTGTTGAGGTAGGAGTTGATGGCGCGGCGGTCGTCGCGGTGCTCGGAGATGTATTTCGTGGCCGAGAGGTTGAAGCCGAAGTCGGTGAACATCACGAAGTATTGCATCAGCGAGTAGCCGAACGACACCAATCCCCATCGCTCCACGCCCAGCACGCGGAACAGGAACGGGAAGGAGATGAGCGGCAGCACGTAGTTCACCCCCTGCAAGAGGGCGAGCGATACGAAGTTGACCGCCATCGGGTTTCTCATCTTGCTTTTGAGTGACATGTTATAATAGCGTCAATGCGTCTACGAGCGTATCGTTGTCTTTCCTATCCCGAATAGCGATTCTAATGTATTGTTTACCCCCGAACCCCGCTTTCTTTCCGCAATCCTTGACCAATATATTGTTCTTTGACAATAAGAGACCGCAAAGTTCTTCTGAGGTATATGTGTCAGTAATCTCACATAAGAAATAATTCGCGGCGGAGGGTATGACACGCAAGAATGGAACGGTTCGTAAGCGCGAAAGGAATCGTTCCCTTTCTTCGATGAATTTCAGGCGGGCTTTCTCGTAATCATCGATGTATTTAATGAATATTTGCATATAAAATTCCGCGAAGGAATTGATATTCCAGATGGATATCTCTTTTTTCAGCGCTTGGATGAGTTCCTTGTCTCCCGAGGCCAAGAAGCCGAGTCGCAAACCCGGTACGCCATATGACTTTGATATGCTTTTAATAACGATTAAAAGGGGATGCCTATCCAATATTCTTTTATCCAAGAGGGAAATTGTTTTCCCCTGCCGTGCGAAATCGAGGAACGACTCATCCACGATCAGTCGGATACATTTTCGCTCTGACCATTCAATCAAGGATTCGATTTCTTCCTTTCGCAACAAGTTCCCGGATGGATTATCTGGGTTGATAATCAGCAGTTGCTGAATCGGCTTATTGTCGAAAAAGCTGATAATATCGGAGCCCGTGTACGAGAAATCCGCATTATCCGGCGTATAGTAGATGATTTGTTTCGGATCTAACCGGTTGGGATATTCCTCAAAAGTTGGTAATATCACTCCGGTTATGCGTTCCGCACTCAGATGCATATATCCATTTATTAATTCCGCGGCTCCATTCCCTACGATAATTTGCTCGGAGGAGGTTCCTGCGTAACGTGCTGCCAATTGGGCATTGACTTGCATGCCGGAAGGGTATTCGGTAAGCAGATTGTCAAAGTTAGCTTTTAGCTCTTCTTTCAGTCGGGTATTAGGAAAATAGGGATTTACCAAATAGCAGAAATCCAGTAACATCGGGAAACGCCAATAGCCGCCATATCTTTTTCCGTACATCGCTAAAGCCTGATTTCCTTGGGCGAAGAGAGCCTCGGCGTTATTCAGGTCTTGCAAATCGTCTATTTCGTACCACTTTTCCGAGGTGATGGTCAAGGCTTTCAGATCCGGCTTGTCCAATAAGGATATCACTTTCAGCACCTGTTCGTAATATTCGTTGTTTCCTAAAGCCTTGCAATAGGCTTCAAGAAACGGTATGTATTTATTCTTAGAGAAATCCTTGCTGAATTTGTAGATGTTCACGGTTTTGTAGTAAGCATCTTTTTGATTGAATTGGAAGGCTTTCTTGGAAATGAAGTTTAAGATGTTATTGTCTTCGTCCAATTGTACGACGGTACCATCCATCCAACTTTGGTATTTAGCGACTACCGCGAGGTTGGGATAGGGATGATTGATTAGTTTATCGAGGATGGAACTTTCGAAAATTAAATCTGATTCAAGCAAGATCGTATCATCCTCCATTAGAAAATCTTTCGCGAGATATAGCGAGTATATGTTATTTGTCTTGTCGTAGATTTTATTTTCAATATAGAGAATGGGGGTACTATTAATAGAATCGCCTACCAAGTCTTGGACTTTGTTCCCCTTATATCCGATGACAATAATGATTCGTTTTAGGGAAAGTGCCTCCAATTGTTTAAGCATACGCTCAATCAAAGTTTGATGATGTACCTTAATCATGCATTTTGTATTATTTTGGGTCAATTCTTTGAGGCGCTTTCCCATTCCCGCCGCTAATATAATCGCTTGCATATATGTTATAATTTATGTTTGTCAGATTTATCAGATGATACTTTCTTGTTTTATGCTGCGTGCGAAAGAAAAAAACAAGAGGTTATATCCAAAATTTGGATGTTTCTTTCTGGATTTTGATATCCTTGGCTTTTTCTGATAGCATGTCATAAATTTTGCTCGCGAATAAAATATCGTGCAATCCCAAGCCTATATTATAACTTAAGATTTTTTCCTTGTCATTCTCTCTGCCCGCGGCTTTTCCTGATAAAACGTCCTTGAGTTCGGCATATTGTTTGAATTTGGAAAAATAACGAAAGCCCTTGACGTGTTCGGTATCATCTCCGTAGATTTTATCAAAGAAAAGATCGCAGTTTTGGAATCCTCTCGTGTGTATGGGAACAACTAAACAGCCTTCTTTGAATAGTTCGTCTTGGGGGCAGAGTAAATCTTTCGCGTCTGTTATGCAACTGACGATGGTATCCGATTGCGAGATAAGTTCCTCTATGGTGTCGACAACGATAAACTGGACATTTCTGTAATTATTGAATCGCTCGATGAATAAGTCGGCTTGGTCTTTATATTTTAATAGATATACGGTATGAAATATCTCTTTTTGGCTGTCGAGCAAACATAACATCGTTGCCCTGGCCGTATTACCTAAACCAATGAAACCATATGTACTGCTATAGGAGGCTCTCAATGTTTGAATAGCAAGCGTGGCTACAGCGCCAGTACGCATGGTAGTGATCCAATCTCCATCGAGCATAGCTAATAATTCTCCCGTGAGGGAATTATAGAGCAAAATATCGCTCCCCAAGGCAGGTATTCCTCCGGTGATGCGATGTACGATCTTTATGCCAAATCGGGAAAATTCTGGAGGTAAAAGACAAGGCATGGAGGTGAAGAAATCATTTCCTTGTGGATGTACGCTTATTTTCGCCGGTAGTTGAGCCTTCTCTTTGAGCGAGAAACTTTCTTTCACCCAGTCTACGCAAATTGATGGGGTGATATGGAGATCTTTGATTTGATTCTTAGAGATGATTTTCATATAGTTACTTTTTTAATACTTGCTTTATAACTTAGAAAAGCCACCAAAGTTATGTATAATTCTTGGAATAGTGTTATTCTCGCCTTCATTTTCCTTCTTCCATGGCTTATCGATAGGATAGGGTATGGATGTCCGGATAATCGCTGTCGTTGGACGGCTTGTAGGCGCCGAAGAAGGTGATGTAGATCTTCTTCTCGCGGGTGTCGATGGCATGGATGCAGAAGCTGTTGCTGGATAAACTGTTTTCCTCGCGTTCTACTTTATTGTAAATCACGCCGACCTCACTCGGAGCTTGGTTCGTGCAGAGAATCATTTGCTGCGCGGGCAGCTCGGCGCTCTCGTTGTCGAGGCCTTCGATGTCGAAGTAGGCGAAACTATGATTGTGCCCGCCCAGATAGCACACGAATTCCCCCTCGCTCGCGCGGAAATCCGCTTTTACCCGTATCTCCTCGAAGCCGAGCTGGTTCGGGTAGGTTTTCTCCCATACGGAGCGGGTCCGGAAGGCCTCGATGATTTCCGGGATCATGTTCCAGGGGTGTACGAAGCGTCCGTCGCTCAGGTAGGTACCATGCTTCGCGCTGCTGAGAGGTTGGAATGGGTAATGGTTCAGGACGACGACGCTATGCCGCTCGGTCATTCCCTCTTTCAGCGCCACGTTCGTCAGCCAGTCGATTTGCGCTTGCGAGTAGATGGCGTAGTTGAGCGTATTGTACCGCCGGTCGGGCTGGTCCAGCATATCGAGGGCGATGAAGCGGATCGTTCCTCCGTCCGGGGCGGGTACGTCGGCGTAATAGTAGTTCTCGGCATCCGGCCGCCGGGACGGGTAATTGCTTTTGCCGAATAGTATCTCGTTGATCTCGTGCTTGAGCAGGAAATCGTCCCCGATGTCCTCGTTCGCGTTGCTGTCGTGATTGCCCGTGCATAGGAACGTAGGCACGTGGTTCTCCTCGTAGAGGTGATAGACGAACGAGCGCATGCAGTCTTTCGCCGTCTCTTTCGGCTCGATGGAAATGAAATCGCCCGTGGCGGCGATGGCGTCGATACGCAGTTCCTGTTGGTTCGCGAACCGGATGGATTGCCTTAGGTTGATGGGCAATTTGTAATGGTTGCTTCCCGACCACGAGGAGAGGTGCGGATCCGAGATGTGAACGATCTTGAAGCGCTCGTACCGGCCGCTATCCGTCTCGCCGTACATGATTCGCCGTACCCGTTGGGCGGCGGACCGGTTGTTTTCCCAGTAGTAAGCCTCGTTCGCCTCGCTTCGTAAGCCAAGCTCCTCCAGCTCGTCCTGGCAGCCACCGACCGCCACGACGAGGAGGAGCGAGAGTAATATGCGCGATAACGTGTTATCCATGATTCGGTATGTATTAGATTCCCATACCGCGAATATAAAAAAGATTCCCTTGTTTATTCGCCTTTCGAGGGCCTATTCTTTACCGGGCAACCGCAGCGGCCGCTACACCCGCCGCAATGGCATCCCCCCGGGCCCTTCCCGCGCCGGAACACACGGTAAATCTTACGCGCCATATAGCCGACGGCCAGTGCCCCGATTATCCAGATCGCTATTTCTTGCCACATCGTACCCCGCGATTTAAGTGAACAGATGGATGAGCACGTTCCCGGTCTGGTAGACGAGGAAGGAGACGACCCACGCCAGCGCGCAGGTGTAGCCGATGACGAACAGGCCCCATTTCCACGAGCCGGACTCGTTGACGATGGCCGAGATGGTGGCGATGCACGGGACGTAGATCAGGACGAACAGCAGGAAACTGAGCGCGACAAGCGGCGTGAACACGGGGGCGCCGTCCGCGTCGCGGTCGGCTTTCAGGCGTTCGGACAGGGCCTCGCCCTCGTCGGCGCTACCGGTATAGAGCACGCTCAGCGTGCTGACGACGATTTCTTTCGCCGCCATGCCGCTCAGCAGGCTGACGCTCATTTTCCAATCGAAGCCAAGCGGCGCCAAGATAGGCTCTATCGCCCGCCCGACGCGGCCGATGTAGGAGTCGCGCTGGTGATCGATGGCTCGCAGCCGCTCCACGTGATCGATGGCCTCCGCTTTCTCCGTCGGGTCGGTCGTCACGCGCTCTATCTCGGCGATTCGCCGGTCGAATTCCCCGCCGTTCGCCGAGTTCCGGGGGAAATATCCCAGGAACCAGATGATGATGGAGCCTACCAGGATGATGCCTCCCATCTTGTGCAGGTATTGCTTGGCTTTCTCCCACATGTGGATCAGGATGGACTTGCCCGTGGGCATCCGGTAGGGGGGAAGCTCCATGACGAAGGGCACGTCCTCGTCCTTGAACAGGAAACGCTTGAAGAGGCGGGCCATCAGCACCGCCAGCAGGATGCCGGAGACGTAAAGCGCCAGCAGCACGGTGCCCGCGCTCTTCTCGAAGAAGGCGCCCGCCAGCAATACGTATACCGGGAGGCGCGCGCTGCAGCTCATCAGCGGGGTGACCAGCATGGTGATCATCCGGCTGTTGCGGCTCTCTATCGTGCGCGTCGCCATGATGGCGGGGACGTTGCAGCCGAAGCCCATCACCAGCGGGATGAACGATTTGCCGTGCAGCCCCATCTTGTGCATGATCTTGTCCATGATGAAGGCGGCCCGGGCCATGTAGCCGGAGTCTTCCATGAAGGAGATGAACAGGTATAGTATCAGGATGTTGGGCAGGAAGACGATGACGCCTCCCACGCCGCCTATGATGCCGTCTACCAGCAAGTCCTTGAGCGGGCCCTCGGCCATGTGGGCGCGCACGAAGCCGCCGATGGCCTCCACCAGCGCCTCGATCCATTCCATCGGGTAGGCGCCCAGGCGGAAGGTAGCTTCGAACATAATCCACATGAACAGGATGAAGATGGGGAAGCCCAATACCTTGTGCGTGACGAGGAGGTCGATGATCCGGGTGCTTGTCGCCTCCTTGATGGTGTTCTGCTCGTACGTCTCGCGCAGCGCGCCGGAGATGAAGCCGTAGCGGGCGTCGGTGAAAGCCGTCTCGCAATCCTCCTGCAGCAGCTTCTCTATCTGGGCGGCCTCGCGGTCGCGCGCCTCGAAGATGGCGTCGGAGCCCGGCAGGGCGCGGATGAAGGCCTCTATCTCCTTGTCGCCCTCCAGCAGCTTGATGGAGAGGTAGCGCTTGGAGAGGTTACGCGGGATGTCGCCCCGGTCGTTCAGGCGCTTGCGGACGTTGGCCACGCAACGCTCCAGCTGGTCGCCGTAGTTGATATGGATGTGGCGGATGACGGGGTCTTGCTCCTCGTACACCCGGATGACGCGGTCGAACAGCTCGTCGATGCCGAAGCCGGTCTTGCTGACGGTCGGGATGATGGGCGAGCCAATCATCCGCGCCAGCGACTCGTGGTCGAACCGGTCGCCTTGCTTTTGCAGCTCGTCGTACATATTGAGGGCGATCACCATGCGCACGTCCATGTCGATGAGCTGCGTGGTGAGGTAGAGGTTGCGCTCCAGGTTGGAGGCGTCGATCACGTTGATCACCACGTCCGGCTGCTCCTCGTTCAGGTGCTTGCGCACGTAGAGCTCCTCCGGCGAGTAGGCGGAGAGCGAGTAGGTGCCCGGCAGGTCGACGATGCGGAACGTGTAGCCGTTTCGCTGGAAGGTGCCCTCCTTCGCGTCCACCGTCACGCCGCTGTAGTTGCCCACGTGCTCGTGCGCCCCGGAGGCGAAGTTGAAGAGCGACGTCTTGCCGCAGTTGGGGTTTCCCACCAGCGCCACGTTAATCGTTTTTCCTTTGTGGAGGGCGACGGCCCGCAGGTCCTCGTCCGAGGGCAGCGTGTAGGGGTCGGTGCCGCGGCCGGCCGTCCGGAGCGAGGGGTCTTTCTCGAAATCCGCCGCGCTGACGACCTCTATCAAGGCCGCCTCCGAGCGGCGCAGGGAGATGTCGTATCCCATGATGCGGTAGTGAATCGGGTCCTTCAGCGGCGCGTTCTGGATGACAACCACCTCTTTTCCCCGTATGAATCCCATCTCGATGATGCGTTTGCGGAAAGCCCCGCGTCCCATTACTTTGACGATAACACCCTTATCGCCCGTGCGAAGTTCTGATAGTCTCATGTTTCCTTAAATGTTTCGCGAATGTAGTCGGAAAACTTCGTTTCGCCAATACCCATAAATAGGTATTTTCGCATGGGGGCGGGATTGTCGGCTATTTTCCGTAAGTTCGCGTCGTGATGGCGAACGAGCGAAACGAGGAACGGGGCGTCGAGGTTCTCTTGGGGCTGGGCGCGAACGTGGACCGGGAGCGGAATCTCGGCCGCGCGAGGGAGATGCTGCGCGCCCGCTTCCCCGCGATTCGCTTCTCCGAACCGGTCTACACAGCGCCGGAGGATTTCCCTTTCCCGGAGCCTTTCCTGAACCAGGTGGCGCTTCTCTACACAGACGAGGTGCCGGAGGCGGTGGCCGCCGCGCTGAAGCGGATTGAGCGCGCCGTGGGGCGGAGGCCGGAGGACAAGGTGCGGGGCCGTGTGCCCATCGATATCGACTTGCTGTGTTGGGACGGGCGTGTCTTGCGGCCGGGCGACATGGCGCGCGCTTACATACGGGAGGGGATGTTAGGCTTAGGAAAACGGTTTTGACTCTTGAAAAATGCCTTGCGAGGGGTCGCAGGGCACTTTTGCCTCTTGAAAAATGCCTTGCGAGGGGTCGCAGGGCACTTTTGCCTCTTGAAAAATGCCTTGCGAGTAGTCGCAGGGCACTTTTGCCTCTTGAAAAATGCCTTGCGGGTAGTCGCAGGGCACTTTTGCCCTCTTGAAAATGCCTTGCGGGTAGTCGCAGGGCACTTTTAACGTCTTAAAAGCCCCTTGCGACTACCCGCAAGCGTTCGTCTCGGTCCGTCAACGGCTCATCAGGAAGGATTTGAAGCCCTCGAAGTCCTTCGACAGCTCGATGCTCTGCTTCTTACCCTCCATGAAAGCCCGCAGTTTCGCCGGGATCTCGATGTCGGAGCCCAGGATCCGGTCCACCGTGCCCTTGAACTTCGCGGGATGGGCGGTCTCCAGGAAAACGCCCGTCTCGTCTGGCCGCAGGCTGTCCGCCAGGCCTTGGTAGCCGCAGGCGCCGTGCGGGTCGAGCACGTAGCCCGTCGACCGGTACACCCGCCGCATCGTGTCGGCTATCTGCTCGTCGGTGTAGCGGTGGCCGGCGATGAGTTGGCGGATCCGCGGGTAGGGGTCGCCCCCTTCCGAGCCGTACAGGTCGAGGATGCGCGCGAAGTTGCTGGGCGCGCCCACGTCCATGGCGTTCGCGATGGTGGCTACGGAGGGGCGCGGGTTGTAGCGCCCGGTGCGCAGGTATTCGAGGAAAACGTCGTTGCGGTTGTTGGCGGCGATGAAGCGGCGGATGGGCAGCCCCATCGCGTGGGCGAAGAGGCCCGCCGTGATGTTGCCGAAATTGCCGCTGGGCACGCTTACCACCAGCGCGTCGGCCTCGCCCCGCTCGTCCAGGCGGGCGTAGGCGTTGAAGTAGTAGAACGATTGCGGCAGGAAGCGGGCCACGTTGATGGAGTTGGCGGAGGTGAGGCGCATGTGGCGGTTCAGGTCCGCGTCCATGAAGGCGGATTTGACCAGCGCCTGGCAGTCGTCGAAGGTCCCGTCCACCTCCAGCGCCGTGATGTTTTGCCCCAACGTGGTGAACTGGCACTCTTGTATGGGGCTGACTTTCCCCTTGGGGTAGAGCACGTAGACGCGGATGCCCTCCACGCCGAGGAAGCCGTTGGCCACGGCGCTGCCCGTGTCGCCGGAGGTGGCCACCAGCACGTTCACCTTGCGGCCCGCGCCCTCTTTCCGGATGAAATGGCCCAAGAGGCGCGCCATGAAGCGCCCGCCCACGTCCTTGAAAGCCAGCGTGGGCCCGTGGAACAGCTCCAGGCTATAGATGCGGTCGCCCACCGGCACGACCGGCGTGTCGAACGCGAGCGTGTCGCGCGTGATGGCGTCCAGCGTATCGGCCTCGATGTCCTCGCCGAAGAAGGCCCTCGCCACGAGGCAGGCGATGTCGTGAAACGTCATCTCTTTCAGGCGGGCGATGGTGTCGGGCGCGAGCCGCGGTACGCGCTCGGGCATGTACAATCCCCGGTCGCCCGCCAGTCCCTTGACGACGGCCTCTTCCAGGCTCGCCGCGGGCGCTTGTCTGTTGGTGCTGTAGTATCTCATGTTTGTCAGTCTTTTAAGAATTCTCGGATGAATTGGTCTCTCTCTAAGATGCCGTACTTCCCGTCGCGTACGGATTCCTCGTCGAAGCGCGTCACGGCGTCGGGCGTTTGGCCCGGCTTGTGAATCAGGAAGGGGACGGGGTCGGCCGTGTGCGTGCGCACGGCGCAGGGCGTGGGATGGTCCGGCAGGACGGCGATGGCCACCGGCTCCCGCCACGCGCGCGTCTCCTCGTAGATGATGCGTACGAGGCGGTTGTCCAGGTTCTCTATCGTGCGTATCTTCAGCGCGGCGTCGCCCTCGTGGCCCGCCTCGTCGCTCGCCTCCACGTGCACGTAGACGAAATCGTTCGCGCGCAGGGCGTCCAGGGCGGCGCGGGCTTTGCCCTCGTAGTTGGTATCGTAGAGCCCGGTCGCTCCCGGCACGTGCAATACCTCCAGCCCGGCGTAGGTGCCGATGCCGCGGATGAGGTCGACGGCGGAGATGACCGCCCCCTTCCGGATGCCGTACATCTCGCGCATCGTGCGCATGGCGGGCCGGTAGCCCGGCGACCACGGCCAGATGCTGTTCGCCGGGTCCTTGCCCTCGGCCACGCGGCGCAGGTTCACCGGGTGGTCCCTCAGTATTTCTTGCGATTGCAGGATCAAGTCGTTCAGCAGGTGTGCGGTCTCCCGCGCCTGCGGCACGCCCGGCCGCGCCAGCAGCGGGCGGAAGGGGCGGAGGGGAGCGTCGTGCGGCGGCACGCACTCGACGCGCTTGTCGCCTCCTTTGACGACGAGCAGGTGCCGGTAGGAGACGCCCGTGTAGAAGCGGACCCGCCCGGATCCCAGCCGCTCGTTGAGGAAGCGGATTAGCTCGTCGGCCTCCTCGGTCGTGATGTGGCCGGCGGAATGATTCTTCAGGATATCGCCCTCCACGCAGACGAGGTTGCAGCGCATCGCCATCTCGTCGGGCTGGAGGTCTACGCCGATGCTGGCCGCCTCTAATACGCCCCTGCCCTCGTACACGGTGGGGAGGTCGTAGCCCAGTACGGCCATGTTCGCTACCTCGCTGCCCGGATGGAAACCGTTCGGAACGGTCCGCATCCGCCCGGTCACGCCCTCGCGCGCCAGGAGGTCCATGTAGGGCGTGCGCGCGTAGCGCATGGGGGTCTGGCCGCCCAAAGCCTCTATCGGCTCGTCGGCCATGCCATCGCCTAAGATAATGATGTGTTTCATGTCGATATGATTTTATCGGATGTTAGCGATCGAGATGATGTCGGCGAACACGCCGGCGGCGGTCACGTCGGCCCCCGCCCCGTACCCTTTAATGATCATCGGGTACTCGTGGTATCGCTCGGTCGAGATCATGATAATGTTGTTGCTTCCCTCCAGCTCGTAGAACGGGTGGTGGCTGTCGACGGCCTGCAAGCCCACCTCGCAGGCGCCTTTCTCCATCCGCGCCACGAAGCGGAAATGTTTGCCCTCCGCCTCCAGGCGCTGGCGTTTCTCCTCGAACTCCGCGTCCATCTCGCCGATGCTCGCCCAGAAATCGTCCAGCGAGCCTTGGAAATACTTGTCGGGGATGAAGAGGTTCTTCCGCACGTCGGCTTGCTCGACGGCGTAGCCCGCCTCGCGCGCCAGGATGACCAGCTTGCGGATGACGTCCTTCCCGCTCAGGTCGATACGCGGGTCCGGCTCGGAGTAGCCCGCCTCTTTCGCCATGTGTATGGCTTCGCTGAACGGGATATCCGCGCTGATGGTGTTGAAGATATAGTTGAGCGTGCCGGAGAGCACCGCCTCCAGCTTCAGGATATGGTCGCCGCTGTTTATTAGGTCGTTCATCGTGTTGATGATGGGCAGGCCGGCGCCCACGTTCGTCTCGAACAGGAACTTGATGTCGCGGTGGCGGGCGGTCTCCTTCAGCTGGATGTAATTCTCGTACGACGAGGAGGCGGCTTCCTTGTTGGCGGCCACCACCGATACGTTGCTGTTCATCAAGGTGCCGTAGAGGGCGGCGATGTCGGGGCTCGCCGTGCAATCCACGAACACGGAGTTGAAGATGTTCATCTTCAGGATTTCCTCGCACAGGTGCTTGGGGTTGCTATCCTCGCCGCGCTCCCGCAGCTCGTCGGCGTAGTGGTCGAGGTCGATGCCGTCTCGCGAGAAGATGGCCCGCTTCGAGTTGGAGATGCCCACGACGTTCAGCTTCAGCCCGTTCTGCCGCATCAGTTTCGGCTGTTGCGCGCGCAGCTGCTCCAGCAGGTTGCCGCCCACGGTCCCGATCCCGACGACGAAGAGGTTCAGCACCTTGTACTCGGACAGGAAAAAGGAGTCGTGGATGGAGTTTAGCGCCTTGCGCAGGTATTTATGCTTGATGACGAACGAGATGTTCGTCTCCGATGCGCCTTGCGCGCAGGCGATGACGCTGATGCCCGCCCGTCCGAGCGTGCCGAACAGCTTGCCCGCGATGCCGGGGGTGCGCTTCATGTTCTCGCCCACGATGGCGACCGTCGCCAGGTCCTTCTCCGCCACGGTATCGTTCATGTCGCCTTGCGTGCGCTCCATGGCGAACTCGTTGTTCAGCACCTGCACGGCCAGGTCGGCGTCGGCGTTGCGCACGGCGAACGTGGTATTGTTCTCCGAGCTGGCCTGCGACACCATGAAGACGCTGATGCCGTTCTTCGCCAGCGTCTTGAAGATGCGGTAGTTCACGCCGATGACGCCCACCATGCCCAGGCCCTGCACCGTGATGAGGCACGTGTCGTTGATGGAGGAGATGCCTTTGATAATCGCCTTGCCTTCCTCCTTCGCCTTCTCCCTGGAGATATACGTGCCCGGCGCCTCGGGGTTGAAGGTGTTCCGGATGCGGATGGGGATATTCTTGTGGTAGACGGGGTAGATCGTGGGCGGGTAGATGACCTTCGCCCCGAAGTTGCACAGCTCCATCGCTTCCGTGAAGGTCAGCCGGTCGATAACGTACGCCGAGCTGATGACCCGCGGGTCGGCGGTCATGAAGCCATCCACGTCCGTCCAGATTTCCAGGATGGAGGCGTCGAGGGCGGCGGCGATGATGGAGGCGGTGTAATCCGAGCCGCCGCGCCCGAGGTTCGTCACCTCGCCCGTCTCCGCGCTCGACGAGATGAACCCGGGCACCAAGGACACCTTCGGCAGCGGCTGGAAGGTCTCCTTGATGAGCGGGTTCGTCAGCTCGAAGTCGACAATGTGCTTGTTGAACTGCTTGACCGTCTTGATGAACTTGCGCGAGTCGAAAAGCCGGGCCTCGCGGATGACGTTCGAGACGATTAGCGACGAGATGCGCTCGCCGTAGCTCACGATCGTGTCGGAGGTCTTCGCCGACAGGTCGTTGATGAGGTAAACGCCTTTCAGGATGTTGCCGAGCTCTTCCAGCAACGCCATCACGCTCTTTTGTACCTCCACGCGTTTGCGCTCGTCGTCGATTACGCCCCCGATTACCTCCAGGTGGCGCGCGATGATCTCGGACAGTTCTTTCTCGTAGGCGAGGTCGCCCTTGGCGGCCATGGCCGAGGTGGCCAATAGCTTATCGGTGATGCCGCCCAAGGCCGAGACGACTACGATGACAGGCTCCTCGATGGCCTCTACTATTTTCTTTACGCTCAGGATACTATCCACGGAACCTACGGATGTTCCGCCGAATTTCAATACTTTCATTTTTCGTTGGATTGAGCCGCCGGCGGCTCTCGCCCGCGCGGCTATGGTTTATGATTCTTGTATTTCTCTCGTGAAAAAATTTAGATGGAATGATGTCGCCGGACGCTACGCCCGCGCCGGCCCATCGCGACGAAGTGATTAGATGCCAACCCCCCAAGGGGTCATCAATGCCCACGTGTAGTACGCGGATTCCCGCGTTGTCATTGATATTTTTATCATGCGTATGTCTTTAATTGCGTTAATCGGAAGCAATATTACGCGTTTTTTTTGAATCCCGATGTTTTTTCCCTTAATAAAATGACTTTTTTACGCGGATTCGTGGTTTTCGGATATGAAAATGCCCGTTTTGAGGGCTCGAACCGTGGTGGCGGAGGTGAAAATGACCGTTTTGGGGCTCGAACCGCGGTGGCGGATAGGAAAACGTCCGTTTTGAGGGCTCGAACCGCGGTGGCGGATAGGAAAACGTCCATTTTGGGGCTTGAACCGCGGTGGCGGACGTGAAAACAGTCGTTTTGGGGCTTGAACCGTAGTGGCGGACGCGAAAACGACCGTTTTGGGGCTTGAACCGTGGTGATTGGCATGAAAATGGCCGTTTTCCGCGTCCCGAAGTGTGTCGGGGTGGGGAAAACGACCGTTTTCACTCAGGAGGCGGCGGAACCGCCCATGATGTCCAGCAACTCGTTGGTGATGGCCTGCTGGCGCGTCTTGTTGTATTGCAACGTGAGCTTTTGGATGAGGTCGTTCGCGTTGTCGTTCGCCGTCTGCATGGCCATCATGCGGGCTGCGTGCTCCGAGGTGGCCGTGTCGAGCATCGTCGTGTAGATGGTCAGGTTCAGCAACTTCGGGAAGAGCAAGTCGCGCAGCGCTTCCATCGACGGTTCCAGGATGTAATCGGTACCCGCCGCGGCGTTCCCCCCCTCGGCGCCCTCCAGCGCGAGGGGCAGGTAATTCTTGCGTGTCAATACTTGCGTCGCCGTGCTTTTGAAATGATGGTATAGCAATTCCACTTGGTCCACCTCGCCGGCGAGGAACGACTCCATCAGGCGGGCGGCCAGCGCCACGGCGCCCTCGTACGTCGGTCTCTCGTCGAAGGAAATGAAATCAGCGACGAACGGCTCGCCCGCATGGCGCAACTCGTTCGCCACCTTTTTCCCCACCGGGTACAGGCGAACCTCGATGCCTTTCTCCTTATAGGCCGCGATCGCCGCCGACAACTCTTTCCACACGTTGGCGTTGAACGAGCCGCACAGTCCCGTGCTGGAGGAGAAGGCGACGATCGCTACCCGCTTGACCGTGCGCCGCTCGGTGTAGGGCGACTCCAAATCGCATTCCGCCGAGAGCAGCCCGTCCAGGATCGTGTTGAGTTGGTTCGCGTAGATCAAGGTTTGTCCCGTCAGTGTTTGCGTACGGTGAAGCTTCGCCGACGATACCATCTTCATGGCGGAAGTGATCTTTTGCGTGCTCCGGATCGAGGCGAGCCGGAGCTTTAGTTCTTTCAACGATGCCATACGCCATTATTTATAGGAAGCCGATAACCGCGCGGCGATCTCCTCCAGTGTCTTTTGGATCTCGTCGTTGATGACACCTTTCCGCAGCGTGTCCAGCACATCCCGCTGATGCGTGGTACGCAAGGTTTGCAGGAACGCCTCCTCGAACTCGTGCACCTTGTCCAAGGGAACATCCTTCAGCAGGCCGCGCGTGCCGCAATAGAGAATCGCGATTTGCTCCTCCACGGGCATCGGGCTGTGTTGCGGCTGTATCAACAGGCGGGTGTTCTTCTGCCCCTTGTCGATGGCGAAGGCCGTCACGGGGTCCATATCGCCGCCGAACTTGGAGAACGACTCCAGCTCGCGATACTGCGCCTGGTCGATTTTCAGCGTACCCGCCACCTTCTTCATCGCCTTCAATTGCGCGCTACCACCCACGCGGGAGACGGAGATACCGACGTTGATAGCCGGGCGGTTGCCTTGGTTGAAGAGGTCGGTCTCCAGGAAGATCTGTCCGTCGGTGATGGAGATGACGTTGGTGGGGATATAGGCCGACACGTCGCCCGCCTGCGTCTCGATGATAGGTAACGCGGTCAGCGAGCCGCCTCCCTTTACCTTGTCCTTCATGCTGTCGGGCAGGTCGTTCATCTGCCGGGCCACCTCCGGCTGGTTGATGATCTTCGCCGCGCGCTCCAGCAAGCGGGAGTGGAGGTAGAAGATATCGCCCGGATAAGCCTCGCGCCCGGAGGGGCGGCGCAGAATCAACGACACCTCGCGGTAGGCCACCGCCTGCTTCGACAAGTCGTCGTAGACCACCAAGGCGTGGCGCCCGCTGTCGCGGAAATACTCGCCGATGGCCGCTCCCGCGAACGGGGCGAAGTATTGCATCGCCGCCGGGTCGGAAGCCGTGGCGCTGACGACAATCGTGTAATCCATCGCGCCCTTCTCGCGCAGCGTGTTGACCAGCGCCGCCACGGTAGAGCCTTTTTGCCCGATCGCCACGTAGATGCAGTATACCGGGTCGCCCGCCTCGTAATTGCTTCGTTGGTTGATAATCGTATCGACGGCGATGGACGTCTTGCCCGTCTGTCGGTCGCCGATAATCAACTCGCGCTGTCCGCGTCCGATAGGTATCATGGCGTCTACCGCCTTGATGCCGGTCTGCAACGGCTCGTTCACCGGCTGGCGGAAGATAACGCCCGGCGCCTTGCGCTCCAACGGCATTTCGCAGGTCTCGCCCACGATATCGCCTTTCCCGTCGAGCGGATTTCCTAACGGGTCGATGACCCGTCCGATCATGCTTTCGCTCACGTTGATGGAGGCGATGCGTCCCGTGCGTTTTACGGTGTCTCCTTCCTTGATTTGATCTGTCGGCCCTAAAAGCACGGCACCGACATTGTCCTCTTCCAAGTTCATCACGATTGCTTCCATTCCGTTATCGAATTGGAGCAACTCGTTCGCCTCCGCGTTATCCAAGCCGTAGATACGTACCACGCCATCGCTTACTTGCAGTACGGTCCCGACCTCTTCCAGCTTCACGTGAGTATTGATTCCCTCTAATTGCTGGCGAAGGATAGCGGAGACTTCGCTTACTTTTATCTGTTCTGTCATATTCCTCTTCTTCGTTTTATCGGTTCTTGAGCAATCCGGCGTGAATGTCCCGCAACTGGGTCGCGTAGCTGGCGTCTATCCGATAATTTCCGACGCGTAGCCGGAAACCTCCGATTAGTTCCGGTTGCACCCGTCCGGAGAACTCGATCGTACTTCCCGTCTCTTCTTTTAGTTTCTTTTCCAGATGAGCCTTGATCTCCTCATCCACAGGAACGGCGGTATCGAATAGTACCCGCGTGATCTTTTTTTCCGTGCGGTACAGGCGGATGTAGATATAGGCGATGAGCGGCAGCAACGCTTCCCGCTTGTGCTGGAGCGCCAAGCGGATGAAGCGCATGTAGAGGTCGCTCACCTGGAGGCCTCCGGCCGCCTTGAGCAGGCGCTCCTTGTCGGCGGCCGATACGATGGGGTTGCTCAACGCTCCCTTCAGCCCCGGCTCCGCCGCGAAACTTTCCGCCAGCGTCCTCATATTCTCGTACACCCGGTCTTCCATTCCCTTATCCTTCGCTAAGGAGAAGAGCGCCTTGGCATATCGGGAAGAAATAGTTCCTATATCCATAGATTACGATTTACTAAACGATACCTCATTCAGCAACCGGTCGATAATTTGCTTGTGCTCGTTATCCCGGTTGATTTTCTCTTTTATCACTTTCTCCGCGATCGCGATCGACAGATCCGCGATTTCCGAGCGGACTTCGCGAATAGCTTTCTCTTTCTCCTCTCGGATACGCCGGGTCGCCTCCTCGATCTGCAGATGCGCCTCGGAAGCCGCTTTCTGGCGCGCCTCCTCGATAATCCGATCTTTCTCGGCAAGGGCCTCTTTCATGATGGCGTTCTGCTTCTCCTTGGCCTCGGCAAGCAGGCGCTCGCCCTCGGCTTGGATGTTGGCGAGTTGCTCATTCGCCTTCCGAGCCGTCTCCAAGGAGTTGTCGATATACGCCTTCCGCTGGTCCACCGCCTTGATGATTACGGGAAACCCGTATTTGGCGAGGACCACGAAGACGATACCGAACGATACGATCATCCAGAATAGAAGTCCCGAATCCGGTGTTAATAATGACATGGTGTTCGTTATTTTATTGGAACAATCCCAAGAAACATACGACAATCGCGAACAAGGCGACTCCCTCGACCAGCGCACTCATGATCAACATGGAGGTTCGGATTTCTCCGGCGGCGGACGGTTGACGGCCGATGGCCTCTACGGCGCCTTTTCCGATTAAACCGATACCGATACCCGCGCCGATCGCGGCCAATCCGGCACCTACTGTCGCACCCATTTTCGCTATTCCCATTCCAGCGGCTTGTAATAAGATTGTAGATAACATAATGATTTGTTTTTAATTTTGTTTTTGTAATTCAATTGATAACTTAAACTATTTAATCCTTCACCTTCGCTAATCCGATATAGTTGGCGGACAGCAAGGTGAAAATATAAGCTTGTAAACAGGCGACGAACAGCTCCAAACAGTTCATGAATACGCAGAACACGATGGAAACCAACGTCATACCCATATTGACGGCCACGCCCATCGACACGGTGATGAATATCAGACAGGTCAAGGCGAGGATGATCGTATGGCCGGCCATGATATTGGCGAATAGACGAATCATCAAGGCGAACGGCTTGGTGAATACGCCGAAGAACTCCACGAACGGCATGATCGGCAACGGTAACTTCAAATAGATTGGTACGTTTGGCCAGAAGATTTCTTTCCAATACCCTTTGGTGGCGGCGAACAGATTGACCGCGATGAAGGTGCAAACCGCCAATACGAATGTGATCGCGATGTTGCCTGTTACGTTGGCTCCTCCCGGGAAGATAGGAATGATACCGATTAAATTATTTATCAGGATAAAGAAGAAAACGGTTTGCAAGAAGGAAGAGTATGGTTTGTAATACTCCTTACCGATCGAGTTCTTGATCACGTCGTCCTCGATATAAGTAACCACCACCTCTATCATCCCCGTAAATCCTCTTGGCACCTCATTCGGATGTTTCTTATACCAGTTGGCCGTTCGCAAGATGATCAGCAACAAGAGCGCGCAACTTAAAAACAACCCGCAGACATTCTTTGTCAACGAGATGTCCAACGGTCGTGTCTCTTCGCCCGCGCTGTTCCGCGTTACCACTTTCCCCGCGTGATCACCGTCCTGGGCAAGGTAGAACCCCTCGTAGCTCTCGCCGTGGTGCAAGCGGCTGGAAAGGAATACTTTCCAACCCTCCTCGCCTTTGACGATGATGGGCAGCGGGATCGCGATCTCCTTGTCGTTCCATTCGGTGATGTGCCACGTGTAAGCGTCTTGGATGTGCGAGAAAACGATCTCCTGCACGTTCACCTCGCCTTCCTCGGCGGCTTTCGCCCATTGCACCACGCAGAGCGTCAGCAATACGATCAGCCAAGCGTATCGATTATTTTTGAGATAGTTCCTCATTTTCTCTTTTCTCTCTTTTCATTCTTTTTTTCTCAAACAGATAAATCGTATAAGTCTCCATACCCAGGTAAATGAAGTAGAAGAGCATCAGCGTAAGGCCGAATGCCTTCAAGCGTTCATTTACCAATACGGCGTAGAGCCACAGGAAAACGATAGCGAGGGTGAATTTGCAAAAGCGGACGAGCATGAACGTGGTCACCGTCACGTCGCCGTTTTTCTTTTTCACCCGATCCAGGAAATAAGTCATGGCGACCGCTGTCAGCCAATAGAATACGGGGATCGACGGATACCATGTGAAATAGTGTTCCGGCCAAATCGTATATAATAGGCCGCCTAACGCGATGCCGACGGACGCGTTGATAAACGTGATCCATCCCATCAGTCTCATTTGTAACCTGCCACTCATATTCCTTCGTTTTTATTCGACGCAGACGGAGATTTGATCCTCCTTGACCTCCACGAATCCGCCTTGTATCGTTTGTTCTTGTCTTTGTCCGTTTGTCTCATACTGGATCACGCCTGCCTTCAGCGCCGCGATAATGGGCGCGTGATGGGGCAGCACGTCGAACGAGCCTCCTAAGCCGGGGAAGGAAACGCTTGTCGTATCGCCCTCGAAAAGAACGCCGTTCGGAGAAACAATATTGAGTCTCATATCCGTTTAATTTAACTGTTCCTTCAATCGTTTCGCCTTTTCAAACACGTCCTCGATGGTGCCTACGTTCAGGAAGGCCTGCTCGGGGATGTCGTCGGTCTCGCCATCCATAATCATCTTGAATCCGCGGATCGTATCCTCGATGGAGACCATCACGCCCGGCACGCCGGTGAATTGCTCCGCTACGGAGAAAGGTTGCGACAGGAACCGTTGCACACGCCGCGCGCGGTTCACGGTTAAGCGATCTTCTTCCGAGAGCTCTTCCATTCCCAGAATAGAGATGATGTCCTGCAGTTCCTTGTTGCGTTGCAGGATCTGCTTGACGCGCTCGGCGGTCTCGTAATGTTCTTTACCTACGATAAGCGGATCCAGGATACGCGAGGTGGAATCCAACGGGTCGACAGCGGGATAGATTCCCAGCTCGGCGATCTTACGGCTTAACACCGTCGTAGCGTCCAAGTGCGTGAAAGTGGTAGCGGGAGCGGGGTCGGTCAAGTCGTCCGCCGGCACGTATACCGCCTGTACGGAAGTAATGGAACCTTTCTTCGTCGAAGTGATACGCTCTTGCATAGCGCCCATCTCGGTAGCGAGGGTTGGCTGGTAACCTACGGCGGAAGGCATACGTCCCAACAACGCCGATACCTCCGAGCCCGCTTGCGTGAAACGGAAAATGTTGTCGATGAAGAACAGCACGTCGCGCTTCTCGCCTTCTTTCGCTCCGTCGCGGAACGACTCGGCGATAGTCAACCCGGATAACGCCACGGAAGAACGGGCTCCCGGCGGTTCGTTCATCTGGCCGAACACCATGGCGACTTGCGATTTCTCCATTTCCTTGAAATCCACTTTCGACAAGTCCCATTCACCCTTTTCCATACTCTTGAGGAACTCGTCGCCGTAACGGATAACGCCCGACTCGATCATCTCGCGCAGCAGGTCGTTACCCTCGCGTGTACGTTCTCCGACACCGGCGAATACCGAGAAACCATTGTGCTTCTTGGCGATGTTGTTGATTAGCTCCTTGATCAACACCGTCTTGCCCACACCGGCGCCACCGAACAACCCGATCTTACCTCCTTTCAGGTAAGGCTCCAGTAGATCGATGACCTTGATACCCGTGTAAAAAACCTCTTGCGTAGTCGTCAAATCTTCGAATTTAGGAGGTTCCCTGTGGATAGGAAGTGCGCCCGCGCGGCTCAGCTCCGCCATGCCATCGATAGGGTCGCCTGTCACGTTCATCAACCGGCCTTTCACTTGGTCGCCGGTCGGCATGGTGATAGGCATTCCGTGCGATACGGCCTCCATGCCTCGTTTCAGCCCGTCGGTCGAATCCATGGCTACGGTTCGCACCGTGTTCTCTCCGATGTGTTGTTGCACCTCTACGATCAGGACTTTCCCGTTGGGGCGGGTTATCTCCATCGCGTCGTGGATACGGGGCAGCGTCATGGCTTCCTCCGTCTCATTCTCAAAGTGAATGTCCACGACCGGACCGATAACCTGTGAGATATAACCTTTTATTTCACTCATAAAAAACAATTTATTGTTTTGCCTATAAAAATCGTAACGCGATATTACGTTATTTGTAGCTTGAATATGCTGAAATATAACTTTTTGTGTCTTTTTGATATTAGTTAAAGCTTGCTTTTTTGTTTATCCGTTTTGTTTTGGAACAATTTGTTTCGGAAATAGACGAGGCGAACGAACATCCCTTTTTTCTAACTGTTGGAAAAATAGATAGATAAGTTTTTTGTGATAGCTTGAAAGCAAATAGAGCGTGCTTGCTTTATTTTTGTTAACCGAAAAGGGGAATGATTTTACGGTTTGATAGTTCCTATGTGGTTCATTCTTGCGGATTTATAGGATTCTGATTTCCTCGAACATCGTGCGGTAGATGGCGGCTTTCTCCTCGATAGGCTTGGGATAGGCGCGGGAGGTGGAGGGCATTCGGTAGAGCCGCATCGACTTATCACCCCAGCAGAACTCTACGCTTCCACCCACTTTTGGGGTCTCGCTTACGGGCAGGAGCGGGAGCAAGGTGTCTAAGGCTTTTTGTCCCGTTACCGCGATCGCTTCGCATGCGGGGATTTGGGGCAGTACCTTCTCCGGATCGATAGGTCGTACTACTTCCAGGAATTTATCGGAGGCGTTCGCCTTTTGGCGGATCACCTCCATCGCCGTGTCGCCCAGCCCGATGCCTTTCTCTTGGCAAAACGCTTTCGCTTTTTCCACGCAAAACGCTTTCCGGTCTTTCAGGAAATAGTCCTTGCTCGCGTAAAAAAGAAGCCCCAAGACACGCCACATATCGTTTTGGATGTTCGGGTAATAGAATTCCATCGACCAGCGTCGCCGTGGCGGTGGAAAGCTGCCTAACATCAAGAGGCGCGTGTTCTTGGGGAGAAAGAATCCCAAAGGATGGGGCTCGATGGTCATGCTTTCCGGTTTTTCTTGAATTCTTTCTTTTGCTCATCGCGGGCAAGGAGGACGACGTTGTACACGAAATCGACAATCCATTGCTCGGAGTAACCTAACGTGGCGGCGTATTTGCGCACGCTCCAAGCGGCCTTTTGTACGCTCACCTCTTTCCATTCCGACCGTGTCATGATCTCGTGCACGGTCTTGACGGTCTGGTTGTACAAGAGCTTTTTCATCAACATGGAAAGGCGGAACTTCCATTGCATCAAGTTGCCCAGCAGGTTGAATAAATCGCCGCAGAATCCTTGGAACAGGAAGAAATATCCTTTGATGTCGTTCTGGTTGCGGCAGTTCTTCTTCACGGAGCTGTCGATCTCCTTGAAGAATGACTCGCTTAGGCCATAGTCTTGCATCAGCACCTTGCGTACTCGGGCTTTTTCAGCCACACCCAGTTTGTTGTTCTGTGTAGGGATTTTCAGCATCCGCTTGAACAAGGCCATGTCGACTAAGATGTTCAGGTTGGTAATCCCTAAGTTGACAGCCATGACGGCTTGATAATAGACACGGATTAGAGTGACAAACTCCTCCACGGTTCCTTTGGTCGATTCCTCTTCCTCGGGCTCGTTCTTTTTCTTGAATAATTGGGAGATAAAATTCATTTGTATCGTTTATTTATTAATTCTCGCGCCGCGAATATACAAAATTCTCGCGCTGTTCGAAAACATTCTTCTTTTATGCACCTATGTGCATCGGCCAACGCACGTATGTTAAAAGACCAACACACGTATGTTAAAAGGCCAACGCACCTATGTTCGTCAGAAAGGTACCTCATCCTTATTTCCCGGTGTCAGGAAATCCGCCCCGGGCGAGGGGATGGGTGGGATAGGAGCGCCTCCGCCCATCGTGGAGGTAAACTCGCGTACGGCCACATCCTCCTCGATATTCATAAACTTGGCGAACTCGCTCTTGAAGCGGAGTCGCACGTCGCCCACGGCACCGTTACGATGCTTGGCGATGATAATCTCCGCCATACCAATCAGGGAATTGCCCCGTTCGTCTTCCGTTATCTTATAATATTCCGGACGATGGATGAAACATACCATGTCGGCGTCTTGCTCGATGGCGCCGGACTCGCGCAAATCGGCCAGTTGGGGACGCTTTCCCTCCGCTCCTTGCCGGGCCTCTACGCCGCGGTTTAATTGCGACAAAGCGATAATCGGGATATTCAGCTCTTTCGCCAAACCTTTCAACGAGCGCGAGATGGTGCTGACCTCCTGCTCGCGGCTGCCGAAGTTCATACCACTGGCGTTCATCAGCTGCAGATAGTCGATGATGATACATTTAATGCCATGCTCGCGCACCAGGCGGCGCGCTTTCGTACGAAGCTCGAATACGGAGAGGCTCGGTGTATCGTCCACATAGATCGGCGCGTCGTAAAGCTCTTTGATCTTGAAATCCAGCTGTTCCCATTCGTAGCTCTCCAGACGTCCACTTTTGATCTTGTCGCCGGGAATCTCGCATACGTTCACGATCAAACGGTTCACGAGCTGCACGTTGCTCATCTCCAAGGAAAACAAGGCGACAGGGATGTTGTAATTCACCGCCATGTTCTTCGCCATCGAGAGCACGAAAGCGGTCTTTCCCATCGCGGGCCGGGCGGCGATGATAATCAGGTCGGAGTTCTGCCAGCCGGAAGTCATCTTGTCCAACCCATGGAAGCCCGTGCGGAGGCCGCTCAAGCCCTCCTTCTGGTTGGCCGCTTTCTCCAGCATATCCATCGCTTCCTTGATGACGGGGTTGATTTGCGTGACATCTTTCTTGACGTTACGCTGCGATATCTCGAAAAGTTTCCCTTCGGCCTCTTGCATCAGGTCGTCTACGTCGATGGTCTCATCGAAAGCCTTCCCTTGTATCTGCGCGGTGAAAGAAATCAGTTCCCGCGCTAAGTACTTTTGCGCGATAATCCGGGCATGGTACTCGATATGGGCGGTACTCGCCACCTTGCCGGTCAACTGGGAGATGTAAAAAGGACCGCCCACCTCGTCCAACTCGCCTCGTTTCTTCAACTGCTCCGTCACGGTAAGCATATCCACCGGGCGCTGGCTCATGGCCAAGTCTACGATCGCCGCGTAAATCTTCTCGTTCGCCTTATCATAGAAGCATTCCGGTTTCAATATCTCGCTAACAATCGAGTAAGCGTCCTTCTCCAACATCAAGGCGCCTAATACCGCTTCCTCAAACTCAAGGGCCTGTGGCTGGAGGCGTCCCATATCGGGGACGATCTCCACGGCCTTTCTCCTTCCTCTTCCTGTATTTTTCGTTCCTTCTGCCATTCTTTTCTTTTTGGGAGGCCAAAGGTACTATCTTTTGCCCATTCGTAAAACAACTTCCGGCATTTTATAATGCCGTTTTACGGATAATATCGTTGGTAGATGAGGTCGTATTCGCCATTGTCGCGGAGTTGGCGGAGCCAACTGTTGAGGCTGTCCAGCAGGATGGGCGAGCTTTCGCGCACGGCCCACGACTGTAGCTGGGTAAAACTGATGTCGGTCTGGATATCCACTTCCGGGAGCTTTTCCTGTAATTGCTGGGCGATTCGACGATCGCACACGGCGTAGTCGATATCGCCTTTGGCGACCATGATCATGAGTTGTTCATCGGCGTATAACGAATCCTCGACGACATAGATCGTATCGCCGATCTCATGACCGAGGTTGCGGAGGCGTAAAAGGGCGGGGGAGTCCTTACTAACGTAGAGCGTTTTCCCGGCCAAGTCCAGTTGGTCGCGGATCGGCTCGATACCGAGGTTCGCCTTGGCCGTACGTTGTACTAAAATTTGTTTGTTAAGCACGATGGGATCGGTAAAGAGATAGTTCGCGCGCGCTTCGGTAGTGACAGGGATGTTGCGGGCGATTATATCATAGGTATTGTCTGCCAACCCCTCGAAACTCTGAGTCAGGCTCATCTCTAAATGCGTGCGTACTTCCAGTCCCGATAGACGGGCGATGGCCCTGCACAATTCGTATTGGAATCCCCGCAAGGTATCGCCGGATACGTAGTAGCCAGATGGGCTATACTCTGTGACGACACGCAGGATTCCTTCCGACTGAATCTCCGGGAAATCGCGCGGACCGGTAGGTTTCTCTTGTGACGAGCGGGGGCGGAGCAGCATCATTGCGATCAATACGACGGCGAGGGCAGTCGTGTAGAGGAGGGCTAATTTGCGGGATTTTCGCATGTATGGTAGCTTTGTTTAATTGTTGAATACTACGGAGACGCCCATCTTCAACACCATCGGGTCCAATGGATAATGAGGCAGCGAGAAGTAATTGGGATCGACGAACTTGGAGCCTAAGTTGTACGCCATGACGAAGAAACGCGCTTGTTTCAAATGGAAATTAGCGTAAGCGTTAATAAGCGGATAGTTGCCCACTTTCACTCGATTACTTTCATCCTGCAGTTGGAATTGCTGCGTGGCAGGCTCGTAATAGGGCGCGTAATAAGCGGTATGGTAATAGACATTCGCCCCAAGTTGTACGGTCAGCACTTTCGCCAGTCTGAAATGCAGATAGATGTTGGAATAGGCACTAAAATCGGGTAGGGGCAGTGTCGACTTATCGCTGGAGAGCTGATAGGCGACCTCGTTTTCCCAGCCAAACGCCCGGTATTTGATATCTTGCTTGGCGCATAGGGAGATAACCTGGAGGTTGCCGCTGTGTTGTCGCGGTTGGCCGTCGCTACCGAAATAGACATAGTTCTGTATGCTCTCTACACCTCCGGACAGCCGGGTGCGTGTGGACGCGAGGTCGATAGTGGCACCCGCATACATACGTTGCACGTTGCTCAACTCCCGGTCCCACCAAAAATAACGTCCGTGAAAATGGCGTTGGTAAAACGCGGGGGTGAGATTCTTGATGTATCCCTCGGCCCGGATGGTAGCGTCTTTTTGGAAGAGCGAGAACTTCGTCTGTAAATCACCGGAGACACGCAACTCGCCCGCATCGCTCCCGGCGAGCCCTAACTCGGCTCGCACGTTGTAGGTAAGCAAGGAACCTTGGCGTTTGGCCAACTCGCCACCGATGTAGGTGGTGAACTCGTCATATACTTGAGAAGCCGGAAAATTCAGCGTGCTTGGCACGGACTGCCCGGTGCCATTGCCACTGTAGTCGAGCCCGGGTACTTGGGTAGCCAGCCGGAAACGTCGTTTCTCGAACGCCACGTAAGCGGTCAACCCGAACTTTACCCAATCCTGAAAACCTTCTCGCAACGAAAGAGCGAAGGTGTTTCGCAAGTTCCAGGCGGACGTCTGGTCGTTGAGCGAGGCATCTATGCCATAGATGTTCGTATAGCAGGTATCGATCCCGTTGCTGTTCGAGATGAAACGTCGGCGGTTATCCTCGTAATGGATCGTATGGATGATGCTGGAGACAGGCACGAACACTTCCTTGGGATTGCCTTCCTCGTCGGTTTCCTCCAGCTCGCGGGTAAAGCCCAGATTATAGCGATGGGTCAGGAAATACTGCTTACCCCGCACGCGGTTCCACGTGTCGGAAAAGCGGACGGGGAACGATTTAGACTCCGTGCCTCGCTGGTTCTCGGCCAGTTCGTCGGGATTGGTAATGTATTGATCGTTCGTGAGTCCACCATTCTCGTAATTGATGAAGTTGAAGTTGCTCAGGTAGGCATTCAATTCATAGCGGTCGGATATGTAACTACCGAAGAGCCGATAGCTGAGCAGCTTGTTGCCATTCGAGTCGTAATAGCCCCGGCTATAGATATAGTCCATCTCGGCACCGACGTTGATTTTCTTTCCGAAGTTCAATGTCAGCACACCTTTCAGGCGGTCCATCTTGCTTTGGCTGGCGCCACCGGTGGTGTAGGTGGCGTGTGTGTACGGTATTTTTGTGTCGTAAAAGTAAGCGTTTGTCGGTGTTGTGATGTAATAATCGTATGCGTCGGCGAAGATGAAGTCGCGTTCCTCCTTCCGATCGCGGAAGATCTTACTTTGCGCGGGCGATCCCACATTCGCGAGGTAGCCGACTGCCAAAGCGTTATACTCTACCAACTGCGAGGTAGCGGTGTTCAGTCGGTCGGTATCCATCGGGGCTATATAGCGCTCGCCAAGCGTTGGCGTGAGCCAATAACCGACAACCCGTTTTTCTTTCAGGGCCGTGCTGTCCGCCAACAACAAACTGTCCGGAATCTCTTTGTTTGAGGAAGAAAGATTGGCCAACGAGAATCCGCCCCGGTTTCCTCCGTGCCTTTGTGCCTGCGCGGAAGTTGCCATTCCGATGAGGCAAAGTAATAATAATATGTATGGATAAAACTTCATCGGGCGCGAAGATACATAATTTGTCGGATAAAATAGAGAGTAGCAGGGAAGGCGCGGATGAATATGTCGTAAAAGGTAAGCCGCGATGCCCATGTTACCTGATGGCTCGATGGGCATCTTGGCTGTTGAGAAAGAGAGTGTTTTTATATTTTTTGGATAATCTCCATGCCTTTCTTGATCGCGGCTTCGTTCATCGGGATCAGATGATGGTGCCGCTCGGGCAGGGATTTCTTCAGTCCTAACAGGACGTTTTCCAACTTGACCATCGGGACGATTTTCAACAGGCCTCCGAGGATCAGCATATTGAAGGCTTTCTCGTTCTTCATCTCGGTGGCGGCATCCATGGCGTCTACCCGATACACGTCGATATCCGTGCGTTTCACCGGCGTATGAATGCCATAGCCATCGTAAATCAAGATACCGCCCGGTTTTACCTTGCTCTCGAATTTGTCCATCGAAGGTTGGTTCAAGATAATCGCGATGTCGTACTCGTTCAGTACGGGCGAGCTGATGCGGTCGTCGCTTAATATGACGGTGACGTTAGCCGTTCCGCCTCGTTGCTCGGGTCCGTACGAGGGCATCCAGCTGACCTCCTTGCCTTCCATCAGCCCTGAATAGGCCAATATCTTTCCCATGGACAATACACCTTGCCCACCGAAACCTGCTATGATTATTTCTTGTTTCATTTCTCTGCGCGTATTACTTATTCAACATTCTTTAAGTCGCCTAACGGGTAGAAGGGGAACATATTCTCCTCCATCCATTTGTTCGCTTTTTCCGGAGTCATCTTCCAGCCGGACGAGCAGGTAGAGACAAATTCGACGACCGAGGTGCCTTTCTTCGCCATCGCGTTCTCGAAGGCTTTGCGGAGCGCTTTCTTGGCCTTCCGTACCGCGGCCGCGGTCTGTACGCTTTGCCGGGTGACGAGGCAAGTACCCTCTAACTGCGCCAATAGGTTGCCGATCTTCAAGGGATAACCGTTCAGCGCTACGTCGCGGCCATAGGGGCAAGTCGCCGTGCGCATACCTTCCAGCGTAGTAGGCGCCATCTGCCCGCCGGTCATACCATAAATCGCGTTGTTGACAAAGACAATCACGATATTCTCGCCACGGTTGGCGGCATGGATGGTCTCGGCCGTACCGATCGCCGCCAAGTCGCCATCGCCTTGGTACGTGAATACCATCTTATCCGGGTTCAAACGCTTAACGGCGGAAGCGATCGCCGGCGCACGCCCGTGCGCGGCTTCAATCCAATCGATATCCAGATAGTTATAAGCGAATACGGCGCATCCTACGGGAGAGACACCGATTGTCTTATCTTCCAACCCCATCTCGTCGACTACCTCGGCAATCAACTTGTGGATGACACCGTGGCTACAACCGGGGCAATAGTGCATGGGGTTGTCGTTCATCAACCTGGGTTTCCCGTAAACCAGGTTCTCGGGTTTAATTATATCGTTGAGTTCCATAATCTGTATATATTAATGTATAAATCGTAGGACATATTGTATCAACCGTAAGACGATCGCCGCTCCACCGCAATATAGGAATACGGATTTATCGCTTACGGTAAAATAACAGATAACGGCCGCTATACCTAATAGCATAAATAGCAGCGTCATAATCTCGTCCGCTTTGCTTCCTCGTGTCATGGCTTTAGAATAATTTCTCTTTCAAGGCGTTCAGTACCTCATCGGGCGTGAACACGATTCCGCCTAAACGGCCGAAATGCTCTACCTTTACTTTTCCGTTCACGGCCAAGCGCACATCCTCTACCATCTGTCCCGCGTTTAACTCGACCGACAGCATACCTTTCACGCGATCCGCATAAGCGGCGATCGCTTTCGTGGGGAACGGCCAAAGCGTAATCGGGCGCAACAAACCGACCTTGATCCCTTCCGCGCGTGCGTTTTCTACTACCTTTTGGCATATACGGGCAGACGATCCGAAAGCGATTAACAGATAATCGGCGTCCTCACACAGGAACTCCTCGTAGCGGACCTCATTTTCCTCGATTTTCCGGTACTTGGCTTGGAAGCGGATGTTGTTTTCCTCCATCTTCGCGGGATCCAATTCCAACGACGTGATGACATTAGGCTTGCGTCCGTTTGTCTTTCCCCGAGCGGCCCACGGACATTGGGCGATAATCTCTTCCTCGGTACGGCGAGGACGGAATGGAGGCAATACGACCTTCTCCATCATTTGTCCGATGATTCCATCCGCCAAGATAATAGCGGGATTACGATATTTGAAAGCCAGGTCGAATCCTAACGCTACGAAGTCCGCCATTTCCTGTACGGAAGAAGGAGCTAACGCGATGAGGCGATAATCACCATGGCCACCGCCTTTTACTGTTTGGAAATAATCCGCTTGGCTGGGTTGAATCGTTCCCAGTCCCGGTCCGCCGCGCATGACGTTCACGATCAGGCAAGGCAACTCGGCTCCGGCGATGTAAGAGACGCCCTCTTGTTTCAAGCTCACGCCGGGGCTGGAGGACGATGTCATCACCCGTTTTCCCGTACTCGCGCCGCCATATACCATATTAATAGCGGCCACCTCGCTTTCCGCCTGCAAGACGACCATCCCGGTCTTTTCCCAAGGCATCTCGGCCTCCAAGGTCTCCAGAATCTCCGATTGCGGAGTGATGGGGTAACCGAAATAACCGTCCGCTCCATAGCGGATAGCCGCATGGGCGATCGCCTCGTTACCCTTCATTAATCTTATCTCTTCTGACATATCTTGATATCTTTATATTTTTACTTTGTAGATGGTTAGACAACCGTCCGGGCAAACCAGTCCGCAACTTGCGCAGCCAATGCATGCGTCCGGATTCTTCATATACACATAGTGATACCCTTTGTTGTTTACTTCTCGCGGATGCAGCTCCAACACATCCGACGGGCAGGCTACGACGCAAAGGTTACAGCCTTTGCAACGTTCTGTGTTGACAACAACAGTTCCTTTAACTTTCGCCATAATTATTTCGTTTATTTAAAATCAATATGTAACACCTATTTTTTTAGCGCCCCAAAGGTAATAAAAATATCGCTGCCTTAGTTGCTATTGTCCTTATTTCTCAAAAACGCTTGCGCTAAATTCTCTGGCGGGATATGTTCCTCGGGGTTGTTTCCAAGCCCGAAAGCCGTTTTCCCGGTCTTATGAACATATTGCGCCAAGTCTCGTACGGAGATTTGGCGCAGATGCTCCTCGCAATGTTTGGAATCGCCGTTCGCCGCATACGCCAGCGCTAAATGGATGTGGACCATAGGGGTTTTCGGGTCGAGATCGAGCGCTTCGTTGTAATAAGCGATCGCTTGTTCGGTCTCGCCTTTCGCCTGCTTGTAGTTTCCGAGACGCAACAGGTTGTTTCGTTTTCTTTGCATATCCGCATCCGCGTCCATCCCTATATCTTCCTGGCTCATGAGCGCGAACACCTTGTCGAGCACGGAAGCGGCTTCCTCTTTATGCCCGTTGTCCGCTAAGTTCAACGCGAGCATCGAGAGGATGTGTACGTTGTTCGGATGGATCAAGGTCGCCTTGAGCAAGATATGTGAAATCTCCTTATCGCGGCCGGTTTCCTGGCAGCATCGGATATAATGTATGAAGTTGATCGCCTCGTTTTGTATGTCAGGTTCATTGATAATCGTAGTATAGATTTGATAGGCTTTCTCGTAATCCCCAAGTCGGGTATAGCATTCGGCCATAAAAGCTCCCACGTGCGAGTGGACATCCTCGTCTCCCTCATACAGACGCAAGATTTCCTCGTATTCCTCGATCGCTTTCTCGTAGCTTCCATTCATGAAGAGGCAATAACCCTTGAATATTAGTAATTCCAAATCCGGTTCCTCGCAAGTCGCCGCGAAGTCGAGCGCCTCGATCGCTTTCTCATAATTGTCGACCATGGAATAGAGTCGCCCCAAATTGAACCACGGCTCGGCGGAATAGGGATTCGAATCGATAATCTCCTCGTAAAGGCGGATGGCTTTCGGGATGTCGTTCTCCATTTCCAGGATATAACAAAGCTCACTTTTCAGGGTAATATTATTCGGGAAAAGGCTTAATCCCCATTCCACGAACTCCCGCGCTTTATCCGGCATCTCCAAATCGTTCAGCATGATCGCGGTTTGCTCGAAAATCTCTTCCGAGGCTTCGAGTTGATCCTTGACCCACATTTTCGTTAACGTATGCGCCTTGGAATATTGATTTAGCGAGCAATAGGCTTCTATGCGTAAAATATCCGCTTCCAGGTCTTGTAGAGGAGCGATGGCATTTAGCTTCTCAAGGGCTTTCTCGTACTGGCCGTCGAAGATTAGTTCCCGGCTTTCCTCGATTTGTAATTCCGGGCAATCGGGATGCAGCCTAAGCCCTAATCGCAATACCTCGTTGTAGAGTTTAGTGTCGTTCGACTTCTCGAAGTAATCCAATAGGTATAAAATATCGTCCGCGTCAAGATAGGGATCTTTCCCTTCTTGTCTCGCGGACAGATATCGTTGAACTAAGCGTGAGCCGTGCTCATTCTTCATAGGTTATTTTATTTGTTTATTTTGTTCCATGTATCTTTTAACCCCACGGTCCGGTTGAATACCAGTTTCTCCGGTGTGGAATCGTTGTCGATATTGAAATAACCGATGCGCTGGAATTGCAAGTAGGAGAGATTCGGCAACGTGGCGGCGAATTTCTCCACGTAGCAATTGGGCCGGATCTCCAACGAGTCCGGATTGATAATCTCTTTCATCGCCTCCAATGGCGAGCAGTTCTTTTCCACACGGATAGCGGCCAACTCGTCGCGCGGGTTCGCCACTTTCCACAAGCGGTCGTACAAGCGCACTTCCGCTCGCAGGCAATGCGCCTGGCTTACCCAATGCAAGGTCCCTTTTACTTTTCGGTTCGCGTCGGGCATTCCGCTCCGGGTATTCGGGTCGTACTCGCAGAATACTTCCACGATATTCCCCGCCTCGTCCTTCCGGCATCCCGTGCATTTTACGATGTACGCGTTTTTCAGGCGTACTTCCTGTCCGGGTGTCATGCGGAAATATTTCTTGGGAGCGACTTCCATGAAGTCCTCACGCTCCATCCAAAGGTTACGGCTGAACTCGATCAGGTGGCTTCCGGCGCTCGGATCCTCGGGATTATTGATCGCTTCTAATTCTTCCACTTGTCCTTCCGGATAGTTGGTGATTGTCAGTTTTACCGGATTGATTACGGCGGAAACGCGGATGGCGCGTGCGTTGAGATCCTCGCGCACAGCGCTTTCCAGCAGCTCGAACTCATTCAACGCATCGTACACGGTGTAGCCGATCTTGTCGACAAACTTGCGAATCGACTCTGGCGAGTAACCGCGCCGACGGAATCCACAAATGGTCGGCATACGCGGATCGTCCCATCCGTTTACCAGTCCCTCTTTCACCAGCGTGAGCAAGTTGCGTTTGCTCATGAGCGTGTAGCTGAGGTTCAGCTTATTGAACTCCATCTGCCGCGGACGGTTGTCGTCCAGGTCCTTGCCTTCTTTCAACCAATCGATAAAGAGGTCGTACAGTGGCCGGTGTACGACAAATTCCAGCGTGCAGAGCGAGTGGGTCACACCCTCGAAGAAATCGCTCTGCCCGTGCGCGAAGTCGTACATCGGGTAGGCTTTCCATTTCGTGCCCGTCCGGTGGTGCGGGTGCTTGACGACACGGTAAATAATCGGGTCGCGGAAGTGCATGTTCGGGTTCGCCATATCGATTTTTGCCCGGAGCACCATAGCGCCTTCCTCGATCTCGCCCGTGTTCATCTTCTTGAAAAGCGTGAGACTTTCCTCGATAGGGCGGTTCCGGTATGGGCTTTCCACGCCCGGCTGCGTAGGCGTGCCTTTTTGCTGGGCGATTTGCTCGGAGGTTTGCTCGTCGATATAGGCCTTTCCCTCCTCAATCAGGCGGATCGCGAAATCCCATAATTGCTGGAAGTAATCCGACGCGTAATACTCGTTCCCCCAATGGAATCCTAACCATTGGATGTCCTCCTTGATCGCTTCCACGTATTCCTCGTCCTCTTTTGTCGGGTTTGTATCATCGAAACGAAGGTTGCACACGCCACCATATCGCTCGGCGATGCCAAAATCCAGGCAGATCGCCTTGGCGTGCCCGATATGGAGGTATCCGTTCGGCTCCGGCGGGAAGCGGGTTTGCACACGTTTCCCATTTTTGCCTTCCGCCAAGTCTTTCTCCACGGCGGTCTCTATAAAATTCAAGCTTTTCTTGTTCTCTTCCTCGTTTGTATTGATAACGCTCATAGTAAATCTTTTGATAGTTTCTTTATAGAATGGGGCAAAGGTAGTTATTTCAATTGATAATTGATAATTGACAATTGACAATTAATTAACGAGCCGTGGCGATTTTAGTTGACGATTGACAATTCCGATTTAATTGACAATGGACAATTGACGATTAAAGTTTGTACGCGAAACCTAATTGTCCATTGTCAATTATCAATTATCAATTGAAGAAGCAGCGCGATGTTCAAGAGGGTTACCAACGTGCCTAAAAGTACGAGAATGACCGTTGTCGACCGGCTGTTCGCGTATGGACCCATGATCTTCTTGCTGGAGGTCAGGTACACTTGGGTAAAGACCGTGATAGGGAGTTGCACGCTCAGGAACATTTGCGAGAGAATCAATCCTTGGAATGGGTCGCCAATCAGGAAAATGATGCCGAGCGCCGGTACGAACGAGAGCAAGACACCCAAACGGGAGTGCGGGTCGGCGTGATTATAGGGCTCGTCGAAGAAGCCGGAGAAGATGGAGGCGCCCGCGATGCCGGAAGTGATGGTGGAAGAGACACCCGCCAACAGGAGAGCTGCCGCAAAAATCACGCCCGCGTTGCTTCCAACCAATGGCACCAGGAGTTGTTGGGCTTGATCCAGCTCGTTCACGGCGATGTTTTCCCGGAAGAACGTGGAGGCGGCGAGGATAATCATCGCCGAGTTGATGGCCCAGCCGATGACCATCGACAGGAGCGTGTCGTAGAACTCGTATTTCAGCTGCCGCTTGATAACGGTCTCGTCCTCCAGGTTCCACGCCCGGCTTTGGATGACCTCAGAGTGCAGGAACAAGTTGTGTGGCATCACGACCGCCCCCAGCACGCTCATGATGATGAGTATGGAGTTTTCCGGAAAGGTCGGTTTCACCCAGCCCGTAATGGCTTGTCCCCAGTCGACATCCACGAGCGTAAGCTCATAGAGAAACGAGAGACCGATGATGGAGACGAAGGTGATAATCCAACGTTCTATTTTATTATAGGTATTACTGAGCAGCATGGCAAGACATACGATCGTCACGATAACAGCGCCTACCTTGATTGGCATGCCGAATAACATCCGGAGAGCGATGGCGCCTCCTAATATCTCCGCCAAGGAGGTAGAGACGCTGGCGAGCATCGCCGAGGCGAGGATGGGACGACTGAGCGTGCGTGGCATGTATTTGTGGGTGGCTTCCGAGAGACACAACCCGGTGACGATGCCCAGATGGGCTACGTTGTGCTGGATGATGATCAGCATGATGGACGAGAAGGTGACAACCCACAAGAGGGCGTAGCCGAACTCGGAACCTGCGGCGAGGTTGGTCGCCCAATTGCCCGGATCGATGAAACCAACGGTGACGAGCAGTCCGGGGCCGATATATTTCAGCAAGTCCAGCGCTCCGGAGCGGGGATGGTGGTTCATCTTTAGTTTATCGAATAGTTTCATTCTTATATGGATTTCTGGTTTTTATCTATCAAATGAGGCGTAAATGTACGAAAAACTTTCGGCATTCTATTTGGGGAGCCACGTGATAAAGCTCGTCAAGAAGAGGAAAAGGCTTGTTTTTCGTCCGAGGGAAATTAAATTTTCTCCCGAATGAAACGGAATTTTCTTCCGAAAGAAACTAAATTTTCCTTCGAATGAAATGAAAACCGCCTGCCGGCGATAATGCGGATTCGCTTACACGATGGCATTTAAGGGAAAGTGAGGACGAAGGTCGTGAGCCCCTTGGTAGGGTCGTTTCGCAAGACGAGGCTACCGCCTGAGAGCCGCATGATTTGCCGGGAGATGGAAAGGCCGATGCCGCTTCCGTTCTCTTTCGTGGTGAAGAAAGGCACGAAAATGTGTTCCGCCTCCTCGGGCGGGATAGCCGGGCCATTGTTGGACACCTCGATAATGACGGCCTCCGTTGGGTCGCAATAAGCCTTGATTTGGATGCGGCCATCCTTCCGCTCGGTGCCGATGGCTTGTATGGCGTTTTTCAAAAGGTTTAATACCACTTGTGAAATCAAGCCCTCGTCCGCGTATACGATTAAATCTTCCGGCTCCACCTCGATCCGGGCATCGATGCCAGGGTAATTGTTTTGGTGATAAGCCAATTGAACCATTCGCTCCGAGAAAGCCCGCACGTAGAATAAAGTAGGTTGTGGCGTAGGGATGTGGGTAAACTTCCTATACGATTCCACGAAACTCATAAGGTTCTTCCCCGTAGCGCTGATTACTTCCAGCCCCGTGCGTATCTCCGTGTCCGCGTCGGGACGTGTGGTGAGTAGCGTATCGCTGAGCGAGGTGATAGGCGTGATGGAGTTCATAATCTCGTGAGTGAGCACGCGGGTGAGGCGTATCCAGGATTCGATCTCTTTGTCGTCGAGCTCGCTGTTGATGTCGTTAATCGCGAGGATACGGACATGTTTCTCCCGTAAGGTCATCTCGGAGACGCGGACGGACAGATGCACGGTGCCTCGCTCGTTGGTGAAAGAGATTTGGTGCTTTTCCCCCGCCCGCGCCTCCTCGAACAGTCGTTCGACCGCCTCGTCAACCCGGCTCAGCTGGCGTACGTGGGTAAATATGGTCAAGCCCAACAAGCGTGTCGCCTCACGGTTGGTTTGGACGATATTGCCTTTATCGTCTTCTACGATGATGCCCGTATTCACCTGGTTCATGATCAGCTCGTAGTATTTTTCCCGCTGGATCGCCTCGGCTTTCGCTTGGAAAAGCATGCGTGTGATGCGGTTCAAGGATTCGTTGACGAGTTTGTCGTCGGACGAATGCCCCTCGGTGGCGTATTTAAAACTGTAATCGTTGTTGTCGATGGCGTCGAATAGGAAAGCTACTTTTCGTGCGTTCCGTTTATAAAGCAGATGGACGCTGATGATAACGATCGCCAATCCGGCGGCGCAGCAAGACGCGACAATCCAATCCCGTTCCCAGAAGGCGTAGCCTATGGCTATCGAGAGGCCGACGACGAGGAGCAGGCGAAGTCCGAGGCTGTTGTATATTCGTTTAACCATCGTGAAAGCCGGGCTTTTTTACAGTTCGTATCGTTTGATCTTATTGTAAAGCGTTTGGCGGGAAATGCCCAGTTGGTTCGCCGCGAGCGACAGGTTGCCTTTATGTTTGTCGATAGCGGCTTTAATCATGTTGTATTCCATCTCCTCCAAGGTCGTAAACTCGTTTTTCACCGGATTTTCCGGTTTCCGGGGCAAGTCGAGGCAATTCTCGTCCAACGTCTCTCCATCGGCGATGATAATAGCCTTTTCGATCGTGTGCTCCAGCTCCCGTATGTTTCCCAGCCAAGATTGCTCTCTCAGTTTCTCCCCGGCCTTGTCAGAGAGGCGTGGTGCCTGCTTATTATAAAGGTTCGCATATTTGGCGATGAAAATCTCGGCGAGCGGCACGATGTCTTCCGGGCGCTCGCGAAGGGGCGGAATCTCTACATGGATCGTATTGATCCGATAGAGTAGGTCCTCGCGGAATTGCTCTTTGCGCACCATCGCTTGCAAATCCCGGTTCGTGGCGCAGATGAGCCGGATGTTGACCGGGATGGGTGTGTTGCTTCCTACCCGGGTTACGCTGCGCCGTTGCAGGACGGTTAGCAGTTTCGCTTGCAGGTGATAAGAGAGGTTACCTATCTCATCAAGGAACAAGGTTCCGTTGTTCGCGGCCTCGAACTTGCCAGGCCGGTCTGCGTGGGCGTCGGTGAAAGCGCCTTTTACGTGGCCGAACAACTCGCTCTCGAACAGGGTCTCGGTAATGGCGCCCATGTCCACCGCCACCATCGCCTCGTTTTTCCGGGCGGATAGCATGTGAATCTCCCGGGCCAACATCTCCTTCCCGGTACCGTTCTCGCCGGTAATTAATAGGTTGGCATCCGTCCTCGCCACTTTTTCTACCAATGTACGCAGGTGGCGCATGGAGTCGCTATTGCCCCAGTACATACCACTTTCCGCTGATAGGGGTTGGAGGCTCGTGTCATCGTGCTTCTGGTTGGCCAAGCGGATTTGACAGGCCGCCCGCAAGGTCTCGATCAGCCGTGTGTTGTCCCAAGGCTTGACTACGAAATCGGTAGCCCCTTCCTTGATGCCCCGCACGGCGAGGTCGATATCGGCGTAGGCGGTGAACAGCACCACTTGCGTGGCGGGATATTCTTTCTTGATCTCGGAAAGCCAGAAAAGGCCTTCGTTCCCGTTATTGATGCCCGCACTAAAGTTCATGTCGAGCAACACGACATCGACCAACTCGTCGTGCAGCGTATTTTTTATCCGATTGGGCGAGGAGAGCGTAAACACTTTCTCGAAATGGTTTTCCAGCAACATCCGGACAGCGGCCAGAATACTTTTATTATCGTCTACTACTAAAATAGTACCTTGTTTCATTCGGTTCGTCTTTTTCCACGGGCAAAGATACGGGCTCTTGCCGATACTTTCAAAAAAGCGTACGTTTTTATCCGCGCCACGTGCCGCTTTTTGGAGCGATTGGTGTCTGAATGACGTTTAAAATGGACGTTTTGACGTTGGATTTATCATCGATAGTTTGCTAAATAAGACAAAATGTCATCTTTTTCGTTTGGTATCGCTTTTGTAGAAAGAAAGGCGTATCGATGCAAGAATAAAAAGAGTAAACGAAAAAAGGAAAGGAGATTAAGCATATGAATTTTAACAATTTTACAATCAAGGCGCAGGAGGCGGTGCAACAGGCGGTGCAATTGGTCACGAAGCATAACCAGCAAGCGATCGAGGCGACGCACCTGTTGAAAGCTGTCATTCTGACGGGCGAGAGCGTAACCAATTTCATCTTTCAGAAGTTGGGCGTAAACATCCAGAACCTGAATCGGGTGCTGGATCAGCAAATCGAGTCGTATCCGCGGGTATCGGGTGGAGAGCCGTATCTTTCCAGCGAATCGAACGCGGTGTTGCAGAAGGCGATTGATTATTCCTCCAAGATGGGCGACCAATACGTTTCCTTGGAGCCGATTATCCTGGCTCTGTTTACGGAGAAGAGTACGGCCTCGCAAATATTGAAGGACGCAGGTGTGACGGAGAAAGAGCTTCGTTTGGCGATTGAGGAGTTACGTAAAGGCAACAAGGTAACCAGCCAGTCGGCTGAAGATACATACGAGGCGTTGAGCAAATACGCGATTAATTTGAACGAGCGGGCCCGTAACGGAAAGTTGGATCCGGTCATCGGCCGGGATGAGGAGATTCGTAGGGTCTTGCAGATCTTGAGCCGACGGACGAAGAATAACCCGATCCTGATTGGCGAACCGGGTGTAGGTAAGACCGCGATCGCCGAGGGACTGGCGCACCGGATCGTGCGGGGTGACGTCCCGGAGAACTTGAAGACGAAACAAATCTTCTCGTTGGATATGGGTGCGTTGATCGCCGGAGCGAAATATAAGGGTGAGTTTGAGGAACGACTGAAGGCAGTCGTCAATGAGGTGATGAAATCGGATGGTGAGATCATCCTGTTTATTGATGAGATTCATACCTTGGTCGGCGCCGGTAAGAGCGAGGGGGCGATGGACGCCGCCAATATTTTGAAACCGGCCTTGGCTCGTGGCGAGTTGCGGGCGATTGGAGCGACGACGTTGGACGAGTATCAGAAGTATTTCGAGAAAGATAAGGCGTTGGAGCGTCGGTTCCAAACGGTCATGGTGGATGAGCCGAGCGAGGTGGATACGATCTCAATTTTGCGTGGCTTGAAGGAGAAATATGAGAATCACCATAAGGTGCGTATCAAGGATGACGCGATTATCGCCGCCGTGCAGCTCTCCAGCCGTTATATCACCGACCGCTTCTTGCCGGATAAGGCGATTGACTTGATGGATGAGGCCGCCGCGCGGTTGAGGATGCAGATGAACTCCGTGCCGGAGTCGCTGGATGAGGTTTCCCGCCGGATCAAGCAGTTGGAGATCGAGCGCGAGGCAATCAAGCGTGAGGACGACCAGCAGAAGTTGGATCAGTTGAATAAGGAGATCGCCGACTTGAAAGAGGAGGAGACCAAGCAGAAGGCGCAATGGGAAAGCGAGAAGGCGCAGATTAATAAGATCCAGCAGAACAAGATCGATATCGAGAACTTGAAGTTCGAGGCGGACCGTGCCGAGCGCGAGGGCGATTATGGCAAGGTGGCGGAGATTCGCTACGGCAAGATCAAGCAAAAGGAGGAGGAGATCAAGCAGACGCAGGAGAAGCTGAAGACGATGCAAGGTGCCTCGGCCATGATTAAGGAGGAGGTCGATAGCGATGATATCGCCGACGTGGTTTCTCGCTGGACGGGTATTCCCGTCAGTAAGATGATGCAGAGCGAGAAGGAGAAGTTGCTGCATCTGGAGGAGGAGTTGCATAAGCGTGTGATCGGGCAGGATGAAGCGATCCAGGCGATCGCGGATGCCGTGCGCCGGAGTCGTGCGGGCTTGCAAGATCCGAAACGCCCCATCGGCTCGTTTATCTTCCTCGGTACGACAGGCGTCGGTAAGACGGAGTTGGCCAAGGCGTTGGCGGACTATCTGTTCGATGACGAGAATATGATGACCCGTATCGATATGAGTGAGTATCAGGAGAAGTTCAGCGCGACCCGCTTGATTGGTGCGCCTCCGGGATACGTCGGTTACGATGAGGGTGGCCAGCTGACGGAGGCGATCCGTCGGAAGCCTTACTCGGTTGTCCTGTTCGATGAGATTGAGAAGGCGCATCCGGACGTGTTC
>DXEN01000087.1 GCA_019114945.1 Candidatus Parabacteroides intestinigallinarum | reverse complement strand
AAAGCGATTGAACAATCCTTAATGATCAATGATCAACACTCGGCATATGTTTTCGTACAAATGTCGTATTCTTTTGATCTGCTCTTGGCTTTGGAAACCGATGAGGGAATAAAAGCGAAGTTGCGCGAGTTGAAAAGGCGAGTCGGCGAGATGTCATTGGCCCGAGCAAAAAAGAGTTTAGAGGAATTACGATCATTGGATGCCTCCCAATTATCCATGCTGGGACCGGATTGGCGACAGGTAAGTAAATGGGATGTACAAAACGGATATAATATTCCCCGTTGGGGAGAGTATCGAAACGTATGGAATCTAATCCGGGAAGTCGGGGAATCTGCCTTAGGTATTTTTATGAGCGGAGACAAAAGTATTTATCAAGAAGGAGATAAAATAATGGAGACCCTATTCTCATCGATAGACTACGATCAAGTTTCCAGTTGCGGAATCATATTTCATATCGCCGCCTATTGGGAAAGCCAAAAAGCGGAAGTTGATTTATAACATTACTTGATGCTTAAGAGGGTGTATCATTATACATTGGCACACCCTCTCCTTGTTCAAATTCCAGTAAGCTGATTTCTATTTTTAGGTTGAATCTCATAACATATTCTCTACCCGATAACCTATTTCCTCTTTTATTCGATCGCACCAACAATCGCTCACCCCCGCTTGCCCGGCATAATACTCATAATTAGATACCACGTCAATGGCATTCTTGATCATAGCGTTCGCTCCCTTGATGTTGTAACGCTTTGCCAGTTCAAGAAGATCGCCTCGACCAATATCAGAACTCTTATTACCTATTGTCATACAGTGTCGGTTCATATAACCCGGCGCAGACGGATCGACGGAAAACGTGAAGTCGTACGCTGGAGCGACATGCCATGTGCCATCATCGTTCATCAGGAAACTAAAGTTCTTGTTGTGGTCATCCACGTTGCCGCCCAACACGTTCATGACCGTCAGGAGGAAAAGCTGCCTAAGTTCCACCGGTAAAACACCTATACGGCAAGCGGCATCGAACAGGCTTTCATAACTATTCGAGGCCGGATTCATAGCGGCTAACGTCTGTATATGTACTTTTTTATCACCCTTCCGGTCAAATCGTTCCGTCAAGAAGTGAGCGTTATTCCTTCCTTCAATCAGCCGCGAAGGCATCATGTTTATCCCCGCTTCTTTTGCCATGAGATAATAGCTATATTCGATGCGGGTAGTAGGGATGTCCGAATGCTCGTCAAATTTGATAATCATGGGAATATATCCGGGCGCAGGCGCAGCGACCTGTCCGGAGTAACATTCGCCTGTTTCCGGATTCAGATTGATGATGGCTTTCGGTCTGCGGCCACCAGCCGAAGTGCCCACTTTAAACAAACTCTCTATCAGCAAGTCTGGCCGCATTTCAGTCTTAAAGTTCCTTGCCTGCTCCAACGCCGATCGTGCCAACTCATATAAATCGGCTATCTCAACCTTAAAAGGCCGCTCCATATCTTTCGCCGCGGACGGTAAGAACTCCAACGCGCCCATGCCCCTTCGACCGATATAAGCCAAACGGTCGAGGGCCGATAGTTTTCTTACGCTGACATGACGGCTTTTAGCCCATTCGTTAAACACCCGGTTTCCCCAATAATCAGGCAATGAATCCGCGATAAAAGATGGCAAACCACCGAAAAGTTTGTCATCCTCAGCATACACAGGTAAACCTTTCCTCACGAAATCGCTATAAATGGAAGCCCGTAGCGGGGCGATATCATATCCACTATCGAGAAAATCACGGTCAAAGTAGAAGCATACCTTTTCCGCATACCGTTCCTTATAAGTAACTAACGAGCCGACCTTTCGGTTCCACAGGAAAACATTAAGATTCTGTATCATCGCTGTTCCTCCTGACCCTTTTAGGTATGTATTTGTTTATCTGCCTCAATGCCATCGGAGGCATAGGCAACTCGGGCAGCAAGTCGTATAGCCGCTGCTGCATCCCGATCACACGCAAGAGTGAAATAAAGTTATTGAGCGTGATATTCTGGCTCACGCCCTGCTCAAGATGACTGATAGTGGTCAGACTCACTCCCGACTTCTCCGCCATTTCTTTCTGGCTTATCCGGGCCGCGAGGCGGTACTCCTTCAATCTCCGGCAAAGCAGCGAGACGATATCCTGATTGGTAAGGTATGATTCATTATTCATATAGCGATATATTGCTATTCCCTCGCAAATATAGGAATAAATATCCATATATCGCTACCTTTAATGGGATTTGTGATGACTACATATCATCTGCCCATCATGAGTGCCTACCACAAACGGGGCAACCGGTGGTAGTCCTGATCGACGAGTACGACGCCCCTTTGCTGGACGTGGTGCACGAGGAAAGAGACCTGCCCGTGTTGCGCAACGTGATGCGCAATCAGCATGCTGCCGGAATACGCCGCCATCTGTGGCATCACCCAGGAGGAGATGGAGACCCAAATGGCGCCGGACCTGGACGTGCTGGCCGCCCACTTGAGGAAAACCCGAGAAATATCACGTTATCCCCCAAGAGATCGGCGGGCGCTGGGTGGCTACCTCCGCTTTCGACGCGCCAACGGAACGTATGACGAGTATAACTCCCCTGTTGTACCAAAGCGGGTATATCACGATCAAGGATTACGACGAGCTGGCGGATCTTTATTACCTGGACCTCCCGAACAAGGAGGTGCGTATCGGACTGATGGAGAGCTTGCTGGAAGGCTACGTCGGCCATGAGCGGGACGAGGCAGTGACAACGGTCGCCTTCTTGTCACGCGCGATCATCCAGGACAAGATGGACGAGGCCCTACGGCTCTTGCAAACGTTTCTCTCCACCGTCCCTTATTGCGACAACACGGACTACGAGGGTCATTACCAACAGATACTCTACGTGATCTTCAGCCTAATAGGCAAGTTCGTGGACGTGGAGATCCGTACGCCCCGGGGGCGGGTAGACCTCGTGATCCGCACTGCCACCAAGCTTTATCTGCTCGAATTGAAGCTGGACAAGAGCGCCGACGAGGCCATGCATCAAATCGACCTGAAGAACTATCCCGAACGCTTCGCCCTCTGCGGTCTGCCCATCGTAAAGGTCGGCATCAGCTTCGATAGAGAGAAGAAGACATTGGGAGAATAGCGGATAGAGAACGGGTAAGGAGGAAAAATTTGTCGATAAGCAGGCCGAAAACTGCTTAATAAGTAAACGCCCGACTGCTTAATAAGCGGAGGGGGTGTCTGCTTACTAAGTAAGGGAAGGACTGCTTACTAAGTAGTTCCCGATCAGCTTACTAAGCAGTTTTCCCACTACTTAGTAAGCGGTTTTCAATCTTATCCTCGAATAGACCGGAAGAGCTATAAACCCTATCATAATATCCCGTTACAATACGTCATCTCTTCCAATCCGCTAAGCCCGGCGTCCTCGATCTCCCGCAAGAAGAGACGAGCGCACATCTCGGCGTCATCGCCCGCACGGTGGTGTTGTCCGTAGGGGATCCGGAACTGATCGCAAAGATAGTCCAAGCTATTGCAACCAAAGCTATAAAGTCTCCGAGCGGCACGAAGCGAGCAATAATAGGAGACATCGGGCTTGGCGATATCGTAAAACGCCAAGGAATGGCGGATGCAACCGATATCGAAAGCGGCGTTGTGGGCCACCAATACGGGGCAAGTTCTCAGGTAATCGGAAATCCTCGCCCATACTTCCGGGAACTCCGGGGCGTTCATCGTATCCACCGGACGAATGCCGTGTATCCGAATGTTCCAATAACTATAATAGTTCCCATGCGGGCGGACGAGCCAAGAGCGGGTTTCTTGTATCTTCCCGTCCCGTACGACGCAAATACCCGCCTCGCAGATAGAAGCCCGCTTGCCGGTAGCCGTCTCAAAATCAATGGCGATAAAATTTATTCCTTGCATATATCCTGCATAACGCATCCGATGACAAATATACTAACAGAGTATGAAATAATACACTATAGCAATCGATTTATGAAACATATACTTTTGTTATGACTCATCTTTTCCCCATCTTCGCGTAAAGAACATAAATGAGATGAAAGCGACGGTTGTTATAGGCGATATACATGGATTAGAAACATGGAAGGGAATCGTAGAGGAACATCCCGATTGCCAGGTAGTGTTCTTGGGGGACTATTTGGATCCGATTGGGTACGTGCCACGTGAGCGGTTGTTGAGCAATCTGACAGAGATTATCGCATTGAAAGAGCGTAGACCAAACGAGGTGGTCCTACTGCTGGGCAATCATGATTTGCATTATTTCTGCACGGATATAGACGTAAGTTCACGCTTTGATTTCGCGATTGGCGAGAAAGCCTCGCGTTTGTTTCTGGAACATATCGATATGTTTCAATACGCTTATCAGGAGGGAGACTATCTTTTCACGCACGCGGGTGTTTCCCGTGCGTGGTTCGAGAACGATTTCCACGGGGATATTCATTCGCCCATCGCGGAGCAATTGAATCACCCGAAGGACAGCCAAGTCCCGGCGCTGTGCCGGTTGGGACACACGCGTGGCGGAGATGAGGGCGCGACCGGTGGCATCTTTTGGGCTGACAAGCGGGAATTATCGGAACCGCTACCCGGTTTCACGCAAATCGTTGGGCACAACCGAGTGGCAGAAGTAACTACACAAGAAGGAGATTCGGGCGGCAAGATCGTATTTTGCGATTGTCTGTGGAATGACAACTATCTATATCTACCACACTAACCGCCACCTACAAGAAGAAGTATCTCAATGCCCATCATGACCTTATTATAATCCCCATTATAAGATACTCATGATAGGCATTGTTTGTACCTCATAATGCCTATTATCAGAAGCCTATTCGTGCGTAAACGAAATGTTTTTCTTAACTTTGCTTCCAGAACCAATAAAGAGCGTGCGATGGAACCATATAGATTATATCCGGTAGGGCTTCAGACGTTCTCCGAGCTAAGAACGAAGAATTACCTGTATATCGACAAAACGGGTTATGTGTACCGAATGACCCACTCGGGGGCTAAATATGTGTTTCTAAGTCGTCCCCGGCGCTTCGGGAAATCGTTGCTCGTCAGCACGCTGCACGCTTATTTCGAGGGGCGGAAAGAGTTGTTCGAAGGGTTGACCATCGAAAACTTAGAGAAAGAGTGGACGACGTATCCGGTGTTGCGCTTCGATATGAGCCTGGGCAAACACATGGACCGGGAACAACTGGAACGCTATCTCGATTTCCGACTGAAAGAGCAAGAGGAACTATTTGGTATAACCACCACTTTACAAGATGCCAACAACCGGCTGACCCATCTCATAACAACGGTTTATCGGCAGACGGGTCGTCAAGTAGTTGTCTTGATCGACGAGTACGACGCCCCGTTGCTGGACGTGGTGCACGAGGAAAAGGACTTGCCCGTGCTGCGCAACGTGATGCGCAATTTTTATAGTCCTTTGAAAGCCTGTGATCCTTATCTACGTTTCGTGTTCCTGACAGGAATCACCAAATTCTCGCAACTGAGTATTTTCAGCGAATTGAACAATATCCGGAATATCAGTATGCTGCCCGAATACGCCGCCATCTGTGGTATCACCCAGGAGGAGATGGAAACACAAATGAGCCCGGACCTGGACGTATTGGCAACTCGTCAGAAGAAAACCCGCGAGGAGACTCTCCAAGGATTGAAAGAACGTTACGACGGCTATCATTTCTCTTGGCCATCGCCCGACATTTATAATCCCTTCAGCCTTTTGAATGCATTTAACGATAGACGACTGAATTCCTATTGGTTCGGCAGCGGCACACCGACCTACCTGCTCGAGATGCTAAATAAATATCACGTGATTCCTCAAGAGATTGGAGGGCGTTGGGTAACCGCCTCCGCTTTCGACGCTCCGACGGAACGCATGACGAGCATAACCCCCCTGCTGTACCAAAGCGGGTATATCACGATCAAGGATTACGACGAGCTGGCGGATCTTTATTACTTAGACCTCCCGAACAAGGAGGTGCGTATCGGGCTGATGGAGAGTCTCTTGGATGGCTATGTGGGCCGCGAGCGGGACGAGGCGGTGACAACGGTCGCCTTCTTGTCGCGTGCGATCATCCAAGACAAGATGGACGAGGCCCTGCGGCTGTTGCGAACGTTCCTCTCCACCGTCCCTTATTGCGACAACACGGACTACGAGGGCCATTACCAACAGATGCTCTACGTGATTTTCAGCCTGATGGGTAAGTTCGTGGACGTGGAGATCCGTACGCCACGAGGGCGGGTGGATATCGTGATCCGCACTGCCACCAAGCTCTACTTGCTCGAATTGAAGCTGGACAAGAGCGCCGACGAGGCCATGCATCAAATCGACCTGAAGAACTATCCCGAACGCTTCGCCCTCTGCGGATTACCCATCGTGAAAGTCGGCATTAACTTCGATAAGGAGAAGAGAACATTGGGAGAGTGGCGAATAGAGTAAAGAATAAAATAAGAAAAGGTGTGCCAAAATGAAGAATGGCACACCTCCCTTATGGTATAACTATCGCTTCGCTTTATTGAATCCCTCGCTCGCGCAAGCGCTTCTGCCAGTTCCATGCGGAGAGCAACGTATCCGCCAACGTTTCCCGGGCAGTCCAGCCCAATACCTTGTTGGCACGCTCCGGGTTAGCCCATACCTGCTCGATATCGCCCTCGCGGCGGCCTACGATCTTATGCGGCACCTTCACGCCCGTAGCACGCTCGAAGGTATCGATCAATTCCAACACGGACACACCTTTGCCTGTTCCCAAGTTGAAGATCTCGATCGGCTCATCCGACCGGTTCTCCAACATACGATCCATCGCGACGACATGCGCCTTCGCGAGATCCACGATATTGATGTAATCGCGTATACAAGAGCCGTCAGGCGTATTGTAGTCGTCACCAAACACACTCAGTTCCTTCCGAATACCGATAGCCGTCTGGGTCAAGTATGGAATCAGGTTCTGCGGCACGCCATTAGGCAACTCGCCGATCTCGGCGCTCGGATGGGCGCCTATCGGGTTGAAGTAACGCAAGATGACACTCTTGAACGGTGCCCCGGCGTGGATCGTATCGCGGATAATCTCCTCGTTGATCTGCTTGGTATTCCCGTAAGGAGACATCGCCGGCTTGATGGGCGCCTCCTCGGTGACGGGCAGGTTCTCCGGATCGGGTTGGCCGTATACCGTGCACGAAGAGGAGAACACGATGCCTTTAATACCGAACTCGGGCATCAGTTCCAGCAAATTAATCAGGGTAACGATATTGTTGCGGTAATACTTCAACGGCTTTTGCACCGACTCGCCCACCGCCTTGCTCGCGGCGAACAGGATGATGCCATCGATACCCGGATGCGCCTCCAACACCTTCCGTGCGCCTTCCTGATCTTTCAAATCCAATTGAACAAAAGCGGGACGAACACCCGTGATGCGTTCGATACCATCGAGCACCTCGATATTCGAGTTCGACAAATCATCGATAATCAACACCTCGTAGCCGGCATTCTGCAACTCTACCGTAGTATGCGAACCGATATAACCGGTTCCACCCGCCACTAAAATCTTCTTTTTCATACGAATCTCCTTTCTATCATTATACGATACCCGAGAAACCCATAAAGGCCATCGCCAACAGACCAGCCGTCACCAACGCGATAGGCGTACCTTTCATCCCCTTCGGGACATGCGTCATAGCCAATTGCTCCCGGATACCCGCGAAAATAATCAATGCCAAGGCGAATCCGATACCGATAGAGATAGCGTAAACGATCGCCTCCAGCAAATTATAGTTTTTTTGGATAACTTGGATAGCGACACCCAGCACGCAGCAGTTCGTCGTGATCAACGGGAGGAATACGCCCAATGCCTGGTAGAGGGCGGGCGATACCTTCTTCAGGATAATCTCGATCATTTGCACCAACGCGGCGATGACCAAGATGAACATGATGGTCTGCATGAAGCCCAAGCCAAACACATCCAGGATATATTTCTGGATCAGGAAAGTCACGATCGTAGCGATCGCCAATACGAACGTAACGGCGGCACCCATACCGGTAGCGGTCTCCACCTTCTTGGAAACACCCAAGAACGGGCAGATACCCAGGAATTGCGATAATACGACATTGTTGACGAATACCGCGGCGATAAATATCAATATATACTCCATATCCTTTAAGCTTTATGCAATTTATTGACAATAGCGATCAAATATCCCAAGACGATAAACGCACCCGGCGCCAAGATAAAGATCAACGAGCCGTACTGCTCAGGCATCAAGGTCAAACCGAACAACTTGCCGGTGCCCAGCAACTCACGCACGGCACCCAACAACGTAAGCGCCCCCGTGAAACCGATACCGATACCGATACCGTCGAAGGCGGATGCGACCACCCCATTCTTCGCGGCGAACGACTCAGCACGTCCTAATACAATACAGTTCACAACGATCAACGGAATGTACAATCCCAAGCTGGCGTTCAACGCGGGTAAATAAGCCTCCATCACCAACTGAACCACCGTCACGAACGTAGCGATGAGCACGATGTAGGCCGGGATACGCACCATGTCCGGAATCAGTTTCTTACAAGCCGAGATCGCCATGTTCGAGCATATCAGCACGAACATCGTAGCCAATCCCATACTTAAGCCATTCATGGCCGACGAGGTAGTAGCCAACGTAGGACACATACCCAGCAACAACACGAACGTCGGATTCTCCGTGATGATGCCATTCATCAAGATTTTAAAGTTACTCATGGTCGTTTCCTCCTTCCTTTTCTTCATTAGAATTAGACTGACTCGTGGCTCCGGTCGTGGCGTCCGTACCGGAGAAAGCGCTATACGCACGGTTGATCGCGTCGAGGAAGGCACGACTTGATATCGTAGCCGCCGTGATCGCATCTACCGTACCGCCATCCTTCTTCACCTGCAACGGGCCTTGCGACAAGTCGCTACCCAGCACACTCCGGTCCGTCCCTTCCGTGCGGAACCACTCTTGCATCTTCGAGCCCAAGCCGGGTGTCTCGGCGTGCTGCAAGACAGAATAATTGTACAATTTTCCCTCGGCATCGAAACCGACGATCACCTTGATTTCGCCACTAAAACCTTTTTGCGTATTACTCTCGACCGCGGCGCCCACCAATTGGCCACCTTTCTTCGCCGGATAAATCTTCAGGGAATCGCCCTCCGGCGTAGCGGCCATGAAAGCCTCGTCGGTCGGCGTATTATCGAACTCGGGAACCACCGCCCGGATCGCGTTCTGCAACGTAGCGGCCTTCGATGCCGCGATCGGCTGTTCGGTCAGCATATAAATCCCGGCTAAGATCGCGCCAGCGATCGCGCTGATCAGCGTCAGCGACAATAGCATATTCGGTAATGTTGATTTTAACTTTTCCATGCTTATTTCCCTCCTCCGAAATGTTTAGGTTTGATATAACTATTGATAAGCGGAGTCAACGCGTTCATGATCAGGATCGCGAACGACATACCTTCCGGATAGGAACCGAACAGACGGATCACCGAGGTCAGCAAGCCGATACCTACACCATACACGATCATTCCGTTCTTACTCATCGGCGAGGTCACATAATCGGTAGCCATGAAAATGGCACCCAGCATCAAACCTCCGGACAACAAATGGAGAAGCGGACTCGCGTATTGCGCGGGATTCACCAAATGCATGATACCCGTAAACACGAACACCGTCGCCAAGATCGAAACCGGGATGTGCCACGTGATGATCTTCTTCCACAACAGGAACGCGAAGCCCAGCAACAACGCGATGGCGCTGACCTCACCCAAGCTACCTCCCATCTCACCAATCAACATATCGATCAGCGTCGGGATCTTATCCAATTGCCCCTCGTTAATCAGGGAGAGCACCGTAGCGCCTGTCGTAGCGTCGGTATAAGCCGTCAGCTGGCCGGGCTCGGGCCACGTCGTCATCTGCGCCGGGAACGATATCAACAAGAAAACACGTCCCACCAACGCGGGGTTGAAAATATTGTTTCCCAGCCCGCCGAACGACATCTTACCGATACCGATGGCAGCCAACGCGCCGATAATGATAATCCATACCGGCAAGTTCGAAGGCAAGTTGAACGCCAGCAAGACACCCGTCAGGATGGCGGAACCATCGCAAATCGTCGGCTCCTTTTTCATCAGGAACCGTTGGATCAAATACTCGAAGACCACACAGGCCAATACGGAAGTAACCGTCACGATCAACGCCCCCAACCCAAAGAAATAGAGGGAAACCAGGAACGCCGGGATCAAGGCGATCAGCACGCCGTACATATTTTTGCTTATGCTATCACCTCCATGTATATGAGGTGAGGGCGATACATATAAATTATTTTCCATGTCGCGTTTGTTTTATGACTTCCGAGCGCGGATGATACCCATAACCTTCCCCTTGCCCAATCGGATCCGATCCAACAACGGACGGTTGGCGGGACAGGTATAGCTGCACGACCCACACTCAATACAATCGGTGATATGATTCTTCTCCGCCAACTCCCAGTTCTGGAACTCCGTAGCGGTCATTAACAACGTCGGGTTCAAACCCATCGGGCATACGTTCACGCACTTCGCGCAACGAATACAATCCCTCGCCGGCTTGCGAACCGATTCCTCTCTCGTAAGCAGCAACACGCCGGAACTGCCCTTGCACACCGGAGCGTCCACGCTTGCCAACGCCTTGCCCATCATCGGGCCACCGCTGATAATCTTGCCCGTATTCTCCGGCATACCACCCGCGGCGTCGATCAGGCAACGGATCGGCGTGCCGATACGTACCAAGAAGTTCGAGGGCGAAGTCAAGGCTTTTCCCGTTACGGTAACGACCCGCTCGAACAAAGGCTTGTTCTTCTGCACCGCCTCGTACACAGCGTACGCCGTCCCCACGTTCTGCACCAACGCCCCTTCCGAGATAGGAAGCGCTCCGCTCTTCACCTGCCGACGAATCACGGCATCAATCAGTTGCTTCTCGCCTCCTTGCGGATATTTCATCTGAAGCGGCATAATCTCTATTCCTTTATAATCCGCCGCCAACTTCCGCAAATGAGCAATCGCGTCGGGCTTGTTGTTCTCGATACCGATCACCGCCCGGCTCACATTGACCGCCTTCATCAGAATCGAGACACCCACTAGGATCTCCTCCCCTTTCTCCAACATCAGGGAATGGTCGGCGGTCAGATAAGGCTCACACTCCACGGCGTTGATAATCACTATCTCCGCCTTATTGCCAGGAGGCGGCATCAATTTCACCTGCGTAGGGAACGTAGCCCCACCCATACCGACGATACCCGCTGCGGCGATCTTGTCGATAATCTCCTTAGAAGACAATGCGCACTCCTTCACCAGCGTCGCGCTCTGGTCGATCGTCTCTTCCCATTCATCGCCTTCCACATCTATATAAATGGCAGGACGACGATAGCCACTCGCGTCTACCACATCGTCTATTTTATTGACCTTGCCGGATACGGAAGAGTGGATATTCGCAGAAACGAAGCCTCCCGCCTTGGCCAATAAAGTACCCACCTTCACGAGATCTCCTTTCTTCACCACCGCCTGGGCCGGAGCGCCAATATGCTGGCCAAGCGGGATCACTACCTGTTTCGGTGTATCGAGAGCCGTTATCTTCTTACCGGCAGACAGTTTATTCTCGGGGGGATGAATACCTCCGATTCGAAATGTCCTTAGCATACTATTAGATTTTAATTTAAACTTGTTTTATCTTCCATTGTCGCTTTGGGAGCCGCCTCCGGCTTCACCGATGCCGCCTCCTTTACCGCGGTGGCCTTAGGCTGGGACGTCGCTCCCGACGTAGCCTCTTTGGGTTGGGCCGGTGCCGCTTCCTTCCGAGGCGGGAAATTCAACGCGTGAATAGCGCCCGTAGGGCATACAGCCTCGCACTTGCGGCACAAGCGGCATTTCGTATAATCGATGTAAGCCACGTTGTTCGTCACCGTAATCGCCTCGAACGGACACTCTTTGGCACACTTGCCGCATCCGATACAAGCGTTGGTACAAGCCTTGCGGGCCACCGCTCCCTTATCCTTGTTCACGCAAGAGACAAACACACGGCGAGACTTCGGACCTTTCTTACGCAACTCGATGATGTTTTTCGGACACGCTTTCACGCAAGCCCCACAAGAGGTACACTTCTCCTCGTCCACCTCGGCGATTCCCGTGATCGGGTTGATGTGGATCGCGTCGAAAGCGCAAGCGTTCACACAATCGCCATAGCCTAAGCAACCATACGAGCAACCCGTCTCGCCCCCGTATGTAGCGGAAGCGATCGCGCAACTTTTCGTGCCATCATACGTACTCGTACGCGGACGAGCCTGGCAAGTACCATTGCAGCGGACCACCGCCACCATCGGCTCCGTGCTCCCCGCTTCTTTTCCTAAAATCGTAGCGATCTTGGCCATCACCGGGCCACCGCCAACCGGACAAAGCATCCCGTCTAACGAATCCGCTTTTACGCAAGCACCCGCGAATCCGGCGCAACCCGGATATCCGCATCCTCCGCAGTTCGCCCCCGGCAAGACACCCTGTACTTGCGCGACGCGGGGATCCTCATAGACTTCGAATTTCTTGGACGCGGCATAGAGGAATACCGCCCCTACCGCGCCAATCGCTCCTAATGAAATTACGGCAATTAAAATCATGATATATTGTCAATTAAGTTTTTTCAACGTAAACACGAAACGTTTCTTCAATTTGTCTCGCGATAAGTAAAGCAGGTAATAATAAGGAAGTAAAAGCGACAAACCGACTACCCCGCTCAGCGTTTCACCCCATCGCAAATGAACACCAATGACAACGCCACACAAAACGATACATAAAGGAACGACAAAAGCGAGAAACACCGCCCGCAGGCCCATGGAGGTTTGCCCGCAAATCAGCACCCGCTCGTCGACCCGGTACGCTCCCGAACGGTCCGGTACCTCGATAATCTTATCCTTTTGCTCTGACGCCGAACACATTGACCGTGCGTGACACCCCGAGCAAGCCGAATATTGAGTAATACGGACAAATACGGTATCGCCCTCGATCCGTTCGACAACTCCTGTATGACTGATACTCTCGCTCATGTTTGTAATCTCGACATTGCAAAACAAGGGCAAAAGTAGCTATTATTTAGATACTATGACAGGATTGACAAAGGTTTTTTTGAGAAAATCTTGCTCCCTTTCTTACCATTTGTAATTGAACCCGAAACTCATCAACTGGTTGAACTGGAAATAGCTCTTGAAATCCTCCGTTCGTACCACACTATCGTCGAAACGGGCCTTGAAATAAATACGTGTCGAGAAGAAACGGGTAATCTGCAAGTTCAACGTGTTCTCGAATTCCATAAGCACCGTCTTATAGGTCGTAAAATATTTGAACATCGAGGTCCAACTGGTGTACCGGTTGATATTGAACGTAAGGCTCGCATCGACCTGCGAACCGAATTTCGCATATACGTTCTTATAGGCGTTCTCTCCTTCTACAGGGTTCTCTTTCGCCTCAAATCCGTGACGATTCAAATCCATATCCGGTCCTTTCAATCGGCTATACCAATAATTAAAGGACAAAGGAGCGATATTGACGGATAGCTTCAGGTTCTTGTGCTTGTTCGTGAAATTCGTCTTTTCCAAGTCATACCTCATACCTAAACCTAAGTTGACCTTCAGCGGCGCCAGAAAAGCGGCGAGCGTCGTCGTGTCGTTCGCTTTATAATTGTTCACCAACTGTGTCAGGAACTCGAAATTGAACGAATAATACCATTTATTAAATGCTTGATAACCGAAATTGGAGTGGATACGGAACACATCGTTATTGACTTGATAACGATGTATCGAATCGACCGAGTTCGGGATGGCGTTCAAATTGATGTTGATCTCCATCTCGTTGGTCACTTGAATCTTATCTTTCTTATAATCGTACCGCAGGTATTGGCGCGTCAGCAGATTCAGGTTTGGATTACCTCCCCCACTCCAGTTCTTACTCACATACGCCTCAGCCACTTGCAACGTGCTCTCGAAGCTGGAGGTCCAATAACGCCGCTCAGGAATAAACCGGGCGGGCGCATCCACATCCTCGAAATTCGCGTCGTTCTCCACCTTGAGCGGCAAGTCCTCGAAGATATTGCGCCGGATCGCCTTCGGCTTGATAATCTCGTGCCTCAAATCGCGCGAGGAATAACGGAAATAGGCCGGATAGTTGTCCTGCACATAACGATAAGCCACCTCTTCCAAGCGTTGATCCTGCCGGATATCCTCAAAAAGGGTCGTATCAACGGGATACAATCCCTCATACGGATTCTTTTCCAACAAACAGGAAAGATCGTAAAAAGTCAGATCCTCCGGTAAATAATGCCCTTTAAACACGATCGGCATAAAAATAGGGTTCACGATCATCGTATCCCGGAACGTCATCGTCTCGTCGAATATCGTGGAGGCGTCCCGTACCAGACGGGCCCAATACATCGCTTCCGGCGAAATCTCCAACTCGTCTTTCTTCAAGAAACGCAGCAAATTGGAACTGGGAGCGACCGGTTTCGCGTAGGTAGCGTTTTGCCGCTCGAACTGCGTACGCAAATCCACGATACGTCCCAAATCCTCGTCAGTCAGATGAATCTCCGGAACCGTATCCTCGACAACCCGCGGCTCCGGCCGCATCATACTTTCAGAGACAGGGGACTCATCTTGACCATAGGCTAAATTCCCGATTAACAGAAAAAAGAAGAATAGTATATATAAACCTTGTCGCCTCGTCACCATAATCGCTTATTTACATTTATTAGTCGTATCGTCCGCGAAATTAGCCAAAAAGAATGATATATTAGAGGCGAATATTTCAAATGTTGAATAATTCGCGCGTATTTCGCGCACAAATGGAATAAGACAATATGAGAAAAAAAGCATCTCTCCAAACAATCCTATGGCTTATCTTGCTCGTGTGCCTGTCCGCCTGCGCGGGGAAAAAGCAACAGAAAATCGCCTTACCCGCCGATTTCAAAGGGCCGAAAGAATTAGGTCGCTTGTATGGCGTACGTATCACGCCGGAGGATAACATCTTCCTCTACAACGAGGGCGCCCGTTGGCTGGGCGTACCGCACAAACTGGGAGGCAGCACGAAGCGAGGCGTGGATTGCTCCGGATTCGTCGCGATCGTCTACCGCGAGATCTACGGCAAGCGATTGGCGCGTAACTCCGCCGATATGCTACGCCACGATTGCAAGAAAATACGGCGCGGGAAATTGCGGGAAGGCGACCTGGTTTTTTTCAAGACCCAGCGAGGCGGGAAGCGAGGCGTGCCGAACCATGTAGGTATTTACCTGAAAAACGGGCGCTTCATCCATGCCAGCTCGTCGAGGGGCGTTATCGTCAGTAGCTTGAGCGAACCTTATTATACAAGAACGTGGCTGACCGGTGGTCGGGTCAAATAAAATGATTAACTTCGCGGCTTAGGAAAATCATTAAGCATCATTCAAAATATGTTGACGATCAAACAAATCACCGACAATACAGAGGCGGTAATCCGCGGACTGGAAAAGAAACATTTCAAGGACGCGAAAGCGAGCATCGAGCAGGTGCTGCTATTGAACGATAAAAGACGAAACGCGCAGAGTCTGTTGGACCAGAATTTAGCGGAGGTGAACGCTACCTCCAAGTCCATCGGACGGCTGATGAAAGAAGGGAAGAAAGAGGAGGCGGAAGCCGCCAAGAAGCAGGTATCCGAGATCAAGGAGAAGAGCAAGGCCCTACAGGCCGAGATGGATCAAGCGATGGAGGAATTGCAAACGTTGCTATACACCATCCCGAACATACCTTACGAGGAGGTGCCGGAAGGAGCGGGCGCGGCGGATAACGTGGTAGAGAAGATGGGCGGCATGGAGACCGAGCTTCCCAAGAACGCGCTTCCGCACTGGGAACTGGCGAAGAAATATGACCTGATCGATTTCGATTTGGGCGTGAAAATCACGGGAGCCGGTTTCCCGGTATACAAGGGGCAAGGCGCACGCCTGCAACGGGCGTTGATTAATTTCTTCCTCGACGAGGCCCGTGCGGCAGGTTATACGGAAATTATGCCTCCTACGGTAGTGAACGCCGCTTCCGGCTACGGCACCGGCCAGTTGCCCGACAAGGAAGGACAGATGTACCATTGCGAGGTAGACGATCTGTACCTGATCCCTACGGCGGAAGTGCCCGTGACCAATATTTACCGGGACGTAATCCTGGACGAGAAACAACTGCCCATCAAGAATTGCGCCTATACGCAATGTTTCCGCCGCGAGGCCGGCTCGTACGGTAAGGACGTGCGCGGCTTGAATCGTCTGCACGAGTTCTCGAAAGTGGAATTAGTGCGTATCGACAAGCCGGAGCACTCGAAACAATCGCACCAAGAGATGCTGGATCACGTGGAAGGCTTGTTGCAAAAGCTGGAGCTGCCCTATCGTATCCTGCGCTTATGCGGAGGCGATATGAGTTTCACGGCGGCGATTTGCTTCGATTTCGAAGTCTATTCCGAGGCGCAACAACGCTGGCTGGAGGTCAGCTCCGTGTCCAACTTCGATACGTATCAAGCCAACCGATTGAAATGCCGGTACCGCGACGAGAACAAGAAGATCCAATTGTGCCATACCTTAAACGGTAGCGCGCTGGCGTTGCCGCGCATCGTAGCCGCCCTGTTGGAGAACAACCAGACGCCGGAAGGCATCCGTATCCCGAAAGCGTTAGTGCCCTACACCGGCTTCGACATGATCAAGTAAAAAACAAGGGATAAAAAAGTAAGATAGGTGCATCGGCCCAAGAACATATGTTCTCCGACCGATGCACCTATGTGTTATGGACAACGCACCTATGTTAAAATGCCATCGCACCTATGTGCCCTAAAACCGTGAATCCCGCTCAATCCCGGTTCGAGAAATACTTCATGAACTGCGAGCGTTCGTACATCGCGGGATCCGGGATGTTAGCGTAATTCAATTTACCCTTAAACTCGGCGATGGATTGATAGTTGGCTTGATGAATCCATTCCTCCACGCAAGTCAGGATTTGCGAGATAATCTCCGCGCCATGCGTATAGATAGCGCTGCACATCTGCACCGCCGAGGCTCCCGCCAGCAAGCATTTAATCACGTCCTCCCAATCGTGCACACCCGTGGAAGAGGCCACGCTAATGCCGGGAATCTTTCCCGCCACAATCGCCGTCCAACGAATCGTGTCGCTCAAATCCGAATGATTGCTGAACACGTTGCCGGATACGATTTGCAGATTGTTGATATCGATATCCGGCTGATAGAATCGGTTGAACAGCACGACGCCATCCGCCCCGTTCGCTTTCAGCAGGTTGACCAGCGCCGGGATATTCCCGTAGTTTTTCCCTATTTTCATAATCACCGGGATGGAGACGGTCTCCTTCACCTTGCGGACGATATTCACGTACGTATCCTGGAGCGTCCGCAAGCTATCGGTCAGCTCCGTCTCCAAGAAAAAGACGTTCAACTCCAACGCATCCGCGCCCGCCAACTCGATCTGACGCGCGAAGTCGATCCACGCGTCCGCCTTATAGCAATTGATGCTGGCGATAATCGGGATCGTACATAGCTCCTTGCTCTTCTTGATCAACTCCAGGTAATCGTTCACTTGGTTCGCTTTCACATAGCCGCGGATATAATCCACCGCCTCTGGATAATCAGTATCCCGCGCCAACGCCTCGCTTTGCATCTCTATTTGCTCCTCGAAGAGCGATTTCAGCACGATCGCTCCCGCGCCGGCCTTCTCGAACTCCTTGTTGCGCTCCGCCTTGTTCGTCAATCCGGAACTACCGATAATAATCGGATTGCGGAGTGTCAACCCCGCGTATTGGGTCCTCATGTCAATCATGTCTGTCTATATTTAGATTTAACAATTACATCTCTAATATTCCCGCTCGCCAAAGATATGCGTTCCGACGCGTATCATCGTGCTTCCTTCCTCGATGGCGATCGGATAATCGTGGCTCATGCCCATGGAAAGCACCGTGAAACTCGCGTTATCCCGGCAAACGCCGTCCCTCAGTTTCTCGAACAACCCGCGAACCGTACGAAACTCCTCCCGTATCCGCCGCTCATCGTCCGTAAGGCTCGCCATTGCCATCAGCCCGCGAACACGGACATGCTCCAAACGAGCGACCGCCTCGTCGCCCAGCAACGCCTCGCACTCCTCCGGCGTGAAGCCATGCTTGGATTCCTCCCTCGCCACGTGAATCTCCAAGAGGACATCGACAACCCGGTCGTGCTTCCGGGCCTGCTTGTCCACCTCCTCCAACAGTTTTCTCGAATCGATGCTATGAATCAACCGTACGAACGGGACGATATCTTTCACCTTATTGCTCTGCAACGGACCGATAAAATGCCACTCGATATCCTCGGGCAAGGCTTTCCGCTTGGCGACAAGCTCTTGGGCGCGGCTCTCGCCAAACACCCGTTGCCCGGCGTCGTACGCCTCGCGCAACGCCTCCACCGGGTGGAACTTCGAGACCGCCACCAGCGTCACGCCCGCGGGGAGCGATGCCTTCATCTGCCTTATATTCTCAGCGATCCGCATAGCCGTCAAGCTTTAGATTCCGCTTGTTGTTTCTGCTCGGCTATCAGCTGCTCGCCGCTTTTCGCCTCGTCGGGAATCCGGTTGGCATCGAACGGGAATACATCCATCAGCTGCGTCTCCGTCACGGACGCGATCGTATAATCGGCCAAGGTTCCCTTCATGCCTTCCTCCAATACGGCGATCGCCTCTTTCAACGTGCTGGCCTGCGCGAGCATCTGCGCCGCGGTTTTCTTCTCCGCGCCACTCTTCTCGTCGAGCGTGATGAAATATACCTTTATCTTATAGAAACGGTCGCCATTCTCGTTGAAGAACAACTCGGACAAACGGGCCCGCTTGATATCCGCTACCGTGAACTCGCCCGTGATGAACGGACGGATCTCCTCGATGATACGCGCCTCCGCCTCCGTGAAAGAGAGCGCGTCGACCAAGTAAGGCTCCGTCACTTTCTTTTGCATTCCATTCTCCAACATCTTCTCGTAAGAGACCTTACATTCAAACCAATTGTGCATATTCTCGCTTTTTTAGAATCATTTTACGTATATAATCTCGTTCCGTTTCCAAAACGACGTACAAATATAGAAGCTATTCGCCAATAAAACAACAAAACGACGATACAGAAACGCCCATCATCCCGGTACCAGGACACGGGAGGATGGGCGCTCGGCTATTCCGGGGCCTTACGGATGACCCGGATCAATATTCGTCGCTCGCGTATAAAGCCAACTGATTCCGATACTCGTAGTCGAAAATCTCCTCGTCCTTAAAGAAACGTTTCAACTCGATGGCGGCGGTCTCCGGCGAGTCGGAAGCGTGGACGATATTCTCCTGCATACTCATGCTATAATCGCCGCGGATCGTCCCGGGCGCCGCTTTCCGTCCGTTGGTCACGCCGGTCAGGTTGCGTACTACCTGGATGGCGTCCACGCCTTCCCAGCAGCATACGATCACCGGGCACATACTCATCGAGTCCTTGATGCGTTGGAAGAAAGGTTTATCCTGTAAATGCGCGTAATGCTCGGTCAGGATCTCGTCTGTCAGCCAGACCATCTTCATACCGGCCAGACGCAAGCCTTTTTTCTCGAAACGCGAAATCACCTCACCGATCAATCCTCGTTGCACGGTGCAGGGTTTTAAAATAACCAATGTCTTTTCCATAGAAATGATATTATTTAAAAGATTGAACAATGTACCCGACCATCTGTGCGCCCTTCCGGATAGCGCACGGCCTCACGGCGTTTTTTATCGCACGCAAGTTAATCAGATTTTAAGAAAGAGAAACAGCCCGCCGACTAAATGAGCACACATTTAACACAAATTGCATTTTTATCCCGCCTTTTCCGCAAGAAAACACGAGCGGAACGAGCCGACTGGATCGCGATCCTTTTTTTCCTATCGTTCTTCTTATCATTCTGCTTACGGCGCTTCTTCCAGGAGAAAGGAATCTCCGGGTGCAGCCGCAAGAACCTCCGGAACGTCTGCCGGCTGACCTCCAATTGCTGGCAGATATACTTCTTCGAACGCCCCTCCCGGATGTATTGCTTAATCAGTTCCTCCTTTCCATGCAACTTTTGTATCTCCGGGCGCTCCCCTGGCGGACGCCCCAGCTGGCTGCCCTCGTTCTTCTTACGCGCCAACGCCTCGCGCGTCCGTTGCGAGATTAAGTTGCGCTCTATCTCCGCGCTCAGGCTAAAGGCGAACGCCAGGATCTTGCTATTGATATTGTTTCCCAACTCATACCCCTCTTTCACCGAGAGGACCACCATCTCTTTCTCCATGCACTGATGAAGGAATCCCATCACCTGCAACAGATTACGCCCCAAGCGGGATAATTCCGTCGTAATCAACACATCGCCCTTGCCAATCCGGCTCAGCAATTTACCGAGCTCGCGGTCGGCGATGACCGCGGTCCCACTGATTGTCTCGTCGATCCAATAATCGATGCCAATGTCTCTCGCCTTAGCGAAATTCGCGATCTCGAACCGTTGGTTCTCTGTCGTCTGCTTGTCTGTACTGACTCTCACATAACCGTATACCATAGTGCTTTATATTAAAAGTGAAACATCCGTCTCGCACGCATTTGTGTACGGATACACAAGCCCTCGAATGATTCGGAATACGTAACGCGTCGTTCGAAAAAAAGACGTATATTCGCAACTCATTCATATATTAATTAAACAGATAAGGAAATGAAAAACAGGAATTTCTTGAAGCTATTTATCATGGCTTTCGCGATGGCAAGCGCATTTGCCCTGACCAGTTGTGGCGACGACGATCCCGTTCCCAGCCCCACGCCGGATCCCACGCCCGATCCCGACCCCACGCCTACCGTCTCTTATTTTGGCTACGGATGCGCGTTCACCATGGACTCCATCGCCGGCGACGCCGAGGCGTTCCTGACGGTCTTGCGCGACACGATGGAGCTTTATTGCCCGGAGCTGACCGCGGTATCCGACTATCAATACACGGCATCGATCGTATGCGAGGAAGGGGATACGGCCCAGATCCGCGAATTGCGCACCAAATACAACGCGTTCGTGAGCGCGATCTACATGTACCGCGACAGCGAGCGCGTGCCGGTGGTCAGCGCGAACGTGTTCTCCAAGCAAGTGACCGAGCACAACGTCCAAAAGGATTGGACCTTTAACGCGAACGGCAACGCCTCTTCCACGTTGGAATTCTTCTTCCAAGTACCGAGCTTGCGGAACACGCTGTGGGGGACCGACGACGCGAAGCAACCGAGCCTGGGCGCTTTCCGCTTCGGCAGTATCTGGAACCAATCGAGCTTAAAGGCGACAGGAACCGCCACGGCGCACGCGGACGGCGGGGAGTACACGGCTTACCGGCAAGGCAACCTGCTCGTTTTCCTGGATGAGGCGGGAGTGAATAAATACGGTTTCCAAATCAACGAGAGCGAGGAGTCCGAGCCGATGACGATGACATTGGTCAGCGTGGACGGGCAGACCCTCGACGAGGCCGACCGCGTGACGTACACAATTGACAATTGAGAATTGACAATTGACAATTATTTTTTACGTGGATATTCGCGATCACCAATGCGAATATCCACGTTTTTTATAAAGGAATTGTCAATCGTCAATTGTTAATCGTCAATTATCAATCGTCAATTGTCAATTCTCAATTTAATTCATCCGCTTGCGGAAGGTATCCACCGGATTCTGGGTGGCGGCGCGGTAGCTCTGGAAGAAGACCGCCGCGAACGAGACCAGCAGGCAGAACAGCCCCGCCGCGAGGAAGATGAGCGGGCTGAGCGGGATGCGATAGGCGTAGTCCGACAGCCAGCCGCGGGCGAAGTAGATGATGATGGGCACGGCGATGACGAACGCCACGCCCACGTACAGCAGGAACGAGCGCGTCAGCTTCGCCAATATCTGCCGGTCGCTGGAGCCGAACACCTTGCGGATGGCCACCTCTTGCGAGCGTTGCTGGATGAAGTAGGTCGACATCGCCACCAGACCGAGGAACGAGATGAGGATGGCGATGGCGGAGAAGACCACCACTATCTTCGCCAGGCGTATCTGCGCGTTGAACGTCTCGCGCAACGCCCCGTCCATCAGGTAGCTCTCGCTCTCCAAGCCCGTGACGCGCGCGTACGTCTCGTCGATAGCCCGCTTGGCGGCGAAGGGGTCGCCTTGCGTCTGGATGAGGAGCGCCTGCGGCTGCTCGTTATCGCGGATGAAGCGGAACATGATGGGCGTCAGCGTCGTCGTGATGTTCCCCCACGCGTAGACATCGCGGATGATGCCGGCAATGGCGATGGGGCCGTTGTCCTTCAGGGTAAACGACGCGGCGTCCTCCGGCAGGTTCATCTCGCGCAGCGCCTGCTCGCTGATGAACCAACCCTTCGTCGTCAGATGGTTGTCGCGCAAGATTTCCAAACCCAGCATATCGAAACTCTCCCGGTCCATGATGAATTGCTGGAACGAGATGGGATGATCCTCGTACTGGCTCGTCCAGTTGTTGCTGCCCAACAGCGGCATCCCTTTCGTGCGCCCTATCTCCTTCACGCACGGGAGGCGGCGTAGCTCGCCCATCAGGCCCTGCCAGTCGCTCTGATCGTAGGTAGCGAGCGCCACGAGGTTCTCCGTCCGGTAGCCCACGGGCGCCTTCAGCATGTGGATGATTTGCCAGACCATCACGATGGAGATGGCGATCATCGTAATCGTAATCACGTTCTGGAAGGTGATGAACACCTTGCTGAACACCATCTTCACGCGCGTCCGCAGCGTGCCGCGCACCACCTCGATGGGCTGGGCGGACGAGATGACCGTGGCGGGCAGCACGCCCGACACGCAGCCCACCGCCAGCGTCAGCGCCGCCAACGCCGCGATCCACGCGGGCGAGAGCAAGGCGCCCATATCAAGCCGCGTTTGCAACAGGTCGTTCGCGTACGGCACCGCGGCGTTCGCCAGCAGCAGCCCCACGCCCAGCGAGATAAGCGTCAGCAGCGTCGATTCCAGCATCAGGCGGGTGAACAGCTCCGGACGGCTGGAGCCGAGCAGCCGGCGCAACGCCATCTCCCGCGCCCGGAAGCCCGCCTGCGCCACGGTGAGGTTGATGTAGTTGGTGACGGCGAAGACGAGAATCAGGATGCCGACAGACATCAGCACCATCACGAACTTCCAGTCGCCGTGCCGCAAGGGGGTGTAAATACCGACTTGCTCCGAAAAATAATGCTCGCTGAAAGGCATGATCACCGTCTCTTTCGCCACGTCTATCTTAAAGACCCAAAAAAACTCCTCGAACCACGCCGTCATATCGTCCGCGCGGGAAGGGAAGTCGCTCCCCTCGCGCGCCAACACGAAGCACAGCGTGCTTCCGGCGTTGCCCAGCTCGTCCGGGGCGAGCGATGGATTCCATATTTGTACGTTCTCCCAACGGATCATCACCTCAATGTCCGGGAACGACGAGCGGGTGATGTCCTCCATCACGCCGCTCACGACGACGGTGAGCGTATCGGCCAGCACGAGCGGTTGCCCGATGGGGTTGTCCGTGCCGAACATCTTCCGGGCGAACGTCTCGCTGACGACGGCGTTGTTCATCGCCTCCAACGCCCGCCGGCGTTCGCCTTGGACGAGGCGGAAGTCGAAGAGGTCGAAGAAGGAGGAATCCACGAAAGCGATGTCGCCGGTCAGCGTGCGGTCCTTGTACCTCACCACGGCGTTTCCCGCTTGGTCCAACACCGCAGGGCAGACCTTCTCCACCTCCGGGTAACGCTCCTTAATCATGTAAGGGATGGCGGCACCGGTGGCCAAGAAGTTATCGTTCCCCACCAAATAAATACGGTCCGCCTTGGTGTGTTGCTTGTCGGTCGAGAGCTCCTGCGTCGTGTAGAGGGCGATGAGGAGGACGAACATCAACGATACGGATAGCCCGAACACGTCGATAAACGTGTAGGCCTTGTTTCTTCCTAAAAACTTGAAGAAAGACTTGAAGTCTAATAATCGGTTCATTGCTTTATTTATGATTTCAAATTTATGATTTATGATTTCAAAATTGTCAATCGTCAATTGTCAATTGTCAATCGTCAATTGTCAATCGTCAATTGTCCATTTTTAATCGGGAAACGTTCCCGCGAACCGCGGCAAGCTTTCCCACTTCGGGAAACGGCCCCGCGAGCCGCGGCGGGTTTTCCCACTTCGGGAAACGTTCCCGCGAGCCGCGGCAAGCTTTCCCACTTTGGGAAACGGTCCCGCGAGCCGCGGCGGGTTTTCCCACTTCGGGAAACGTTCCCGCGAGCCGCGGCACCCTTTCCTTAATAGCGAACGAATCGCGAAAACGATATTCTTCATTTTAAATTTTAAATTTGAAATTTGAAATTCCCGGGTTCATTCCGTTTTTATGCTGAGCGCCGGATTTTCCCGCGCCGCTTTATATACATTATATATAGATACCGCGGCGATAACCGCCAGTACCGCTACGCCGCCGGCGAGGAACAGGTACCACGCGAGCGAGGCCTTCTCGACATACTGCTGTTGCCAAATCCGCGCGACAACGAAAGAGATAAGGCATCCCATCAAGATGGCGGGCAGGGCGACACGCGCCACGTCCCGCAGGAAAAGCGCGATCACCTCGCCCGACGTGGCCCCGTTGATTTTCCGGATAGCCATCTCCTTACGGCGGCGGCTCACCTCGTCCGCCGTATAACCCACCAGACCGATGAAGACAATCAGGAGCGTGACAATGCCTCCCGCCAGCACGGCGTCGCGGAAATGACGGGTATCACGCTGCGCGAACTCCAGTTGCTGGTCATAAGACCATAGCGAGATATCCTTGTCGGGCGCGATAGAGGCGATTACCGCCTCGACCCTCTTAACCGCCTCGGGCGTGAGCCTATGGAAACGGACGTACAGCCAACTACTCGGAACGGGATTATAATAAAGCGTACTGGGTGTCGCGAGGCTGGCGTAGTCGCTTGTCCCGACACGGAAATTCTCGTACACGCCGCAGATACGCGCCTGCCGGACAGGGTCGTCCGGCCCGTGGTGCGCCGTCTCGCGGATGTATTTCCCCACCACGCTCTCATCTCCCCATCCCGCGACCTTTCGCAGGCGCTCCGCCGCCTCGCGGCTGAGCATCACCTCCTCGTCCGCCGCCAAGCCCGGATTGAACGCCGTACCCTCGATAACCCGAACACCCATGACTTCAAGGAAGTTCGCGTCGGCATAATATAAGTCCGACACGTTCAACAGCGTCCGGTCATCATCCGGCAAGGAGATATCGTTTCCTCCCATACCGAAAAGCGGTACCGACGTACAGGTCGTCACTCCGGCGACATCCGGCAGACGTCGCAACTCCTCTACGATAGCGAGTCGGCGTGTCGTGTCGGGAATCGCCTCCAGATAAGCGACCGCCAGCTCATCGTAGTCATAGCCCGGGTCATCATTTACCATCTTATCATATTGTAAGTGTACGACCAACAGCAACGTCACCAAGAAAGCGGCGGCGGCGAACTGCACGAAGAGCAAACCCAATTTCCACGACCGCCGTGACTCCCGATAGTTCCGGAACGCCGCCGCCACGGGAATACGGGCGAAAAGCGAACCGGGCACCAAACCCGTCACCAACAAGACCAGCAGGCAGACCACAAGCAACATCGCCCCTCCGGAAACGAGCAACACCTCCGGCGAGGTACCGACCATCCGGATGACTGTCTCGCGAAAGGCGAGCAACAGCAGGAGCGCCATCGCCACCGCGAGCAGCAGATGTACGAACGCCTCGCTGAAAATCAAGCTATAGATATTCCTCTCCGAAGCACCGTAACTCTTCCGCACCGCCATCTCCTTCGCTCGTCCCACGAGGCCGGACACCACGATTAGCAAATAATTCATCACGGCGGTGAAAAGCAAGGCGATACCAATCAAGGAAAGCATATAGCCCATCCGTTTCACGTCCGAGTCGCCCGCGTGAATCTGTTCGAGCGGACGAAAGAAATAAGTAATCTCATAAGGCAGCTTGTCGCGGAGTTCTTTCGGCCTGTACTTGTCCAAGAAACCCCGCATACGGGCTTCCACGGAAGCGATATCCGCTTCTGGACGCAACTTAATGTAACTCTGATAACGGTCGTTACCGATGTAATTCATCGAACCGTCGTATCCCCATAATGTCTTGATGGAAGACAAGGAGATGTACGCGTCCATCGCCACCGTGGAATTCTCCGGGTAAGCCTTGAAAACGCCTCCGATAGTGATGGGGACATCCTCGTTCGAATCAAACGTGAAGGTTTTACCGACCACGTCGCCGCCAATACGCTCCGCCAACTCGTCGGAAACGATGGCGTATAACGGACGGCTCAGGCACTCCTTCGCGTCTCCCGCCAGCATGGGACGGGGCAACACGTCGAAGAGGCTACTGTCCGCCAAGGCGAAAGCCGCCTTCAGTTTCGACCGTGTATCCGTCATCGTGAATGGCCCGTTCGAAAAATCGGTATAGCGCGTAGCCGCCTCTATCTCCGGCACCATGTCGCGCAGACCGATAGGAATACCGCCCGACGTGTTGCCATTCTCATTGGAACTCCCATCTTCCGTGATGAGGGTAAGCACCCGATAGACACGGTCGCTATCGGGATAAAAATTATCATAACTCCGCTCGAAGCAGACCTTGGCTATCAATACCAATCCCACGGCGAGGCCGATACCCAACGAGACTATCTTCATCACGTTGTGCCGACCTTTTTGGAAAAGCGAACGAATCGCGAAAACGATGTTTTTCATACTATTCCTATTTATGATTTATGATTTATGATTTGATGGAATGTGAAATCCTTATTCCAACACCAACACCTCGTTGTCCTTATAGCTCTCGTAGTTGGAGACGATGACGCGCTCGCCCGGCTCCAAGCCTTCCAGCACCTCGTAGTACTGCGGGTTCTGCCGGCCGATCTTGATTTGGCGACGATACGCCCGCTTCCCGTCCGCGTCGAGTACGAAAATCCAGCTACCGCCCGTGCTCTGGAAGAAGGTGCCTTTCGGGATGATGACGCTCTCGGTGGGCTGCCCTAACTCCAAGTTGATATAATACGTCTGCCCGCTACGGATATTATCCGGCCGCTCGCCCGTGAAGACGAAATCGGTACGGAACTTCCCCTCGCGCACCTCGGGATAGACCTTGCGCACCGTGAGGGCGAAGGTAGCGCCCTGACGCTCGAAGGTAGCGCTCAATCCCGGCCGCACGCGGTCGATGTAATGCTCGTCAATCATCGCCTCAATCTTATAATCCGAGAGGTCGTTGATCTGTCCGATCATCTGTCCCGGCGTAATGTTCTGCCCTAATACCACGTCCAGCAAGCCCAGCTCCCCGTCGATTTGCGAGCGGACGTTCAAGTTCTCCTTACGCTGGTGGATGAGCTGGATATTACGCCGCATATTGGCGAGGCTGAATTCCATCTCCTCCATCTGGATACCGCGCGAGATGGAATCCTGGTACAGGCGTTTCACCACCAAGTCGTACTTCCGGGCGGCGAGGTCGTAATCCTCCTGCGCCTTCAGATAGTCTTCCCTCGCCACCAGCTCCTCCTCGTAGAGTTGCTTCTGCTGCTCGTAGGCGCGGCGTGCCCGGCGCATATCGATCTCGTACTGCGCCCGCTCGGTCTCGTTCGTCAGCTTGTCCTGCTCCATCGTCACCTGCGTATTGCGCAACAGGTTCTGCTTCTCCGCCAGTTCCGCCTCGGCGTTCAATATCTCCAAATCGAGGTTCGAGTTGGAGAGGCGTACGATGACGTCGCCCCGTTTCACCGTCGCGCCTTCCTCGACCACTTTCTCCTGCACGATGCCTCCCTCCTCGGGACTGAGCTGCACCACCGTGATGGGCTGTACCTGCCCATCCACCCGGAAAAAATCGTTAAACTGGTCGCGGCGTACCTCGCCGACCGTCAGGCTCCGCGCGTCCACCCGCAAGGTGGCGGCATGGTCGCCAAAGATAATCCATCCCAGCAAGAAGACGAACAACGCCCCACCTATCACGTACGGAATATGTTTTTTCCGCAACCCTTTCTTTTTCTCCAATTGAATGTCCATATCGTTTTCAGTTTGTTATTCTCATTCTCAATTCTTAATTCTCAATTCTCAATTAAAAAGCGGCTTTCCTTTATAATAATCCACCAACTTGCTTTTCAGCAGATACATCAGCCGTTTCTGGAGCAGGTTCGCCCGCGACTCCAACAGGGTGTTGGCGCTGGTCTGCACGTCGAGCGGGCTCATCAAGCCCTCCTCGTACTTCCGGAGCGTGACGCGGTAGGCTAACGCGTCGGAATCAACCTTCTTATCCATCTGGATCGCCTCCTTCGCGTAGCCCTCGCGGTCGAGCACCGATTGCTCCACCGCCGTGCGCAACTGGCGAAGCACCTCCGTACGCGTCTCCTGGGCAATCCGTAAGTTGTTGCGATACCGGCGGGCGTTCGTCACCCGGCTCAATCCGTCGAATAGCGGGAAACTCAAACTGAAGGAAAGATACTCGCCCCGGTTGTTGCGGAATTGCTCGCGGAAAGCGGTCGGCGAGGTCTCGGACTTCAGGTTCTCGAAGTAACTGGTCGAGATACCGGCGTTGAAATAGATAGACGGGAGCAATTGTCCCTTGGCGATGCGGTACTCATACTTGCTACGCGTCAACTCGTACTCGGCTTGCAGGGCGGTAGGGTTCTCGCACGAGGCGTAGGCGAAAATCTCCGCTACGTTCTCCAGCTCCGGCACCTCCTCAATCACCGGAAGGGCGGTATCCACTTCCAAGGTCAAGTCCGCCGGATAATTCATGGACTCCTTCAAGGTCAGCATCGCCGTATTAAGCAAGTTCCGCTGGTGCGTCAGGGCGTAATCGTCGGCGGCCACTTGCGCCTCGAACTGGGCGACATCCGCCTTCCCTTTCAAACCCAGCTCCTCCTGCCGGCGGGCCTTGTAAAGCGTGCGATGGCTCTCCTCCAGCTTCTCCTCCGCCATGCGGATGGTGCCTTGGTAATACACCACGTCCATATAGGCCTGCATCGTTTTCAAGGCGATATCGTCTTTCGCCTTCCGCACGTCGTTGATACCCATCCGGCGGTTCGACTTCGCCATCAACCATTGATTGATGAGTTGCCCGCCCGTGAAGATGGGGATCGTGGTTTGCAATCCGTAATCGTTGTTAAAGTTGGAGGTGTTCTCGTAGACGTTCGTCGCGGGGTCGATCGACCGGCCGAAGCTATACTGCGCCCCCACGGTGGCGGAGGCGGTAGGGAAGAACGCGGCTACGGCGGCGTTTCGTTCCGCCCGGTAGGTATCCGCGGTGTAAACCTGTTTCTTCACCGAGGGACTATTCTCCACGGCATAACGCATACAATCGTCCAACGTCCATCGCTTCTCCTGTCCCTCCGTGAAGGCGACAAGGCCGAAAGCGAGCATGGTTGTCATTACTATCTGTCTCATGGCTCAATATATTTTCTACTTTTTTACCGAAACAGAAGCAAAGAGCGTGCCAAAACAGATATATCACTAAGGATTAGCGAGATACAAAAATCCATAAAAGCGAGGAGTGTCAAATTTTTTGACACCGCTGTCCAAAAATTTGACACTCCCCTTATTCCTGACGCCTATCCGCGCTACCGCAACGCGGGCAGCAGATATTTCCATACCAGATTAATCTCGGCCTGCATATCGCCAATGTTAGCGGTCATGGCGATCACGGCCTCTTGCTCCGGCAAGATAATGATATATTGCCCATTCGCCCCGTCGGCACGTACCGCGTCGTGTCGGCATCGCCACATTTGATAACCATAGCCTTGTAGCCAATCGCTATCCTTCGGCTTGATGGTTAGCTCTTCCCTACGGGTACCGGCGGGAAGGGAAGCGATATGCGAGCGGGTAGCCTCGTCTATCCAGCTCTCGGGAAGCAACCGCTTGCCGTTCCATGTTCCTTTTTGCAAGAAGAGTTGGCCCATCTTCGCCAAATCCTCCGTCTTCAGATACAAACCCCAACCGCCGCAATTGATACCTTGCGGACTCTCTTGCCAGGTAGCCCCGACAATGCCCAACGGACGGAATAAGCGAGGATAAAGATAATCGATTACTTTCTCACCCGTTACCTTCTGCACGATAGCGGAAAGCATATAAGTGCCCAAACTATTATACACGAAGAAAGTACCCGGCTCGTGCGTCAACGGCGCGGCAAGGAAGGTCCGTACCCAATCAAGCTCCTGGCTATCCTCGCCTCGCGTCAAAGGTGTCGGATCTACGTCGTGACCGGACGACATCGTGAGCAAATGACGCACTTCCAGCTTCTCCAAGTTCGGCGATATCTCGGCCGGCAACTGATCCGGGAAGAAGGAAATCACCTTATCCGTCAACCGCAACTTCCCCTCGGCCACGGCAAAACCTACCGCGGTAGCCGTAAAGGTCTTGCTTACGGAGTTCAATACATGCGGCTTGTTCCAGGCCCCCTCGCCCAGCCATCGTTCCTTAATGACCTTCCCCCGCTGTACGATCATGATGCTGTGCAGGTCCTGCCCCGCGTCGGCCACGGCTTTCAGATACTTATCGAACGCTTTGTCCATCGCTTTCGACGACTCGCCGCGGGGAAGCGACTTCGTCAGGTCGTTATAACTAATCAGCTTGATTCCTTTCTCCCGCAACGCCTGTTTCACCCGGTCGCTCGTCAGCAAGTCGGTCACGCCTTGCCGGTCGGCCGCTACATGCTCGTAACCGATATGACCCACGGTACGCATCTCATCGTTATCCAACGCCGGATGATCGATAAACATATACCGTTCGCCGGATTCCAGCTTATCCAGCATCCGGAGGAAACTGGCCTCCTTCTCGGCGGGAGTCCTCGAAGGGCCATCATAGCCCCGATACGAGAAATCGTACTCCTCCATCGCGCCGACACGATCGATCATCGGCAAATCGTACTCTTCCGCGAGCCGCTTCATCAACGCTACCACTTCCGGAGCGAAACCCGTAGCGCCCATATGACCGGACACGTGGCTAATCCACGGGATATTCCGCAACGCCAACTCGATCTGTGCCCGGGCCTCCCGCTCCACCTCGGCCAAGTCCCATTTGTTCTCCGTGATGGCCAAACCCGGATAAGCGGGATTGGGCGTCATCATGGGCAAGAAATAACCATTCTTATCGGTCAGGCTGGGACAATGCGTCAAGGGACGCCATTTCACGTTATCCCACTCGCTCGTGAAGGTAAGGTGCAACCCTACGTCGATACCCGGATTCTCCCGCAACATCCGGACCGCCTCCGGGAACCACGGGGTGACCACCATGACTTCGATCGAAGTCTCCACTCCATTCTTGTACGCTTCCATACACGCCACGTTGGCGGCATGGAACGAGCCCATATCGTCCGCCCGGATAATCAGGCAGGGATCGTTCGCTTGCTGGGCGAAAACCGGGCACGTGGCGAGCGCGAGCGCCCCGCCACAAAGCATTTTCTTTACATGGGATGTTCTCATCGTATCTTTTTTTAAAGGTTCTAAAATACTACGTCCGCTACTTCACCAAAAACCGGAAAAGGTCGTTCCCGTTCGCGTAGATCAACAAGGCGAACAAGATGGCCATGCCGGTAATCTGCGCATACTCCAGGAACTTATCGCTGGGCTTCCGGCGGGCGATGACCTCGTATAGCAGGAACATGACGTGTCCGCCATCCAGCGCCGGTATCGGCAAGATATTCATGAAGGCCAAGATAATCGAAAGGAACGCCGTACGCTCCCAGAAAATCCGCCAATCCCACACGGAGGGGAACAAGCCGCCGATGGTACCGAAACCACCCAGGCTGGAGGCTCCCTCCTTCGTGAACACGTATTTCATATCGTTCACGTACCCTTTCAAAGTATTTACGCCCAGCTCGATACCGGCGGGGAACGACTCGAAGAAATTGTACTTACGCGTCACGGTCTGGTACAATTCCGTAGGCAATTTTACCGCCACGCCGATCTTGCCCAGCGAGTCGGTCCGCATCGTGAGCGACTGGAGCGCACCATTCCGGTAGAAGTCGATGGTCACGTCCTGGCCCTTATGCAGGGTCAGTTGCTCGGAGGCGTCGTAGAACGTAGGTGTAGCCAAGCCATTGATCGCCACCACGCTATCCCCCGGCTGCATCCCCGCGAGGGCCGCGGGAGCGTCTTTAATCGGCAAGTCGCGCACCACCATCGGCATGCGATAGGGGTCGGCGAAACCTTTCCCGTCGCGCAAGCATCGTTGCATCATATCCTCCGGCATCGAAATAACGGTCTCCTTCCCGTCGCGCAGGACGGTCACGGTCCGCGCCTCCACCACTTTCCGGAAGCAATCGCTCCCGAAGCGTTCCAGTTCCTCGTCGTCCGCCCGCAACAAGATATCACCGTCCCGGAAGCCCACGTCGTGGAACGTCTCGCTATAATTCATACCCATCTTCATGTTCTTCAACGGCAGGAACGTATCGCCCCACGCGAAAAGAATCATAGAATAGATGAACAACGCCAACAAGAAGTTGAACAACACGCCGCCAATCATGATCAGCAAGCGTTGCCCCGCCGGTTTCGAGCGAAACTCGTAGGGCTTAGGGGGCTGCGCCATCGCTTCCTTATCCATGCTCTCATCGATCATGCCGGAGATCTTGCAATAGCCGCCCAACGGGAGCCAACCGATACCGTACTCCGTCTCGCTATTCTTCGGCTTGAACTTGAAAAGCGAGAACCACGGGTCGAAAAACAAGTAAAATTTCTCGACACGCACCTTGAAGAGCCGGGCGAACAGAAAATGCCCGAACTCATGGATAATCACCAATATCGAAAGGCTCAAGATGAGTTGTAACGTCTTAATCAAAAAAGTTTCCATTTACTATCGTTTGTTTTTTAATGATTTCACAATAACCCGGAAGCCAACCGGCGCGCCTCGGCGTCGGTCGCTACGTAATCCTCGTACGAGGGCTTCGCGATAAACGAGGCTTTCGCCATCGTGCGTTCTATCACGTCGCTCATGCGCAAGAAACCGATCTCGTCCCGTAGGAAAGCGGCCACGACCACCTCGTTGGCGGCGTTCAGGACGCAAGGCATGTTCCCGCCTTGCCGCACGGCCTCGAAAGCGAAGGCCAGGTTGCGGAAGCGCCTCGTGTCCGGCTCCTCGAACGTCAGTGTCGCGTATTGGCGGAAATCCAACCGCGGCGCCAGGCTCTTCATTCGTTTCGGAAACGAGAAGGCGTAGGCGATCGGCAATTTCATGTCGGGGATGCCCAGCTGGGCCATCACGGCGCCATCCTCGAATTGCACCATGGAGTGGATCACCGATTGCGGGTGCACCACCACCTGCACTTGTTCGGGGGTCACGCCAAAGAGCCACTTCGCCTCGATCATCTCGAAACCCTTATTCATCATCGAGGCGGAATCGATCGTGATTTTCGCGCCCATCGTCCAGTTCGGATGCCGCAAGGCTTGCGCCTTCGTCACCGTGGCCAACTCCTCCAGCGTCTTGGTGCGGAACGGCCCGCCCGAGGCGGTCAGCAGGATTTTCTCGATGGGATTGTCGAACGACCCGGCCAAGCACTGGAATATCGCCGAATGCTCGGAGTCGACGGGAAGGATTGGTACCTTATGCTCCGCCGCCAAGCGCATGATCAGCTCGCCCGCCACGACCAACGTCTCCTTGTTGGCCAAGGCGATCGCTTTCCCCGCCTGGATCGCCGCGATAGTAGGGCGCAAGCCCGAATAGCCCACCATCGCCGTAAGTACCATATCGATCGGCTCCGCCTGCACCATCTGGGCGATCGCGTCGGCGCCCGCCCATACCTTGATGGGCAAATCCTCCAACGCCTCTTTCAGCTCGGGGTACTTCCGCTCGTTGGCGATCACCACCACCTCCGGCATGAACCGCCGCGCCTGGTTAATCAATAAGTCCACCTGATTGTTGGCCGTCAAGGCATATACCTCGAACTGGTCGGGATGCTCGCCCACGACCTCCAGCGCTTGCGTGCCGATGGAGCCCGTCGAACCTAATATCGCTAACTGTCTTTTCTTCATGGATTCCTAAAAAGCTATATATTCCTCCGGATTCACGGGATTCCCTTTATACCACAACTCGAAATGCAGGTGCGGGCCGGTGGACAATTCCCCCGTATTGCCGACCAAGGCGATCGCCTCGCCCGCCACCACACGCTCCCCTACCCGCTTCAGCAACGACTCGTTGTGCTTGTAGACCGAGATGAATCCGTTCTTATGTTGTATCTGTATCACATTGCCATGATCCGGATCGAAACCGGTATAAATCACGGTTCCGTCCAACGTGGCCAGGACGCTCTCCTTGGGAGCGGCCGCCAGATCCACGCCGTAATGACGGATGTCCGTCTCGTAACGCGCCGTGACCACCCCGTTCACCGGTTTATAGAAAAAAGCCCCGCCCGTAAGCGACCTGCCGGGGTCGGGCAACACGGTCAGGTTATACTTCTCCTCTTCCTCGTATCGCTCCACGAAACGCTCCTCGCGCTCGCCGCGGGGAATCTCGTAACTCATGTCCTCGCTGGCCAGGGAATCGATCCGGCGGATCGAATCCAGTTCTATCGTGCCCGCGAGGATACCGGCTACATTATTTAAATAGAGCGCTTGCACCTCCATCATGCGTTCTAGGGAATCGGCCCGCAAGGCGTTCTGGATGATCTCCTTGCGGATCTCCACGTCCAGATAGCCCGGCAGATAATTGCGGATGGGGGTCTTGATGATGATAAACGCCGTGATGGCGATCATGAGAAACGCGAAAATCGCCAAGATAACACACGCCGAGAGCCGGGAAAGATGGAACGACCATACCTCCTCCAGCGTCCCCTCGTTGATGAAGGAAAGCTTGTATTTGAACCGGATCCGGTGCCAAAACGATTTCGTATTTCTCTTCCGTTCCCTCATAGATCCAATAAACCTTCCGGCAAGGACACCACGAGGCGACGCGCCTCATGATCGGCGTCCGTTATCAACTCCTCGGCGGCGGGTATCAGCAACTCCCCGCCCGCGCGATCAATCCGTAGCAGCACGTTCGCGGTCGTATCGTCCACATCCGTTATCACGCCTATATAGCCCGCATGCGTATCGGTCACGGCATAGCCTATCAGGTTGTCCCACGTCATCTCCCCGAGCGGGACCTCCCCTTCCACGGCCTCCAACGGGAAATACACCTCCTTGTTCACGAACCGCCGCGCCTCCTCCTCCGAGTCGACGCCCTCCAGCTTCACGAGTGTCACGGTATCGCTTTTGTAACGGCTCTCCTCCACGAGGAAGGGGACAAGAATACCGTCCATCTCGCAAATGAGGAAAATATCATCGCCCTCTTCCGGCCATTCGAAATCCGTCACCAGCGACAACTCGCCCTTGATGCCATGCGGCTTGGCGAAACGTCCTATCTTAACAACATCCTCTTTCTCTATCATAAGCGGCCTTTGTTTAAATCCGGGTGATACGCGCCCCGATACGGTTCAATCGCTTGTCGATGTCCTGGTACCCCCGGTCTATCTGGTCGATATTATGGATCGTGCTGGTGCCCTCGGCGCTCATCGCGGCGATCAGCAAGGCGATGCCCGCCCGGATATCCGGCGATACCATCGTGGAGCCGCGCAGCTTGAAGCGGTTGCCCAACCCGATGACGGTGGCCCGGTGCGGGTCGCACAAGATGATCTGCGCCCCCATGTCTATCAGCTTGTCCACGAAGAACAGGCGGCTCTCGAACATCTTCTGGTGAATCAGCACGCTCCCCGTCGCCTCCGTGGCAACCACCAGGAATACGCTCAGCAAATCAGGCGTCAGCCCCGGCCAGGGAGCGTCGGCGATGGTCATGATCGAGCCATCGATGAAGGTCTCTATCTCGTACGAGTCGTGCCGCGGTATATGGATGTCGTCCCCCCGTTGCTCCACGGTGATGCCCAGGCGGCGGAACGCGTCGGGGATAATGCCCAGGTTGTCGTACCCCGTATCCTTGATCGTGAGCTCCGAGCCGGTCATGGCCGCCATGCCGATGAAGCTACCCACCTCTATCATATCGGGCAGGATGGTATGCTCCGCGCCGCGCAAGGCGTCCACGCCCTCGATGGTGAGCAGGTTCGAGCCTACGCCCGATATCCTCGCCCCCATGCGGTTGAGCAGGCGCGACAATTGTTGCAGATAGGGCTCGCAAGCGGCGTTGTAAATCGTCGTGACACCCTCGGCGAGGGTGGCGGCCATCAGGATATTGGCCGTGCCGGTCACGGATGCCTCGTCCAGCAGCATATAGGCGCCCCGCAAGCGCCGGGCCTCCACCTCGTACACGTGCCGCGCGGGGTCGTATGTGAAAGAGGCGCCCAGTTTCCGGATGCCCGCGAAATGGGTGTCCAGCCGGCGGCGTCCTATCTTGTCGCCTCCCGGTTTCGGTATCAGCGCCTTCCCGAAGCGGGCCAACAGGGGGCCTACAATCATCACCGAGCCGCGCAGGCTGGCGCTACGGCGCAGGAACTCGTCGGTGGCCAGGTACTCCAGGTCCACCTCGTCCGCCTGGAAGGTATAGGTGCCCATGGCGGGACGCTCCACCTTCACCCGCATATCCCGCAGCAGCTGTATCAGGTTGTTCACGTCCAGTATATCGGGGACGTTATGGATGGTCACCCGCTCCGGCGTGAGCAGCGTGGCGCATATCACCTCCAGCGCCTCGTTCTTGGCGCCCTGGGGGGTAATCTCGCCCGACAAGCGGTAGCCGCCTTCTATCACGAACGAGCTCATCGGCCTTTACGCGTGAAATTACGTTTATTCCCGCTATTATTCCGCGCCAATATCTCGCGGCTCTCCGTCAGCTTGTGCTCGTTCTCGTTCAGGACGATCTTGCCGCCCGAGAGCTCTTCCAGGTCCTTGAAGATCTTCCGGTCGTCCACGCTCTCCTTGTTCCATGTCAGGAACGATTTCTTCATCTGGTTCGCCAGCAGACGGATCAGCTGGCTCCTCTCCGGCCCCGGCTCCAGCCGGGTCGCCTTGTTGATCATCAGCTCCAGCGTCTTCCCGTAATGCCGGTAACGAATCCGGTTGTTATTGTAAGGGATGCGGGGCGGGCGGTTGTACAAGTTCTCTTTCCGCACGATCTCGTACGGGTAATCGATATCGAGCTTGAAATCCGCCATGATGGCCAGATGATCCCATAAGATATGCTTGAAATCATTCACGTCGCGCAGGTGCGGGAACATATTCCCCATGATGTTGATAATCGCGTTCGCGCAACGCTTGCGTTCCTCCCGGTCCTGGATGGTCACGCAATAATCCACCATGTTCTGGATATTGCGCCCGTATTCCGGCAAGGCCAGTCTTTTTTCTTCCGTATTGTATCTCATTCTCTTTATATTGTTTACCCGCGAATGTACACATTATTATCGAGATAGCAAAACATAGCTCTCGGACGCACGAATCTATGTTTCGCACGCCGCGAAACCATGCTTTCCGATTTTGTCTCAGAAATAGGCAAAAAATCACCCCCACCAATTAAACGATTGGATGCCCCGCGGGTCAAAAGGGGGACGTATACCACGAAACGTTCCGGGAAATGAGAAAAAAGAATATCATCTATCTATCACTGATCGCGATAGCCTGCCTCCTCCTCCCCGCGGTGGCGACGGGGCAGACCAAAAAAAGCGACATCGCCGGCCGGGTGATCGAGCTGGCGACGGGAGAGCCGGTGGAACAAGCCACCGTCCGCTTGTTGCACCCCCAGGACAGCAGCATGGCGCGAGGGACTACCAGCGGGCGCGACGGGCGCTTCACCCTGAGGAACGCGCCGGCAGGCCGCTACCTGCTCCACATCTCGTTCGTAGGATTCAACCCCGTCTACCGGGACGTGCGCGTCACCGGGCGGAAGGCGACGGTACAGGTGGGGACGCTGGAGCTGACCGACGCCTCCATCCCGCTGGGCGAGGCGGTGGTGGTGGGGAAAGCGCCGGAGGTAACGTTCCGCAACGACACCGTGGAATACAACGCCGACTCCTACAAGCTGACCGAGGGCGCCGTGCTGGAGGACCTGCTGCGGAAGATGCCCGGCGTAGAGGTGGGGAGCGATGGCAAGATAACCGTCAACGGGAAGGAAATCCAAAAGGTGATGGTGGACGGGAAGGAGTTCTTCTCCGACGACCCGGCGATCGCCTCGAAGAACCTGCCCGCCAAGATGATAGACAAGCTGCAAGTGCTGGACAAGAAGAGCGACATGGCGCGGATGACCGGCTTCGACGATGGCGAGGAAGAGACCGTGATCAACCTCACGGTGAAACCGGGCATGAAGCAAGGCTGGTTCGGCAACGCCTATGCGGGCTACGGTAGCGAGGACCGCTACGAGGGCAACGCGATGGTGAACCGCTTCGTGGAGAACGACCAGATCACGCTGATGGGCGGGGCGAACAACACGAACAACATGGGCTTCTCGGACATGGCATCAACCATGTTCTCCGGCATGGGCGGACGACGCGGAGGCGGAGGAGCCGGGAGCGGCATTACCTCGTCGGGCAACGCCGGACTGAACTTCAGCAAGGAATTCACCCCGAATCTTGTGTTAGGAGGAAATACCCGCTACGCACGTTCCGACAACGAGGCGTGGGGGAAAAGCGAACGGCGGAACGTGCTGCCCGGCGATAGCGCCTCGTACGATCATAGCGAGGCGAACAGCCGGACAAAAAGCGATAACATCGGCGTGGATTTCCGCTTGGAATGGCAACCCGACACGCTCACCCGACTCATCTTCCGCCCGGATTTCAGCCTGAGCCATAGCGTGAGCGATAGCCAAAGCGACGAGATAACGCTGGATAACGAACGGGATACCGTCAACACGAACCGGACGAGCAATCACTCCGTGAGCGACGGATACAACCTGGGCGTGAACCTCGATTTCAGCCGGAAGCTGAACAGCGCGGGACGTGTCTTCAGCATGACGCTGGCGGGCGGGAGCAGCCATACCCGAAGCGATGGGGCGAACCGCTCGGACATCGTCTATTTCAACCAGACGGACGCCGGGCGGAACAGCGTGATCGACCAACGCTCGCGCTACGAGAACAACGGGTTCAACTACCGTGTATACCTCTCGTGGGTGGAGCCGCTCGGGAACAACAACTTCCTGCAAGCCACGTACAGCCTCAGCCAACGCAAGCAGGAGGCGCTGAAGTACGTCTACGCCCCCGACGCCGACGGTATCTATAACGTGCTGGACACGGCCTATAGCCAGAGCTATCGCAACAACTTCATCAACCAGCGGGCGAGCCTGAGCTTCCGCTCGCGCCGGGAGAAGTTCAATTACACGGTGGGGCTGAACCTGGACCCCTCGTACACGAGCAGCGAGAACTTCGTGGGCGACACGACCCTCTCCCGACTGAGCCGCACGGTGGTGAACCTATCGCCGATGGTCCGTTTCAATTACCTGTTCGACAAGCGCACCAACCTGCAGGTGCATTACAACGGACGGACCAGCCAGCCCAGCATGACGCAGCTACAACCCGTGGCCGACATCTCGAACCCGACCAATATCCGCGTGGGCAACCCCGACCTGAAGCCGCGCTACACGAACAACGTGAACATCCGCTTCCAGCGGTTCGAGCCGGAGCGGCAACGGGCGTTCATGGTGATGGCCAGCGGGAGCTACATCGTCAACGACATCGTCAGCTACGCCTCGTACGACGCGGAGACCGGCGTAAAAACGACCTCCTACCGCAACGTGAACGGGAACTACAACGCCAACCTCCGGATGATGCTGAACACGCCCTTGCGAAACAAGAAATTCTCGGCGAGCACGACCACCATGGCCTCGTTCGCCAATAGCAACGGATACATCAACGAGGCGAGGAACACGAACAAGAACATCACCCTGTCCGAACGGGCGAGCATCGATTTCCGCTCCTCCCTCCTGGATATCGGGCTGAACGGGAACATCCGCTACAACCGCGTCCGCAACTCCTTGCAAGCCGAGAACGACCTGAATACACTGAACTACGGCGTGGGGGGCTACACCACGCTCTACCTGCCGCTCGGCATCAAGGTGGAGAGCGACGTAACCTGGTCCGCCAACTCCGGCTACGGCGACGGGTTCAAGCTGAACGAGACGCTCTGGAACGCTTCCCTCTCCAAGTCGTTCCTGAAGAACAACCAGGGGACGCTCCGGGTGAAGATATACGACATCCTACGGCAACGGAGCAACATATCCCGCTCCATCACGGCCAATTACACGCAAGACGCGGAGTACAACACGCTGGGCAGCTACTTCATGGTACACTTCATCTACCGCTTCAGCCTGTTCAAGGGAGGCGCCACCCAAAGCGACGCGAGAGGGCCGGGCAGGGCCGGAAGAAGGGGCCCGATGGGAACACCCACCCCTCCTCCACCGCCTCCGGGAAGGAGCCTCTGATATTATTAACACATCACGAATCTATTTTTACTTTTTTTGCGTGAATATTAAAACAATATGTGCGTTATTTGCCGTTATAATAGCAGAAGGGAATTAGAGATATGAGGAAGTCTACGATTTGGTTGCTCGCGGCCGTAATGGCGTTCGCCTTCGCAGGGTTATTATACCTGCAGGTGAACTACGTGAGCATTATACTTAAGACACGCAGCGAGCAGTTCAACGAGACCGTGAAGCGGAGCCTGCGCCAAGTATCGAAGAACTTAGAGTTGGATGAGACGCGCAAATACCTGGAGGAAGACATCAACCGCGACGAGACCAACTTCATGTACCAGAACGCTCCGGACGTGAAGAGCCTAGGCGACGTGATCAGCCAGGAGCAATACCAGCTGCACATCCAGGACTCGAACGGGACCACCGTGGGGCATATCGAGATGCGCGGCTTCAGCGCGCGCAAGGTGGAGCCGCTCTCGTCGCTCTCCTCGACCCGCCGGGCCACCAATAGCATTATCAACACCTCCAAGGACCTGCAAAAGACCTTGAAACGGAGGTACCAGTACCAAGGAGGACTCATCGAGGAGGTGATCTATAATATATTGTATACGGCGAACCTGAAGCCTATCGAGGAGCGCGTCGACTTCAAGAAGCTGAACAACTACCTGAAGACGGAGTTCATCAACAACGGCCTGAACCTGCCGTTTGTCTTCTCGGTGATCAACAAGGACGGCAACGTGGTGTACCAGAGCGGGGAGATCCAGAAACAACCCATCGCCTCCGACGTGATCACCCAAGTGCTGTTCCCGAACGACCCGCCCTCGAAATTGAATTACCTACGGGTCTATTTCCCGACGAAGGGGGATTATATCTCCAGCTCGGTCACCTTCATCGTGCCATCGGTCATCTTCTCGGCCATCTTGCTTTGCACGTTTATATTCTCGATTTATATCGTGTTCCGCCAGAAGAAACTATCGGAGATGAAGAACGATTTTATCAACAACATGACACACGAGCTGAAGACACCGGTCTCCACCATCTCGCTCGCCGCGCAGATGCTGAAGGATTCGGATATCACCAAGAGCCCGGACGTGTTCAAGCATATCTCAGGCGTCATCAACGACGAGACGAAACGGCTGGGCTTCCTGGTGGAGAAAGTGCTGCAGATGTCGCTATTCGAGCGTCAGAAGGCGGCGCTCAAGCTGAAGGAGATCGACGCGAACGACCTGGTGGCCAACGTGGCGAATACGTTCGTGCTGAAAGTAGAGAAATACGGGGGCACGATGGATATCGACCTGCAAGCGACGGAATCGGTGATTTACGCCGACGAGATGCACATCACCAACGTATTGTTCAACCTGATGGACAACGCGGTGAAATACCGCCGCCCGGAGGTGCCCCTCACGCTGATGGCCCGCACGTGGAACGAGAACGGGAAGCTGCAAATCTCCGTGGAGGACAATGGCATCGGTATCAAGAAAGAATATTTGAAGAAAGTGTTCGACCGTTTCTTCCGTGTGCCGACAGGCAACGTGCACGACGTGAAAGGGTTCGGATTGGGCCTCGCCTATGTGCGTAAGATTATCGAGGACCATAAAGGCACGATCCGTGCCGAGAATGGGGCCGGGAATATCGGGACGAAATTTATTATTACTTTACCTCTTATAAAAAGTTAATTATGGAAGAAAAACTGAAGATCTTCTTTTGCGAAGATGACGAGAATTTAGGAATGCTTTTAAGAGAATACTTACAAGCGAAAGGGTATGTGACGGATCTGTTCTCCGATGGAGAGGCTGGCTACAAAGGTTTCACGAAAGGGAAATACGACCTTTGCGTATTGGACGTAATGATGCCGAAGAAAGACGGATTCACCTTGGCGCAAGAAATCCGCTCGATTAATCCGGAGATTCCTATCATCTTCCTGACGGCCAAGACCATGAAGGAAGATGTGTTGGAGGGATTCAAGATCGGCGCGGACGATTACCTGACCAAACCGTTCAGCATGGAAGAGTTGTTGCTCCGTATCGAGGCGATCCTTCGCCGCGTGAAAGGGAAGAAGATGAAGGATATTCCTTTCTACAAGCTGGGTAATTTCTTGTTCGATACCCAGAAACAGACCTTGACCATCGGCGAGAAGGTGACGAAGCTGACCACGAAGGAGTGCGAATTGCTGAGCCTTTTGTGCGCGCACGCCAACGAGATCCTGGAGCGCAACTACGCGCTGAAGACGATCTGGGTGGACGACAACTATTTCAACGCCCGCAGCATGGACGTATATATCACGAAATTGCGTAAGTTATTGCGCGACGATCCGGGTATCGAGATCATCAATATCCATGGAAAGGGTTACAAGCTGATTACGCCCTCGGGCGAGGAGCAGGCCCGCGAGGAGGGTGTCGTAAACCTGTAGAAAGAGGCCAATCATAAGAAAGGCTCCGGAATTTCCGGAGCCTTTCTCATATATACTTTTCGCGTGCGCTATTATTTCACGAAAGCGGCGTTGCTCAAGAAATCGTAGCTCTTCTGTACATCCTCCTGCGGCGTGCCGTCGTAACGCTCTACCTCTACGTACCAATCCTTCATGCCGTTCGCGTAAGCCTGGTCGAAGATGGGCTTGAAGTCGATCGTACCGCTCGCGCCGATAGCCGTCTCGTCCTTGATGTGGAGAACCGGGAAGCGTTTCGGGTATTTCTTCAAGTACTCTACCGGATCCTGGCCGCCTCGTTTTACCCAATATACATCCATCTCGAAGAAGATGTGATCCGGGCTTGAGTATTCCAACATCTGGTCGTAAATCAACTTACCGTCGATTTGCTTGAACTCATAATCGTGGTTATGATAACCGAACTTGATGCCCGCGCCCGCGGCCGCCAAGCCTATCTGATAGAAATAATCGCCGAAATAACGCTTCAAGTCGTCCAGCGAGGCTTTCTCGTTGATCGGGGAAACCGGCATCACCATATACTTCATGCCCGCTTTCTTATGCGCCTCGATCGCGTTGTTCCACCAAACCAAATCCTTGTTCATATCGTCGCCCAGGAAATGAGAGAGGTGCGCGCTAGTGGCCCGCATACCCAAGTCGTTGCACATCTTCTTGAACTCGGCCGGGTCTACGCCGTAGATCTTGCCATCGTCGCTATAACCGGCGGTCTCCAGATTCACGTACCCCATCTTCGATACGATCTCCAATACCTTCTGGATACCCAAGTCGTTGATATCGTCCCGCAAGGAATACAATTGAAGGCCGATGTGTTTCTTAGCGGCCTCGCCCGCGGCTTCCGCTACCGCGCCGTTCGACGCGCTCTTTCCTCCGCAAGAAGATAAGATTTGCGGAGCTACCAAACCACCCGCAAGCAAAAGTGAAGCTTGCTTTAAAAAATTCCGTCTGTTCTGCATAATAGCTACTTTTATAGTCTTATTGATACTTTTTCGCAAAAGTAAGACTATATTCCAAGCTTTGCGGTGCTTATAGAGTTAAATTCTATGAATAACATCGTTACTCTTTGTTTTTAACCGCGACATACGCCTCCGTTTTAGCTCACGGTGCCGTTTTATCAACAATCGGCGACCGCGAATAATCTGATAACGATAGATCAAGCAGGTGGCGATAAAATAAACGCCCGCTTGGATCCACAACACCCGATAAGGCGTGGATACCTCGTTCAACGTTGCCCCACAGGTGTTTATGCGAATGAATCCCTGGATACCCGGCGTGGAGGGGAACAGGTACGACATCGCTTTCCAAAAAGGAGGGACCGCCGCCTCCGGCCACGAGACTCCCGACATAAATAACAGGATGACCGAGGTGAACACGAATACCAGCATCGGCGACTCGCGGCTTCGCATGAACCCCGATAGGGTCATCGACAGGAAGATGCAGGCGAATAAATAGGGCAACAAGAACAACGCGATCACACGCGGGTCGCCAATCTGGGGCAGGGAGAACAACCGCGGGACAATCGCCAATACCCAAATGCTGACGAACGCATATAACACGATATAGGCCAAGGATTTCCCGAAGACAATCCGCAACGTCCCCTTGAAACGGGCGTTTATAGGCACCAATCCATGGAAGCGATTCTTCTCGCGCACCGTTCCGCCCAGCATCCCTATACCTAAAATCAAGGTCTGTTGCAATACCAACATCAGGATGGCAGGCACCAGGAAACTGGCGAACCCATTCTGGGTATTGAACAGGTTCACGGATTCATACGGAATCGGGTCGACCGCGATCCGCTCCATCTCCTCCGTCGAGGAAGGGGAGGTACGCGCCCGGAGCTCTTTCCCCATTTCCAGGGAAACCTCCGTGGCCGATAACAGGAACGCTTTGTAAAAGAGCAACGAGCTCATGTCGCAATACAGCGATACCGTGGCTTGCCGCCCCGTATGCAGCGAGCGGCTGAAATCCTCCGGGAACGACAAGATGCCATACGCCCGCTTCTCGTCTACCATCCTTTTCGCTTCCGCCATATCCGTGCAAACCCGTACGACACGCACATCCGCCGTAGCGTCGACCCTCCGCGTGAATTCCCGGCTCAGGTACGAGTCGCAGGGATCCACGACCACCAATCGGGCCTCATGCACTACCTCGTTATTATAGATAAACGCGTACAATACGGGGTAAGCGAGCGGTACCAGGAAAAAGAAAATCACCACGCCCGCGTCCTTGAACACGTTTCGCATCTCATCTTTCCAGATATAGAACAAATCCCGGATACCCTCCAGCACCATATATCGAAAACGATATTCTCTTTTCATCGCCGAATGTTTTTAAGGTATATACTTGAAGTCCCGTAAGGCTCCTTTCAAATTCCGTCCGATCAGGAACGGAAGGACCAGGAAGCACAACAACCACCCGTACTCGCCAATCGAATACAGCAACGCCCGTCCGTTCAGCGCCTGGTCTACGTATATCAAGAAATAATGACGCAACGGGAACAACGTGGCGAGCGCCTGCAAGGTAGGGTCCATCCCCTGTACCGGGAAGGAGAATCCCACGATCGAGAAAGAGATCATCCCGAACAGGCTGGCGAAACTCAAGCCCAGGCGAAGCGTCGGCAAGACACCGATCATGAACACGCCCACCGCTTGCGAGGCGATGACCAACAGGAAGATCGCCAATAGCATCGGCCCCCATCCGCTTTGTAGCGGGAAAGCCTGCAGCCCATACAACACCGCGGCACACATAAATCCCACGAGCGTGAAAACAAGCGTTTGGGGCAATAGCTTACCCAACAAGCTCACCGTGAGCGAGCCTCTTCCCAAAGCCAGCCATTCCCGGGCGGTCGCGTACTTGATCTCCGTGCCGATGCTGAACACGGTTACCAAGAATATCATCAATTGCAGGATGCCCGGCAACAAGGTATTATTCAGATACACCGAGTAGTTCAACCACGGATTGCCCAACGGATGCGTATCGATCACGATCGGTTGCAGCTGGCTCATGATCTGGTCCTCCGTATATCCCTTCGCCAGACCGGTTTCCAGGCCGACGGCGGCTCCCGCCAGTACCGACATCGTCTTCATATCCCGGAAGAGCAACGAGGCGGCTATCAGGTACCCTCCATTCGTATAGAAAGACAAACGGGGTTGCTTGCCCGACGTGGCATCCGCGGCGAACGACGGGGGGATGTAAAAGATGCCGTAAACGGTTCCCTTCTGCATCTCCCGGCGGGCTTCCGCGAACGAGGCGGTCTTCAGGTACACCTCGGTCTGCTCAAAAGCGTCCAATTGCCGAATCAGGTTACGCGATGTAGCCGAGTTATCCATATCCACCACGGCGATCGGCAAATCGGTAGGCAACCCCTCGTTCATCAAGGAGACAAAGAAGAGGATGCTGATCGCGGGAGCGAACAGCATACAGAAAAGGTAAAGCGGCTGGGAGAACATCCGCCGCGCTTCCCGTTTCATAATCCGCCCGATTCTATGTACGCATGCCGGCCCGGTCATAAGATCTCCTTACCTTTTTTCTTTAAGATAACGGACATACCCGGACGAAGGTCGGCCACTTTCTCTATGGGACGGGCACGTACCTCGAACGTCTTGGAGTCGTATTGTCCGTTCGTCTTGGTCGCTTTCCATGCGGCGTAGGTACCCATATCCTTCATATAATAAACCTTCAGGCGTACCGGCTGGTCGCCCAACGCGGGGATAAAAGCGTTCACCTCCGAGCCTATCCGGATATCTTTCAGCAAATCCTCGCGAATGCTAAAGGTTACCCACATATCCGTCAGGTCCGCGATGTGCATGATGGGCGCACCCGTACCCACCAGCTCGCCGACCTCCGGGAAACGCTCGGTCACCTCCCCGTCTATCGGCGAGAGCAGAGCGCGTTCCTCGACGTACGACTCGACCTCGGCGATCGCTCCTTGCGCACGCTCCACCATGGCGGCGGTAGCGGCCTTGTCCTCTTTCCGGGCGCCCTCTTTCGCCATCTCATATTGCGAGCGGGCGGCCTTCTCCGTGGCGACCATCGCGTTGTAATTGGCCTCGGCCTCATCCTTCTTCTGGGCGGAAACGACCCCCTTCTCGTACAGGTTCCGTACACGGTTGAACGATTTCTCGGCGATTGTCAGTCCCGCCTGGGCTTTCTGCCACATCTCGAAAGCGGCGGCTATCTCTTGCTCGCGCGCCCCTTTTAGGGCCTTCGCGTTCTGCGCCTCGGCGGCGGCACGCGCGGCCTCAGCCTGCCTCAGCTTCGCCATCACCTCCGGCGTATCCAGGAACACCAGCGTATCGCCCGCCTTCACGCGGTCACCCTCGCCAAAGCGATAAGAAAGGATACGCCCCGGCACCTTTCCCGATATACGCACCTCTGTCGCCTCCGCTTGCCCCATGATGATATCGTCGGGCGGGGTCAGCAGGAAAAAGCCCGCCAGCGCGACCAGCCCGACCACTACCAATACCGCGATGAAGGCCAGCATCATGTTATTCATCGAAAATTTCTTTTGCTCGTCCATCTTTTATCGATTTTATGCTGTTATTACTTTCTATTGCCTCTCTTTACTATCCGGATGGGATAACCGTCCCAATGCCTTATCCAGATATACCTTGGTCAGCTTCACCTCGATCTGCGCGTCGATCAGCTCGGAGCGGGCGGACAACCAGGCGGTCTGCGCCTCCATCAGGTTCAAGGCGGGAATGACACCCTCCTCGAAGCCCAGGTTCGCCCGGCGCAAGTTCTCCTCCGCGTTCTCCATATTCCGGGAGGAGGCGATGAGTCTTTTCCCCGCCTCGTTCACTTGATAGACCGATTGGTTCACCTGCAACTCGATCTTCTCGCGGGCATCCATCCATTCCAACTCCTTGATGCGGGTCTCCGCGCGGGCGGCGTTGCGCTTATAGGTACCCTCCCACCAAGCCGAGAGCGGCACACGCACCATCACGCCCACGTTGAACATCCCAGCGAAATCATTCTTGAATCCATTGAACACATTGGGGTTCGTTACGAAATAATTCACCGACAACGCTACGTTGGGCAACAAATCCGCCAATACGACGCGCTCTTTTCCTTGATAGATTTTCTTCGCCAGATCCAAGCTCCTCAACTCGCTCCGGTTCATAAACGCCTCGTTCAGGTCGGCGAGGGTTTGCCCACTCGCCTCCGGGAAATCGTCCAAAGGCTCGTCCGCCAGGGCGATATCGTCCTCCAAGGGCAATCCGCAAATCCGCGCCAGCAGCATACGCGACAGCGCCAAACCATTCTCCACCTTCGTCTGGGCCATCTCCGCCTCGTTCAGCTTCACTTTCACGGAGAGTCCTTCCGCCTCGGTCGCGAGCCCCTCTTGTATCAGGGCGGTCATATCCGCGTCCATCTTCCGGAGCAAATCCACGTACGCGTCCGCCAGCTTCTTCTTATTCACCAGCGATATCACTTGCCAATAACTCTTATCCGTCTGGTAAATCACCTCCTGCAGCTGGGTATCGTTCAAGGATGCGGCCAATTGCTTGGCGTATTTCTGGATTTGATTATAAGTGATAATCTTCCCTCCCATGAATACGGGCTGCACCAACGAGACGTTTCCTACCCAAATGTTTTGCACGTCAATGTGTTGCAAGTCGTTAACCCCGCCCATCAGTTGCTGGATGGCGGGCAATTCCGCCAAGCCGCCCAGCGAGGAGGCGAGCGAGGATGTCAACGCTCCCATATCCAGCAGGTTCAAGTCCTTCTGGTTCCACAGATAGGCGCCACTCGCCGATAGCTTAGGGAAGTATTGCGTGAAAGCGGCCTTTTTCTCGTTATCCGCCATGCGGATTTTCTCCGCCGAGATACGTAGCTCCTTATTGTTCTGGATCGCCAATTGCCGGCACTCCTCCAACGTCAACGCCCGCTGGCCCGCCGCGTGAAAAGCGAGCATCGCCAGCATCCATAGAAAGATCGTTCGTCTCATCTTCATAACGTTTTACCTATCCTATTTATATCTCCATTCCTTTCCCTACAAAAGTAAGAAATACATCGCGAAAGTATAGGTTTAAAACGAATATAAAATTGAATTAATACAATAAGCCACCTCCTTTCTATAGTTCAAATTAGGTATTGGCATACGAATGACACGAGAGAGCATGGAAATCGGGTGGATGTGTCAAATTGCGGAAAAGCACGCAGAAAACACAGATTGAGCGGATGAACGCAGATTTTTATTGATTTATAATTAAATAAATCTGCGCCTGCGTCGTCTGCATGCCATACACAGACTCATAAATCATAAATCGTCAATTGTCAATCATCAATTGTCAATTGTCAATTGTTAATTGTCAAAAATCCCCGCCGGACGCATTACGCAACCCGACAGGGATCTTGTTCTTTCCAATCCTCCGCTCCTCACGGAGCAGATGGATCGTGTACTTTAATTTAACCTATTACTAATATTAACATTATTATTAATAACCATTCCCGCTTGTTCCTCCATCGCGGAGTACTTG
>DXEN01000086.1 GCA_019114945.1 Candidatus Parabacteroides intestinigallinarum | reverse complement strand
TTGGTATGCTCGAATTGCGCTTCCGTCTGCTTCGCCTTCAGCAAATCCACCTGGATAGCGTCCAAATCCGACTGGTTAGCAATGCCGTTCTTGATATACGAGGATACTTGGTCGCAATTCCGCCGCAGTTCCGCTTGCAGCACTTTGTTCTGCTCCAGTTGCGCCTCGGCGAGCAAAACGCCGAAATACAGCTGGTTTACCCGCTCGTTGATAGTATACATGCTGACATCCATATCCCGTTGGTCCACTTCCGCCTGCGTGCGGAGGGTTTTCCTTTCCGAGCGTATCGCGCCTCCGTCCCAGAGCGTTTGGCTCAAGGCGAGCTCCATTTTGTACTGGTCTTGACTTACCGAAGGAATCTCGACACCCGTCAAGCCGATAGCGTCGAGGTTGATAGGAATTTCCGTCACGTCCGACTGATAAGTAGCCTGCGCGGAGAATGTCACTTGAGGCAAATACCCCTTAGCCGCGTTCGAAAGATTATATTCCTTCGTCTTTTCTATCAAACCGTATTGCTTGATAAGCGGATAATTCGCCCGCGCTTTCTCATAACACGCCTCGATGCTAAGCTGGGCGAAACAAGGAGCATAAGACACAAGCGCAAGGAAGAAAATGATTGTCTTTATTCGCATATCCATTTGTTTTATATGTTAATTGATTCTTTCGTCTGTTTTGTTCGACAATCTTGTCGATGCAGGGATAAAAAAAATTAAGGCTTCAATGCTTCCAAGATGAGTTGCATATTATGTTCACGATACGACGCTATTAATCGCTCCGCGACCTCCGTCTCTATTCCTTCTTTCTCCCTGCAAGCGGAAATAGCGGTTAATGAAGCGGTATCAAACGTAAGCAACATAAAGAGAAAATCGCCAAATTGTATGGAACGGATTCTACCCGCCTCTATTTCCGCCTCCAACATTTCCTTTACCCGCTGGATAGGTTCCACCCGTTCGAGCAAACCAATCACCATCGCCCGGTTCTCCGGCTTCAATAGCATTTCCGATAAAAGAAAATAAGGCATTTGGGACACTTGAGTCAACAAGTAATGGTCGCGTGCCTCACGGATACGGTTCAACGTCTCCTCGAACGACAAACCTTGCTCGAAAATTCCTCGGAACATAGGGACAATCTCGCGCGTCTTCCGCAACATGACCGCTTGAAACAAATTCTCCTTACTCCTATAATAATAATGCAGCATCGAATGCGCCACTCCAGCCCTCCGGGCGATAGAGAGCATCTTCGCTCCGTCGTAACCTTTCTCCAAGAACTCGGCTTCCGCCGCTTCCAGGATGGTTTGTTCTTTGTTCTGTTCGTTCTCTTTCATCTCGATTTGCTATTACTTCGACAAACAAGTTCGACAATCTTGTCGAACACAAAGGTAGAAACAGTATTTTATATAGCAAGTCTTTTGGCGTTTATTAACGTTAAGCCTTTATAGGTGCAGAGAGGTGTATCTTGCTTAGGGAATTCGTTATTCCGAATTATTCCATTAATTTTGCTCGCGATTTTAGAAGGAAGCGAGAGATTATGGTAAGTTATTTGCAGGTAGACAAGCTGACGAAGAGCTTTGGCGACAAGTTGCTTTTCGAGGACGTGACGTTCGGCGTCGCGCAAGGGCAGAAGATAGGGCTGATCGCCAAGAACGGGGCTGGAAAGACTACCTTATTAAATATTATCGCGGGCAAGGAGGATTATGACGCGGGCGAGGTGACGTTTCGCAAGGATTTACGGGTGGGCTATTTGGAACAGTCGCCCACTTATCCGGAGGACTTGACCGTATTGCAGGCTTGTTTTTACTCGACGAACGAGACCGTGCGGCTGATCGCCGCGTACGAGGAGGCGATGGCCCATCCGGATCACGCGGGGCTGGACGACTTGCTGAGTCGCATGGATAGCCTGAAGGCGTGGGATTACGAGCAGAAGGCGAAGCGAATCCTCGGGCGGCTGAACATCCATGATTTCGACCAACGGATAGGCTCGTTGTCCGGCGGGCAGCTGAAGCGTGTGGCGCTGGCGAATGTCCTGATCACGGAACCGGAACTGATTATCCTGGACGAGCCGACCAACCACTTGGATCTGGAGATGACGGAATGGCTGGAGGATTACCTAAGCCGGGCGAATATCAGCATCTTGATGGTGACGCACGACCGTTATTTCCTGGACCGGGTTTGCGGCGAGATTATAGAGATCGATAACCGGCGGGTTTATTCCTATAAAGGGAATTATGCCTATTACCTGGAGAAGCGCCAGGAGCGTGTCGAGGCGATGAACGCGGAGGTGGAGCGGGCGAGGAACTTGCTTCGTAAGGAGCTGGACTGGATGCGTCGCCAACCACAAGCGCGAGGGACGAAAGCCCAGTACCGGATTGACGCGTTTTACGAATTGGAGAAGAAGGCGCGGCAACCCCGGGAACTCGGTTCGATGAACCTCGACATGAAAGCCTCGTATATCGGGTCGAAGATCTTCGAGGCGTCGCACGTGAGCAAACGCTTCGGGGATATCAAGATAACGGAGGATTTCAATTACATATTCGCCCGTTATGAGAAGATGGGCATCGTAGGCAACAACGGGACGGGCAAATCGACCTTTATCAAGATGTTGATGGGCGAGGTGGAGCCGGATAGCGGATCGTTCGACGTGGGCGAGACGGTGCGCTTCGGGTATTACAGCCAGGAAGGGCTGCGCTTCGACGAGCGGATGACAGTAATCGATGTAGTACAGGCCATCGCGGAGTACGTGGACCTGGGTAACGGCCAGCGGCTGGGCGTTTCCCAATTCTTGAGTTATTTCCTGTTTACGCCGGACAAGCAGCACAATTATGTCTATAAATTGAGCGGAGGCGAGAAGCGCCGTTTGTATCTCTGCACGGTGTTGATGCGTAGCCCTAATTTCCTGGTGCTCGACGAGCCGACCAACGATTTGGATATCGTCACCCTAAACGTGCTGGAGGAGTATTTGCGGAACTTTAAGGGTTGCCTGATTGTCGTCTCGCACGACCGTTATTTTATGGACAAGGTGGTGGATCATCTGTTGGTCTTTAAAGGAAATGCCGATATCAAGGAGTTCCCCGGCAATTATTCCCAATATCGGGAGTGGAAGCAAGCGCGGGAAATCGAGGAGAGAGAAGCCGCGGCCTCGCGGACGAGCCGGAACGCCGCGCCGGAGAAACGGAGCGCCCGCTCCGATAACGAGCCTAAGAAGAAGCTGACCTTCAAGGAACGGAAGGAGTTTGAGGCATTGGAGACGGAAATCGCCGCCTTGGAAGCGGAGAAGGCGGAGCTGGAAGCCGCGATGAGCAGTGGCACGTTGTCGCCGGACGATTTGCTGGCGAAATCCCGCCGGATCGCTCAGGTAATCGAGGAAATCGATGAGAAGACGATGCGTTGGCTGGAGTTAAGCGAATATGAATGAAAGTGGTAAGGCCGTGCTTTGGAATCGGAATTTCATACAATGTTGCGTGTCGTACTTCCTGATGAACTTCGCGTATTACATGCTGATGCCCACGCTACCCATTTATTTGGTGGAAGAATTGAGGATGGGCACGTCGGAGGTAGGCTGGGTGTTGTCCATTTATACGATTGGCGTGTTGTGCGTCCGTCCGTTCTCGGGATATCTGGTGGATTGCTTTTCCCGTAAGGCGCTTTATCTGTTCGCCTTCACGATATTCGCCGGTTTGTTTGTCGGCTATTGGTTCGCGCTGACGCTCGGCGCGTTGGCCGTGATTCGTTTCCTGCAAGGAGGGTTCATGGGACTGACATCCGTGTCCGGCAACACGATCGCGATCGACGTGATTCCTTCCCAACGACGGGGAGAGGGGATGGGCTTCTATGGGCTGACCATCAATTTGGCGATGTCGTTGGCGCCGCTGGTGGCGGTTGGCTTGCACGAGCGGCAAGGATTCCCGTGGATTGTCGGTGTCGCTTTTGCCGCCGCCGCGCTGGGAGTCGGTTCCGTCGGGTTGATTCGTTATCCCAAGCGAGAGAAGGTGCCCCGTCCGGCGCTTTCGTGGGATCGTTTCATCTTATTGAAAGCGCTTCCGGCGGCGCTCTCGTACGCGTTGGTCGCGATTCCATACGGGATGCTGCTCTCGTTTGTTGTGCTGTATGGGCGGGAGATCGATGTTCCCGCGCCGGGCTTTTTCTTCATTTACCTGGCGATAGGCGTCGGCACGGCCCGTTTGATTTCCGGACGCTTGGTGGACCACGGGAAGATCCATACCGTCTCGATTGTCTCGTTGATTTTCTTGGCGGTATCGTTCGCTGTTTTCGCTTGCGTGCATACGCCGTTTATCTATTTCGCTTGCGCGTTGGCGATCGGTATCGGTTTCGGTGTAAGCGTGCCCGCATTTCAGTGCTTGTTCGTGAACGTGGCGCCGCATCAGTTGCGTGGTACAGCTACTTCTACCTACTTGACCTCGTTCGATCTTGGGATGGGCATCGGGATGTTGTCGGCCGGTTTCATCGCTACGCATGTCAATTTGGCGACCGCGTACGGTGTGGGATCGATATGCTGCCTGCTCTCGCTGTTCGTTTATCTTCGGTGGGTGCGAGCCTCGTACGACCGTGATAAACTAATTGGCTGAGCGGCCTCCTATCGCCTTTGGTTCCCTGATGAGACGGGTTCGTGTTCAACATATATTAATGAAAAGGAAAGAGGTATATAATGAATTAACGATTATATTCGCGATTTGGAAATTTATAGCGGTAAAAATAAATGGATCAAACGAAAGAATTAGTTGAGACAATCGTAGAAGGCCTTCAAGAGAAAAAAGGCAAGCATATCGTAACAGTGGATTTAAGCCAAATTTCCGGCGCTATTTGCCAATATATGGTTATCTGCGAGGGAAATACTCCCACACAGGTATCCGCCTTGTCGGATTCCGTATGGGATTTCGCTCATAAGAACGCGAACGAGAAACCCTTGTCTGTCGCTGAGAGCCAGCAATGGATTGGCATGGATTATGGTACGGTTCTTGTACACATCTTCTTGCCGGAGCAACGTGCGTTTTACAATTTAGAGAATCTTTGGGCAGACTCGCGGATTACGCAGGTTCCGGATTTGGATTGAGTCTGTTTAATGTAGTAAGGATCACCTTTTATGGAAGATAGAAAAGACATATTTAATAACAGTAACAATAAGATGCCCAAGGGCGGGAAACCGAGGATGTTCCGCTTTAATCTGTATTGGATGTATGGGCTGATATTTATGATGCTTATCGCCCTGTACATGACGAATGACTCCTCGGACTCGAAAGAGCTGGGGTGGACGGAGTTCCAGCGGTTGGCTCAAGAGAATGTGTTTGAGAAGATCACGGTCTATAATAAGAAGAATTTGGTGGAAGCGACCGTGAAAAAGGACAAGCAGGAGCAGGTGTTCGGTACGAAGGACATTACTAAATTGGGAACGTCGCCCAAAGCGTATGTGAAAATTCCCTCGGCAGACAAGTTCTCTGATTTCTACGATAAGGCGGTGGCCGAGAATCGAATCGATACGCAGGTCCGTTTTGAGGAAGGCGAGGATATGCTCTGGAATTTCTTCGTCTCCTTTGGCCCGCTGATTCTTTTGTTCGCGGTATGGATGTTTTTGATGCGCCGAATGTCGGGAGGCGCCGGCGCCGGACCGGGAAGTGTTTTTAGTGTAGGCAAGGCGAAAGCGCAATTGTTCGACAAGGATAACGACCAGAAAGTCACGTTCAAGGATGTGGCGGGACTGGCGGAAGCGAAGCAAGAGGTGGAAGAGATTGTTTCCTTCTTGAAGAATCCGGAGAAATATACGGAGTTGGGAGGAAAGATCCCGAAGGGAGCTTTGCTCGTTGGTCCTCCGGGAACAGGTAAGACATTGCTGGCGAAGGCGGTGGCCGGCGAGGCGAACGTGCCGTTCTTCTCGTTGTCGGGTTCCGATTTCGTGGAGATGTTTGTGGGAGTGGGAGCCTCTCGGGTGCGCGATCTGTTCCGTCAAGCGAAGGAGAAAGCCCCGTGTATCGTATTTATCGACGAGATCGACGCCGTGGGACGTGCGCGTGGAAGAAACGTGAACATGAACAGCAATGATGAGCGCGAGAACACGCTGAACCAGTTGCTGACGGAGATGGACGGCTTTGGTTCCAATAGCGGCGTGATTATCTTGGCCGCTACGAACCGTGCGGATATATTGGATAAGGCTTTGTTGCGCGCCGGGCGTTTCGACCGGCAGATTCATGTGGAACTGCCTGATTTGAACGAGCGGAAGGAGATTTTCGGCGTGCATTTGCGCCCGATTAAGATTGATGAGAGCGTGGACGCGGAGTTCTTGGCTCGGCAAACGCCGGGCTTCTCGGGCGCTGATATAGCGAACGTGTGCAACGAGGCGGCCCTGATCGCTGCCCGTAATGGTAAGAAGTTCGTGCAGAAAGAGGATTTCATGAACGCGGTCGATCGTATCGTCGGCGGTTTGGAGAAACGTTCGAGAATCATGACGGAGGAGGAGCGTACGAGTATCGCCACGCACGAGGCGGGACACGCCACCTTAAGTTGGCTGCTGGAGCACGCGAATCCGTTGGTGAAGGTGACGATCGTTCCCCGAGGGAAAGCGTTGGGCGCCGCGTGGTATTTGCCGGAGGAGCGACAGATTACGACACGCGAGCAATTGCAGGATGAGATGTGCGCCACATTGGGCGGACGTGCCGCCGAGGAGTTGTTCCTGGGAAAGATATCGACAGGAGCGTCGAACGATTTGGAACGCGTGACAAAGCAGGCGTACGCGATGGTCGTTTATTTTGGTATGAGCGAGAAGTTGCCGAACTTGAATTACTACGATTCGACGGGACAGGATTGGGGTTTCACGAAGCCTTATAGCGAGGAGACGGCTAAGGTAATCGATACGGAGGTGCAAAAGATTATCAATGAGCAGTATGAGCGTGCGAAACGAATTCTATCGGAGCATAAGGATGGGCATAACCAACTGGCCGATGTCTTGCTGAAACGCGAGGTGATTTATTCGGAGGATGTGGAGCATATATTTGGAAAACGTGCGTGGGTTTCCCGTTCGCAAGAAATATTGGCGTTGCAGGAGAAAGCGAATAGCCAGAATAAGGAGAAGGCTGAGGAGGGAGGACAACCTGCCGAGATTGATAGCCCTTCCTCCGATGATGGCGATCGGCAAAATGAGAATATCGCTTCGTGAGCAAGTATGTGTTCGATTTGATGGAAAAGTTTGTCGTATGTAACAACGAATAAAAATATTTATTGCCTTGAAGAATCTGGTTACACGTACATTAACGGGCGTTATTTTTGTCGCGATCATAATGAGCGCCATTTATTTTCACCCCTACTATTTCCTCGCGACTTTTGGGATTGTCACGGGTTTGACCTTATGGGAATTCTATGGTTTGGTGAAGCATTATGAGAACGCGGCTATCAAGCGGTTTATCAGCTCCATTGGCGGGGCTTACCTGTTTATCGCCACGTTTTGCTACGCGAATGGATTGGTGGGAGGTGATATTTTCCTGCCATATCTTTTGATTCTGATGTACGCGATAATCGTTGAGCTGTATGACAAGACGAATAATTCCATCAATAATTGGGCGTTGACTTTATTCGGGCAGGTTTATTGCGCCGGTTCTTTCTCGTTACTGAATTTTATCACGTCTCTTTCCGCCACGCCTGGAGAGATCGTACTTATTCCTTATTTCGCGCTCGCCATATTTATTTTTGTTTGGATGAACGACACGGGAGCCTACTTGGTCGGGAGTTTGTTCGGTAAGCACCGTTTGTTTGAGCGGATTTCCCCGAAAAAGTCGTGGGAAGGCTTTTTCGGCGGATTGGTTTTCGCGTTGCTCACTTCCTTGGTGTTCGCTTGGCTTATCCCGAGCACGAACGCTTGTATATGGCTTGGACTGGCGGCTACGGTGGTGGTCTTTGGCACGTGGGGCGATTTGATAGAGTCGCAGATGAAACGCACGTTGGGCGTGAAAGACTCTGGCAATATCTTGCCCGGGCACGGAGGTTTGCTGGATCGCTTTGATAGCGTGCTGATGGCGATTCCCGCCGCCTATATCTATATTGAGCTCTTTATTCGAAATTAAACGTCAGAATAATCATCCGGGAAGTCGCTTTGGACAATGCGTTCGTATATTTTATCGTCGCTTGGTCGACCAAGTCGGGGCGATCTTTTTCCAGTAAGTCCACCAATCCAAAGCAAAACTTCAGCTCGGGGCATAGTTTGAAATAAGGCAAGTAAATGTCGCATCCCAGACCAAATTCCAAACCGAAATCCTTGCTCTTCAGTAAAATCGGGTTCCCTTTCTTTCGTCCGATATCTATGGAGCCGTAGACCCCGGCGATTAAATAGGGGCGATAATTATTCAATCGTAAGGCGGAATATTTAATATCTAACGGGAAATTCAGGTAACTGGAGCGTACGTTTGTCGTGAATTCCTCACCGGTCTCCTGTTCCCGGAACGTGAATTTCTTGTCGCCAAAATGGATGGAAGGCGTAAGGCGAAGGTTGAAGTAGGGATTCAAATACATATCGCCGATGACTCCTACGCTGAATCCCGGCGAGTAGGAGGGAATCTCGGCGAACCACGTCTCGCCATCCGTGGTGACTCCCGAATGTGTCAATAGTAAGTCTTGCGTGTGGATGCCCACATGGAAACCTAAGTGGAACCATTTCAAATCGGCGTAGGGCTGGTTCTTCACCCGCTCTTTCTGCGCCGAGGCACCCATGGCGATCATGCCAAATAAACCTAATATAATGAATAGCCGTCTCAATGTTCAATTAGTTTTATCTAATAACGAATACGGGGCAAAAATAGTATAAAAAAGTGAGATTTCTGGAGTTTCGGGAAGTCGTACGATTTCCTTCGAAGGGGATTTTGTTTTCTTTCGGAGGAAATTCGGATTTCTTTCGAAGGAAAATTTATTTTCTTTCGGAGGAAAAATCGAGTGTCGCGACACGATTTTTTCCGAAAATAAATGGAAAGAACTTTTTTAAATAGAAAGAAAACTCTATTTTTGCACCCACTAATAGTATCAATTTAAATATTAAGAAAATGGCTTACGTAATTAGCGATGACTGCATTGCATGCGGTACTTGTATCGATGAGTGTCCGGTAGGGGCTATCTCGGAGGGTGATAAATATCACATTGATCCGGAAATGTGCGCGGATTGTGGCACATGCGCTGACGCATGTCCTACAGGCGCTATCCACCCGGCTGAATAATCGTGCCGCGACGAATAGGATTGTCCTTTCAAGGGGACTCCTTATTATAATAACGGGTTGGCATTCTTTCGAACGTCAACCCGTTATTTCTTTTCTTTACCGCTCCCTTCAAAACTCGATATTCAGTTTGATGTTATCAGAGGGAGTGTCTTCCTCCGGGAAATCGCATGAATCGTCTTCCTTGCCCGCCGGGATCTCGATTCCTTCCGCGGATTCGTGGGAGCAGGCGTTCTGGATGTAATCGATCACGTCGCGCATGCCTTCCATGAATTTCTCGAAGTCCTCCTTGTAAAGGAAGATCTTGTGTTTCTCGAACGATACTTCTAAATGATCTTTCGATTGAATTTTCTTACTCTCGGTAACGGCGATAAATAAATCATCTTTCAAGTTTTTCTTCACGTCCAGGTAATAAATCCGTTTCCCGGCCTTAATGGCTCTGGAATATAAAATCTCCCGATCACCATTCTCAACATGTCTTTTCTTTATTGAATCTTCCATGATAGTTACATTTTGTTTAAAACCACCCACTTTTTATAACATGCTTCAAATATGTGCATTTTTTTTTTAACAGCAAATATTCTGGTGATTAAAATTGCATCCCTTGAAGATTAATTTGTGAAACATCGCCCAATACATAAAAATTGGATAAACATATGTTCTATTCCCAAGAAAATTCCTACCTTTGCACTCCAATTTAAAAACAAGAAGTTCCTTCTAACGATGGTTAATAGAATTTTAATTCGCATTAAAGTTTTACAGATAGTATATTCTTACTATCAGAATGGAAACGGCGATTTGAAAGCCGCGGAAAATGAGTTGCTTTTCAGCCTCCGAAAGTCGTACGACTTGTATCACTATTTTTTATTGCTCTTGATAGAACTTACTAATTTGCAAAGGCGGAACCTCGATTCCCGGAAAAGTAAGTATATGCCTACCGAGGAGGAATTGAATCCGAATACCCGTTTTATCGATAATCGTTTTATCGCCCAGTTGGCGGAGAACGAGGATTTGATGAAATATGTGGATGAACAAGGGCTTTCGTGGAGCAATGATGAGGAGTTCGTGCAGGATGTCCTGAACTTGATTCTTGATTCGGAGATTTACGCGGATTACATGAATCAGGAGACGGATTCTTACGAGGTCGACCGTGAGTTTTGGCGTCAGGCGTTCAAGAAGTTGATTTGCGGAAACGAGATGATCGAGGAGTATCTGGAAGATAAAAGTATTTATTGGAACGATGATATCGAGATCGTTGAGACGTTCACGTTGAAGACAATCAAGAAATTCGAGGAAAAGCGTGGAAGCGCCCAACCTTTGTTGCCGATGTTCAAGGACGAGGATGACAAGGATTTCGCCATCCGCTTATTCCGCCAAAGCTTGTTGAAAGGGAAGGAATACCGGGAGCGTATCGATAAGCATATACGGAATTGGGAATCGGAGCGTGTCGCCAGCATGGACTTGATAATTATGCAAGTGGCTTTAGCCGAGATTTTGTCTTTCCCGAGTATTCCTATCAGCGTCACTCTGAACGAATATATCGATGCGGCGAAATATTATAGCACGCCTAAAAGCGGTAATTTTATTAATGGAATACTGGATTCTATCGTCGGCGAGTTAAAAAAAGAGAAGTTATTGCTTAAAGATTAATTATTATCATTACATTTGCGCATATCAAGAATTGATATTCATTAATTTGTAAAACGATTAATAGCGTATGAACTTGCTTAGTATTTTGCTTCAAGCCCCGGCTACGGGTGGAAGCCAGTGGTCTGGTATCTTGATGATGGTAGTGATAATAGCTATCTTCTATTTTTTCATGATCCGTCCGCAACAGAAGAGACAAAAAGAGATCCAGAAAGCCCGCGAGGCTTTGAAAACGGGCGATAAGGTAATTACCGCCGGTGGTATTTACGGAAGGATCAAGGAGATCGGCGATACATATATGTCGATTGAGATCGCTGATCGCGTATATATCCGGGTGGATAAAGCGTCTATTTTCGCTTCGGCGGAAGATGCCGCTCAGCAACAAAAATAATCGTTCGTATAATGTTACGACTTGAGAACATACAGGATTCCTTCAAGTCTGTACGGGTGAAGACTAAGGCTTTTTTCCAGGGTGATAAGTGGAAAGAAGTTTTAGTCTTCTTGCTTTTTGTCCTTCTTGCTTTGGGATTTTGGTTGCTTCAAAGTCTGCAGCAAGAGTATGAGATTAATCTGACGATTCCGGTCAAGTATAAGAATGTCCCGCCGGATATCTCGTTTAACGCTACGGTTCCGGAAGCGATCACGGCCCGTGTAAAAGATAAAGGTAGCGTGTTGCTGAATTATACTTTCCGGAGGTCATTCGCCCCGATCGAGGTAAGCATGAAAGATGTCCAGACGAAAAATGGTACGCTTTCGTTCTCGGGTAATCAGATCGAGGAAAATATCCAGAAGCAATTAATCGCGACGACTGTTTTGCAAGGGTTTGAGCCAAGGCGGATTAGTGTCCCGTACAGTCAGCGGGTGCGCAAGCAGATTCCGATAGTCTTTGATGGCGATATTCATTTGAAAGCGGGCTTCCTGCTTTCGGGCGATATCGTATTCTCGCCAAGCGAGGTGAGCGCGTATGCTACCTCAGCGATATTGGATACCTTAAATGAGGTGAGGACGGTTTTTACCGAGATTAGTGATGCCGATAGGAGCATTACGCGGATCGTTCAGTTGAGTAAGATTGATGGGGTTAATTTGGATCCGCAGGCAGTGTCTGTTACGATCCCGGTCGAGGAGTATACGGAGAAAACGTTGGAGATTCCGGTTTCTTGCGATTATCTTCCGCCACATTTCCGGATACGGATGTTTCCGGCTACCGTAAAGGTTACGTGTAGCGTTCCGCTTTCTCGTTTCAAGAACCTTTCGGAAGAGATGTTCGAGATTCATATCCCTTACAAGGAATTGGAGCAAAGCGTTTCCGGAACTCTTCCCGTGACATTGACCAAGAAGCCGGATTGGGTGCATGGTGTAACCTTGACACCTGATAAGATAGAGTTTATTTTGGAACATATCGAATGATAGCGGGATATGGTTAAAATTGGTATTACGGGAGGCATAGGAAGCGGAAAATCTGTCGTGGCCACGTTGCTTTCGTTGTCGGGCGTCCCGGTGTATATCGCGGATGTGGAGAGTAAGAGGTTGACCAACGATTCCCCTTTGATTCGCGAGAGATTGACCGCACTTTTGGGGCCGGATATCTATACGGACGAGGGAGTGGATAAAAAGTTGTTGGCCTCTTATATCTTTCATGACGCTACTTTGCTACGGAAAGTCAATCAGATTATTCATCCAGAGGTGAATCGTCATTTCTTGGCTTGGGCGGAAAAGCAATCTTCCCCATTTTGCGCCATCGAGTCGGCGATTTTATTTGAATCAGGTTTTGATAAGGTTGTCGATACTTGTTTGATGGTTTACGCTCCCTTGTCCCTTCGGGTTCAGCGGGTGGTGGATCGCGATAAGGTTTCTCCGATAGAGGTCGAGCGCAGGATTCGTAATCAAATGTCGGACGAGGAGAAGAGAGAACGTTCCGATTATGTTATTTATAATGACAACTCGCGTGCGCTCATTCCGCAGATACATGCGTTTATTGAGTGGTTAAAACCTTGAGCGCTATCGCGTGGAAAAGGTGGAGTTGACGATGACGGCGCTTCATAAGTGTGGGTTTATACACGAATGGGCGCCGTCATTGTATTCTGTCGATAGTCGATTCCTAAAAGACTCGTGTGCCTTTACCTTGATGTATTTCCGAGGCTTGCGTGATGATAACCTGTCTCACGCCGGCGTCGATAGCTTCATAGGCATTCTCTAATTTGGGAATCATGCCTCCTTGTATCACGCCTTCCGTTACATATTGCCGGAATGCGGCACGATCAATTTCCGGGATTACGCTCTCGTCATCGTCGGCGTTTCGCAAAACCCCTTTTTTCTCAAAGCAAAATACCAGTGTAACCTCGAAGTGTTTCGCCAAGGCCTTGGCGGCCTCTCCCGCTATGGTATCCGCGTTGGTGTTGAGCAAATGCCCTTGTTTATCGTGTGTAAGAGGCGCTAATACAGGTACGACGCCCTGATGAATCAATGAGGCTAGTAAATCGGCGTTTACCTCTTTCACATCCCCGACGAAACCATAGTCAACATCTTTTACCGGACGTTTTTCCGAACGCATCAGGTTCATATCGGCGCCGGTCAGTCCCAAGGCGTTCACGCCTAAAGCTTGCAAGCCCGCGACGATATTCTTGTTCACTAATCCTCCGTAAACCATCGTGACAATTTCCAGCATGGAGGCATCCGTGATACGACGTCCATTAACCATTTGGCTTTCGATTCCCAAGCGGGAAGCGAGTTTTGTAGCCGACCGACCACCTCCGTGTACCAATACCTTGTATCCATCGATGGCCGCGAAATCATTTAATAAACGATGAAGAGTTTCGGCCTCTTCTACGATTTTCCCACCTACTTTAATTAAAGTCAATCTTTCCATTTCTACTTTTTTCACATATTTTTCTCCGGCAAAGTTACTAAAAAAAGAAAGATTTGCGTACATTTGCATCCGCAATGCGGTAGTAGCTCAGTTGGTAGAGCATCAGCTTCCCAAGCTGAGGGTCACGAGTTCGAGCCTCGCCTACCGCTCCAATTGAGAATCAAGCGGTCGCTATAAGAAAAGCGATCGCTTTTTTTATTGCGATTTCTTCTTGAGGGTGAAGAATACGGTCAAACCCTTGCCGGGACCGCTTTTTGCGGATATTTTTCCTTTGTGGAAATTTACGGCATTCTTAACGATAGATAATCCCAATCCCGTGCCTCCTATCTTTCGGCTTCTGCCTTTGTCTACCCGGTAGAACCGCTCGAAGATGCGATTGATATGCTCCTCCGGAATGCCTACTCCATTGTCTGAAAAGCGGAAGTAGTAATATTTAGGGTCTTCCTTATAACAGTTTACCGTGATATGGATATTCTCGCCCGCATATGCGATCGCATTGTCGTATAGATTCCGGAAGATAGAATAGAGTAGGGAGTTATTGCCGATTATAGTGGGATTACCAGGCAAGATGACTTCCGACGTGATATGTTTCTCCTCCATATCCTTGGAGCATTCTTTCTCGATCTCGGCGATTAATTTGGGGATGTTTACTTCCGCCAACTCAAACATCTCGGAAGCCTCATCCAGACGGTTTAACACGGAAATGTCCCGTAGCAATCCGGTGAGGCGTGTGCTTTGCGTGTAGCAACGCTCTAAGAAAAATTGCCGTTTATCCGGGTTGAGCTCCGGATTGGACAGGATTGTCTCTAAGTATCCTTGAATACTGCTTACGGGGGTTTTCAGTTCGTGGGAGACATTCTGTGTGAGTTGGCGTTTCATCCGGCTTTCCTCTTCTTGTCGCGAGATATCGTTGATGGATATCTCGTAGCTGTTGTCGAGGAATAAGATGCATTCGATTTGGAAAATCTTTCCTTCCTTATCGATCGTAAGGGATTCCCGCAAGACTCTTTTCCTGTTCGGATTCCGGATATTTTTGTTGAGGAAGAGATTGATCGGATTTAGTTCCGCTACTTCTATCGCCTCTTCCGCTTGATGGATTTGTGTGTCGGACAAGATGTTCATGAATTGGAAGAATAAGATATTCGACAGTAATTCCCTCCCTTCGTTCGTGAACATAGCGAAGCCTTCTTGGGAATACTGGAAATGTTTGATCAGTTTCTCGCGCTCCATCGACAGTTCGTTCTTGGCTTTTTGTTGCTGATGATACAAGGTGACGATGTTTTGTGAGATATCGCCCAACTCATCGTTCGGAAAGACGTAGTCAACGGCTGGCATTTGGTTTTTTTCCGCGTTCAAAGCGAAGTCGCGAAGTTTGGATATCGTTCGTCCGATACTGAAAGTGAAACGGGATAGAACGAAGAAGAAGATTAATGTCATCAATGCCATGAAATAGATAAAATCCATGTTGACGGTCAGGATTCCTTCTACATAAGGATCGTATGGCAAGGCAGAACGATAGATATAACCCCCGATATCGGTGGCCGAATAGAAATACCTTTTTCCGGTCGATTCCGATGAGCGGATCGCGAATCCCTCGTTATAAAGGCGCGCTTTGCGTACCTCGCTACGGTCGTTGTGGTTGTTGAATCCCTCGGTTCCGCTATTATCGAATAGTACCTTGCCAGATGGATCGATGATCGTAACTCGCAAATCTCTTTGCGGAATGTCTTCCAGGAAGTCGTTTACGCTTTTGCTGATATTCGCTCTGTGCTGGCATTTGCGGAAAAGTTGGTAATTGTAATTGCTTAGCACGTTGTTCAATTTCTCCTGAGCGAATTCTTTTTCTCGCTGGTATTGGAAAAGCAGGAAACAGGCCGTGAAACCTAAGAACATGAAAAAGACGGACCAGAAAAGCCGTTGGCTGAAAGGAATCCGGTTCTTGCGCTCGTTTTCAATCTTTACCATAT
>DXEN01000085.1 GCA_019114945.1 Candidatus Parabacteroides intestinigallinarum | reverse complement strand
CGGGCGTTTAGCTCAGCTGGTTCAGAGCATCTGCCTTACAAGCAGAGGGTCGGCGGTTCGAATCCGTCAACGCCCACTTCTCCACTCTTTCTTCAGATTCCTTTTTCTTACAATTCACAAACGCAAAGGGCAGCTATGTGTGAGGACAAACGCACCTATGTGTCTTGCCCAACGCACGTATGTTAAAACGCCAACGCACGTATGTGCGATCAAGGATACACGTATGTGTCAAAGAAGATGTGTCAAACCATAGATAGTTGACGCAGCCTCTTTGACACAATCTCTCTTTTTACATTTCCTCGATAATCATCTCGAAACGCTTCTTGATACGCTCTATCAAACTTGGCTGGACAGGAGAATCTTCCGGTGGAGACGGTTTTTTCTCCGGCTCCACTGGGGCAGGCTTCTCCCCCGGCACCACGCCCGAAGGCGCAGGCTCCGGTTCGGGAGCGGGATCCTCCCGCTTCCTCGACGCATGCCTATTCTTGTAATATCGATCAATCAAGCCTTCGTATTTATCCGAGGAAGGAGCGTCTTTCCATTCCTCCTCGAATCCCGTGGCGATAATCGTGATCTTCACGTCGGCGCCCAAGGTCTCATCGTCGTACAATCCCCAAGCCACCTCGATATCTTGGTTCAACTCCTCCATGAAGGCGTCCAGCTGCTCCATCTCGTCGATCAGCAACGCGTATTCCGGACTGGTATAAATAATGAACAAGATCTTCCGAGCGTTCTCGATATTGCTATCATTCAACAAAGGCGAATGCAACGCGTTCAAGATCGCGTGTTGCAAGCGGTTCTCCCCGCTCGCCTTCCCGATGGTCATCAACGCGTTGCCTCCTTCTTTCATCACCGTCTCCACATCACAGAAGTCTCGCGAGATAACCCCGACATTCGTGATAATCTCGGCGATTCCTTTCGTGGCGGTGGTCAAGATATCATCCGCTTTCGCGAAAGCCTCTTTCGCTGTGGTAATGCCATCCGTATAAATATCGCACAGCCGCTCGTTATTAATCACCAGCAACGAATCGACACTCTTCCGCATCTCTTCCACGCCCTTGAAAGCCTTAATGATTTGAGGCTTCTTCTCGAAATAGAATGGGATTGTCACGATACCGACGGTAAGGATTCCCTTCTCTTTCGCCGCCTTGGCGATGATAGGCGCCGCTCCCGTACCGGTCCCGCCTCCCATTCCGGCGGTGATGAACACCATCTTCGTCTGGTCCTCGAACAACGCCTTGATGCTCTCCATGCTTTCCTCCGCGGCGCTCTTCGCCCGCTCCGGATTGCCACCCGCGCCAAGGCCCTTCTTGCCCAACTGCACCTTTACCGGGATCTCCGAGTTCCAAAGCGCCTGGCTATCCGTATTGCAAATAGCGAAAGAGACATCCTTGATGCCTTGCTTATACATGGTCCGCACGGCGTTCCCTCCACCGCCGCCAACACCTATTACCTTGATAATATGCGTATTATTCACGGGAAGATTGAAATCAATAATACCTTCTTCGTCCATATCATATTCCTTATTAAGCGTTTCTACAACCTATCTTCATAATATATATCGAGAATGTTCGCTAAAGGTAAACATTCCCAATGAAAAATCAAGGCACGAACCGTAGGAAAAGCACGCCGGCGAGCTTACGATTCATTGAGTCACGCTATATTCCCCCGCGGCATACTCCTTGGCTTCCGTCTCGCCGGGAAGGGTGACGGAGGCGGTACAGCCCTCGGGAATCGTGAAATTCCAAATCCATTGGTCGCCCTCGTAGCGCCAGGAGCTCTTGATGCATCCGGCCGCGGAATGATACACCGCATCGACATGGCCCAGCCGCTTGTCGGGGACGGGCTTCATGATGATGTGCTTGAAGCCCGGATTGGTCGTGTCGGAGGCGATTCCCGCCACGCTTTCCCAAATCCACTCGCAAACGACTCCATAAGCGTAATGGTTGAAACTGTTCATGCCTCTCGGTCCCATGCCGCTCTCGATCATATAGCTGTTCCACCGCTCCCAAATCGTGGTCGCGCCGTTGTCGATGGAGTAGAACCAGCTCGGATTCTTCCGCTGGAGCAATAACTCCCAGGCGATATCCGCCATGCCGTTTTCCGTAAGGGTCGGCATCAGGATCGACGTACCCAGGAAACCGGTTTGCAGGCAATTGTCATGCTCCTCGAAGTTCTTCCGCAGGCGGGCGATCATCCCTTCCTTTACCTTTCCATCCCAGATGTTATTCTTCAAGGCGAACAACGCCGGGGTCTGCATCGTGTTCAGGATCTCGGTCTTGAACAGGCCATCGGGCGTAAAGAACCGTTCCTTTATATACGCCTTGGCATCCGCCTCCATTTTCTCGTACCGGGAAGCGTCCCGCCCGGTGGCGACGGCCATGTCGCGCATCATGCCCGCATCGATGGCCCAATACGAGGCGCTCAGGTAATTCCAATACTCCACGGCTTCGGGCAGAGGCCCATTCTTGCCGAACGCGCCACCCCCGCAACTCTCCAGCGGCTCGTAGCTCAACCAGTCCGCCCATTGGTAATTCCCGTTCTCCTTAATCAAGGTGACATGATCGTATTTCGTATCCTGGATATGCGTCATGAATTTATCCATCGATTCCCAGCATTGGTCCACGATCTCGGTATCGCCGAATTGCTTCCAAATCGTCCACGGGACAATGATTCCCGCGTCGGCCCATCCCAAACGCATCATCTCGTTCCCGTACTGGCTAAGCGGTGCCACGCCCGGGAAACCACCGGTCTCGCTCTGGGTGTCCCTCATATCCCGCATCCATTTATGGAAGAACGATGCGGTATTAGCGAAGAAAGAACCCGTCTCGGTAAATACTTGCGTGTCCGCCGTCCAGCCTAACCGCTCGTTCCGTTGCGGACAATCCGTAGGCACGGAAAGGTAATTGGAGCGTTGCCCCCACAGGGTATTGGATATCAACTTGTTCACCATCTCATTTCCCGTGGTGATAGTCCCTATTTCCATCTCTTTGGAGATAGAGGTAACGGGGATGGATTCAATCTTTTTAATCGTCACCTCATCGGAAGCGGTGATGGAGACAAAACGGTAGCCAAAGAAGGTGCCTCTTGGACGATAAGTGGCATCGCCGGCCGCGTTCGCGAACGTATATCTCAATATCATCCCGGTATCCGGTATCCGGAGGTTCAAGCGATGCACGCTCCCTTCCGGGCCATCCATCCCGCGGCTCTTGGCGCCGTTGCCATCATTCAGCAACTCGGCCGGGAGGCATTCCAACACCGTGCCCTCCTTCGCGTTGAACACGAACGAAGGAACACCGGCGCAGTTCTGACCGAAATCGATTACCAACTTCTCGCCCGGCTTTACGGTCATCGGCTCACCGGCTTGGAATTCTTTTTTGACGACTATTTTCCCGTAAGCCTCATCGCTCTCATCCGTGACGCCTTCCCACACGTAAGCCTTCACGGGAGCGAGGGCCAAGTCGTCGCGGAAATAAATCTCGGCGCCGTCAGAGGGCACCAGCTCGCCCTTGAACTCATCGTTCACTTCCGGTGCGGATAATTTGTCCGGGGTCTCGAAACCGGGACGTATCCGGGCATCGTATTCCTCACCGTCAAAGATATCGGCATGCGTCACCGGCCCCGCGATACCCGCCTTCCAATTTTGGGTATCCGTTCCGAAAAGTTGTACGCTACCATCCGCGTACGTCAACTCGAGCACGCCGCGGAACGCGCATTTCTTCCCGATCATTCCCACGTGATTCGAGGGCGTGATAATCTTGTCGGCCCACCATCCCGGGGTGACCTGCGCCGACAGGACGTTCTCCGCGGCGGCATCGGTATCGAACGCGGCGGTTATATCATAGGTGAAAGAAGCCCTTGTCTTCGCGTAATGGGTAAAGCCGGGTTTCAGTATCTCGTCCCCGACCAACGTACCATTTATATAAATGTCGTACACGCCCAGGGCGGAAGTCATCCACCGCGCACGGCTCACCTTCTGGGCGTTTTTCACGGTCGAGACGAACCAACTGGCGCCATCGGCCGCCCTTGTCCCGTCGAAAACGGTGTCGGTCACCACCGGCGCATCTACAACCGAAATCCATGTCGAGGCATCCCACGCTTGGTTGTCCAACGCGTCGGTCCGATAAATCTCACGTTTCTCCTGTTCCCCGCAACAAGAAAAGACAAATAGCATCCCCACAGCCAACAGATGAGAGACAGCATTCTTGAATTGTTTAAGTTTCATGATATTATATGATTTATGAATTGCGCATGTTCGTTACGCGAATGTATAATATTTCCACGGAATAACAACAACTCTCGCCTTCTATGTAAGAATAGAAGCATACCAAAATCACAATACGATGTGATTTCTGTTGCAGAATACATTTTTTATCTCTACTTTTGTGAGGAAATCACACTTTACTGTGAATACGAAAGAAATAGGAAATATCATTAAGGAGCGTAGGCGGATTTTAAAAGTGAACCAACTGGAACTGTCCGAACTGGCGGGAATAGGAATCAACACTTTGGTAGCCATTGAACGGGGGCAGGGAAATCCCAAACTGGATACCTTGATTTCTGTCCTTAATGTGCTTGGCCTGCAACTTAACGTCCAATTAAAGGATTAATTTTATGAGACAATGTGAAGTATATGTACATAACATCAAGGCCGGAGTACTCACAGAAGATGAGAACGGTTATTCTTTTACCTACGACAAGCCCTATTTGCAAGAGAAGGACAATCCACCAGTAAGCCTCACCATGCCTTTACGAGAGGAAGTTTACCACTCGGAACATCTGTTCCCGTTCTTCTTCAACATGTTGTCCGAAGGAGAAAACAGGGAGGTGCAATCCAGGCTATTACATATCTCTCCCGAAGATGATTTTGGCATTTTGCTTGCTACGGCACGTTATGACACGATTGGAGCGGTAACCGTGAAACCTATAGGCGCATGATACAATTGCAAGTTTGCCCCTCCACTTTAGCGGATGGTTTTAATACCTATTCCCCCGAAGCCCAAAAACGGTTGTTCGACGGGAAGGCCGTATCACACTACATGAAGGTTCCAAGTCCCTCCACAGATAGTGAAGAAGCCAAGGAAGCCATTCAGAACGCAAGCCGGATTTCATTATCAGGAGTGCAGCCCAAGTTTTCAGTCTTGGTGGATAACCTATATTTACGTTATACAAAGGAAGGCGAGACCGGCACTTTTATCCTTAAACCACGCCCGAATGGCTACCATATACTGAACAAAGATTATTGCGCAGCAAACGAACATTTGACCATGCAAATAGCCTCCCAGGTATTTGGCATAGAAACCGCGGTTAATGGATTATGCTTTTATGCGAATGATGAAGCGGCTTATTTGGCCCGACGCTTTGATATAACTCCGATGGGAAAGTGCCAGCAAGAAGATTTCGCTTCACTGATGGGATATACTAAAATGAACGGAGGTAGCGATTATAAATATTGCAATGGGAGTTATGAGGAGTGTGGTGAAGTGATCCGACGTTTTGTAAAAGCCGCTCCCATAGATTTGCTTCGCTTCTTCCGACTGGTTGTGTTCAATTTCATTTCACTAAACGATGATGCCCATTTGAAGAACTTTACTTTAGTTAATAGAGGTGAAGAATATCGTTTATCCCCCGCTTATGACCTGATAAATACCTCTTTACACCTACTAAAACCCAGAATCTTCGCGCTTGACAAGGGACTTTTCCGGGAAGGGATGTCATTTAGTGATACCCGGACTATTCGCAGGGCTGATTTTGAAGAGTTCGGGAAACGGATGGATCTTTCAGAGAAACTGATAAAACGGGAATTGGATCGTTTCGCTTCCAAGAGCCCATTGATAGACAATTTAATAAGCCATTCTTTTCTATCAGAAGATTTGAAACGACAATATCGCCTTTCCATGTCATACCGTCAACAAATGCTGGGCGGCTAAGAAGAGCTGAATCCTGTTTTCATTTACACAATTTTTTGGACAGTATCCAACAAATCAATACCGTAATCCTCTGAACGAACTTTTTCATATATCGCGTTTAATTAGCCGATGCCGTAAAAATTAGAGATATAGAACCATCCCGTGATCTCAAACGAGATCCTTTTGGACTCGGCCAATGCGAGGTGTCTCATTCGTCCTTCCTTGTCATCGATATAAGCATCGTGTGTCTCCCAATCCCGTTTCAGTAACTCGAAATCTCTTTCCATAAACGCATGTACTCTCTGTGTGACACAATCATAATGTTTCCCATTCTCACCAGCGACTAAGTATTGCCGGAGTGTCTCGAAACGCAACCCCGCCAATTTCCTTCCTCTTGGCCTGAAAACGATGGTCTCTTCGTATGTCCTGTATTGTAAGAACTGGTATTCAAGGTCTACGCCAATGCCCTCGTTATCCACTTCGAGGACAACAGCGTCTTCCTTCGTATAACCCCATCCACCACTTATAGGCCATTCGTGCTTAGGAAAATGCGTCTCCAAAATCTGGCGTGGTGTTTCCTTGGTCAAAAGATTCATGATCCCCGGCGTGTCTGGATAGAGATAGATCCTGCCCTGTAAATGCCCCGTCTTGTTTTTTACTGTTCTCGGTTTGCTTCCCGGATTCGAGTTCTTGTTTTTGAATAAGTCGAAAAATCCCATGTTTGTATGTTTTTAATGAGTGAATAGTAAGCATTCGGTAAACCACGTTGTAAATTTTGTGAATTAGTTCCGAATCGGTGCAATTCGTAGTCGATTCGGAACTAATAGTATCTATTCGTAACAAGTTTGATTGGATTTTGCCCAATTACGTGGTAGA
>DXEN01000084.1 GCA_019114945.1 Candidatus Parabacteroides intestinigallinarum | reverse complement strand
TCCAATAGTATATGGAATAGCCGTTGGAGGAATTATGGCACTATTCATTTTGTATTGCGTATAGTCCCCATATAAATTAAAATTCAATCTGTTATTGAAAGGAATAGCTATATTCGTGTTTTGTTGAACATTTATAAAATAGAGATTTTTATCTGTCTGGCTATCTATTATAATGCTTTTGCGTTTGAAATTTCCATTCCATAAATTATTGTCATGTTTTAATCTGTTGTAAAACACTGTGCCACAATCGGTGTTTACCACATTCGGAAAATTGTCCTTGAAATCAATATCCAACTTGAAATCATTCCAATGCCTATTATCGTCAATTATTGGATGACCAATCATTGACTGTTCTAATTCTTTTTTAAAAGCGTCATCAATATGAATAGGAATTTCTCCATTCAACATTTTAGTCAATCGGACAGAATCGTTTGCTGTCCACCCGTTTTGTTCTTGTGCATCGACAGGACAACAAATCAAGAAAAACAGCAAAAACATTACTGATTTCCCAATATTTGCTATTATCTGATAGTCGGCATTCACACCACATTTTCCAGTCTTAATAATCTTGTTCACTTTTCATTTTCTGATATTCTGCTTTGGTTATAATACCTTCCTTTGCTTCTTCCATATTTGCGGCATCTTTGAAGAATATCCAGTGAATAATAGAATTGCCGGAATAGAGGGAGGAATAGGCTTGCTGAAACTTCCAACCTCTTTCGACCATATAGTTAGCTGCATCAACCATACTATTGAACTTGATTTCTTCACCTTTATCATCTACAAATTTTAATTGACTGCTGAGGTTTCCCCAGATGTTGTAAGAAGCCTTTGTGCCAAAGTCAAAAATAATTTTTAGTCCGGCAGATAGTTCTTTTTCAACACCCTTTACTTCACAATAATATCTTTGCTGGGCATAGACATTTCCTACCGAAAAAAGTAGGCATAATACGAATAAACATTTACCTATAAATACCGCAATTTGCTTGTTCATGTTATTAATGTTTTAAATAATTGAACATTGATTTCTTAAAAGGGCAAAGTACGGAAGAATAAATAAAAAAGACCTTGACAATTTTCAAGACCCTATTATAATGGATGTTAAATGATAGGTTATTTCCTCAGTTTACGGCGTATGCGGCTGATTGTTTCCGGTGTGACTTGCAAGAAAGAAGCTATTTCTTTTAGCGTAATATACTCTTGAATATCGGGGCATCTGTCCAATAAGTCAAGATACTGTTCTTCCGTGGTCTTACAGTGCATATCCAGTAATCTGTGATACATTAATAAGTATGACTGTTCAACAAGAATGCACTTTATTTGCATGGTTTCAGCATTTGTGGCAAAGAAATTCTCCACCTCCGAATAGAGCATATAACAAATCCTTGTATCACAAACAGCTTCAATGGTTACTAATGACGGTTGGTTGGGTGCTATAAGTGTGCATAAACTTCCTGTAAATTCTCCGGAGAAAGTATATCCTACGATATGTATATTTCCTCTTTCATCCACACGGGTATATCTCAATAAACCGTTTTCAATATAGGCTCCCCGATGATTCATTTTACCTTGAATAGAGAATAGTTCGCCCTTTTTGAGTTCGATATAAGTGCCATGTTCCAAAATAAACTGCTTTAGCTGTTCTAATTTCGGATGATTGGCAAACTGCAAATTAAATTCTTTCATATTAAATCGTTCATTTATTGAGTCATTAGTTTGCACGAAATTATGGAAAATCTTCCAAATAGCAAAACGAGTTCTTTTACTATCAAAAACAAGATAATTATACGTTCACATTTTTGTGTTTAGAACGAGTGAAATTTTAGTGCAAGGTGCAAGTATATATCTATATATATAGCTTGCACCTTGCACTAACCACAGAATATTTATTTTCAGCGATTTGCGTGTTTCAAAATAAAGTCGTATCTTTGAACCCAAGATAAAGGCAGACACCATCCCAACAAGGGAAGCCAATAGTTCTTTCAAAAATGTGTCCAATTCGTACCCCCTTAAAGATAGAGGTATGCTAAAATATTGATTTTAAGATTTGTATTTCGCTGGGTTCATAACCCAGGCGGATCACCAAAAGAAAAGCCAAAAGGCGACAACAAAAAGACAAGTCCTACAAAATCAATATTTTGTGGGACTTTTTTTGTTGTCCTTTGGCGACCTTTCTACTGTCCCATTATTATTGCCGCAAAAAGAAAATCGCTTACTATCCTATTGATAATAAGCGATTTCGTCTAATTTAGAGTTGTCTCACGAGGATTCGAACCTCGACAGACAGAACCAAAAACTGTAGTGCTACCATTACACCATGAGACAATCCGATGCTTTATGAAAGCGATGCAAAGGTAGGCATTTATTTGTTACCTACAAACTTTTCACGCTATTTTTTACTTCGCAATCAATAAATAATAGTTTTTCTTGCCTCGTTGTACCAATATATACTTATCGTTGAGCAAGAAAGAACCATCGATCGTAGCGTCCGCTTGCGTCAGTTTCTCCTTGTTCAGGCTGATACCGCCGTTTTGAGCTAACTTACGCATCTCACCTTTGGAAGGAAATACGGGTGCTTTTTCCGTACACAAATCGGCAGCCTTGATGCCGGCGAGCAACTCATCGCGCGAGATCTCGTAATGCGGAACACCCTCGAACACCGCTAAGAGTGTTTCCTCGTCCAACTTCATCAACGCATCGTGCGTAGCGTTTCCGAACAAGATGTTGGAAGCCTCCACCGCCGCCTCATAATCTTCCACGGAATGTACCATAATTGTCACTTCCTTCGCCAGGCGCTTTTGCAAGGGGCGCAAATGGGGAGCCTCTTCTTGCTCCTTCTCCAACGACGCAATCTCCTCTTGCCCCAAAGCCGTGAAAATCTTGATGTACTTAGCAGCGTCGGCATCGCTCACATTCAGCCAGAACTGATAGAACTTATACGGAGAGGTATAGCGGCGGTCTAACCAGACATTGCCCGACTCCGTCTTACCGAACTTGCCTCCGTCGGCTTTCGTGATCAGAGGACAAGTCAAGGCGTATGCCTCGCCTCCTAACACCCGGCGGATCAGCTCCGTGCCGGTCGTGATATTACCCCATTGATCGGTACCTCCCATTTGCAGGCGGCATCCCTCATGTTCGTACAAATACAGGTAATCGTAACCTTGCAATAATTGATAGGAGAACTCAGTGAACGACATGCCCACGCTCGAATCGCGGCTCAGGCGTTTTTTCACGGAGTCTTTCGCCATCATATAATTCACGGTGATATGCTTGCCGATATCACGGATGAAGTTCAAGAACGAATAATCCTTCATCCAATCGTAATTGTTTACCAACTTGGCCGCATTGGGCGCATCGGAATCGAAATCCAAGAACTTCGCTAACTGCTTCTTGATACATTCCTGGTTGTGACGAAGCGTCTCCTCGTCCAACAGATTGCGCTCGGCCGACTTCATAGAAGGATCGCCGATCATTCCGGTAGCGCCTCCCACTAAGGCGATCGGACGGTGTCCGGCCCGTTGGAAATGCTTCAGCATCATCACACTTACCAAGTGTCCGATATGCAAAGAGTCCGCCGTCGGGTCAATACCTACGTAGGCCGATGTCAACTCTTTCTGTAATTGCTCTTCCGTGCCGGGCATCATATCCGCGATCATGCCCCTCCATCTTAATTCTTCTACAAAATTCATCGTATTAATTGTATCGTATTTATATTAAATCACTCATTTTTACGCAATGACGGGGCAAAGGTACGACTTTTTAATCGAGAAGAGGCGTGTCTGGTTAAAAAAAAGCACGGTACATGATACCATGATACCGTGTGTTATTTTGACCTTTATAGCGAGCAGAAGAACGAGACAAAAAACGGGACCGAGAAATCGACCAATATCCCATGGAAGATGGAGACAAATACCAGGTCTTTTCCACAACAACGAGTGATGATGGGCAGGGTCGTGTCCATCGTGGTGGCGCCTCCGGCGCAAATGGGCGCCAAGCGTCCGAACCATTTCACGAACAAGGGCGCTCCCAACAGGGCGAATATCTCCCGGATAATGTTGGCGATCAAGGCGATCGTACCCAGTTCGGCCGCCAATTGCTCGCCCAGGGTAGGTGTTTTCAGTTCCGTGATCAGGATCGAGGAGAGTGAATAATAGGCGAACCCGCTTCCCACCGCCAAGCAATCGAACGGGCTCCAACGGGTGATAAAGAGACTCACGAGGGCGGAGAAGGACAACGTCCCGACAATCGTGGCAAGTGGTACCAGCAGGAGGCGTGGACGTATGCTTCGCAAGATATCGTTCAGTTGCCGGTCGCTCCCGATGCTGATGCCTACCAGCGCCATCAGTAGGTAAAGCACATAGCGGGTGAAATCGTTCTCCACCACCACTCGCGGAAGCCATCCGCTCCATCCCAGCAGGCATCCGAGGGCGAAGAACCCTACGACAATCAAGCTTCCTTTCATCCGTGCCTCCTTTCCTTGAAGAAAAAGTGATAAACGCCCCACGCCGCCAAGAGGCTCCCGAGCGTACTTGCCGAGGCGATCAGCAGGGCTTGCGTGCCCAACGTGCCGAGGTTGTTCACGATGGCCTCGTTCGCTCCTACCGATATTCCCAACAGAAACAGGAGAAGAAAAATCGTATAGGAGATCAGCGGGGAGACTTTCTGCGTCCAACGCGTTTCCCGGAAAAGATAACCCACGCCGATCCCCGCAAACATGATTCCGATGACTGTAAACATACTATATCCCGTATTTTTCCCGCAAAGGTAGCAGGAATTTTAATACCCAAACCGGGATGTATCCACTTCCTTGTGTGGTTTCCTCGTATAACCATTGAATTTGTATGTGAATGTAACGATAAGGCTCCGAGCCATTTGGTTTTGGCGCAAATCCAATCGTTGTCCTTTATAGTCAATGCGACCGTTGGGCGTGGCGCTATTGAAGAGGTCGTTGCCTTGAACGCGAAGCTCGGCGCACTCGTTAGCGAAAGTCCATTTCAGTCCCGCGTCTATTTTATAGATAGTACTTAGGTCGTAGATGCCTTGTAGCGTGGGACTGGCGTAAAGGGCGTTCAGCTCCAGGCGGATGTCCGGCTTCCTGGAGAGGCGGAAAGTGTTATTCCATTGGGCGATACCCTGCACGTTAGTCCGGTGGAAGTCGATCGCATGATACGAGTCGCATACGTCTTTGTTGAAAGAACCGTCCAGTGTCAGTTGGGTGTTCCACACGGAAGCTATCGAGAAAGGAATCATCAATGTCAAGCCCACGTTCCGCTCGTAATCATAGTTAATAAACTGGTAAATGAGCGATAGTTCGTCCGGGCTCTGGTAAGGCAACTGCATGATATAATCCTTGATGTGGCTAAAATAGAGATTCGCCACGTATTTCCCTTGAAAGATATAGGTCAGCTGGGCGGTGTAATCGGTCGAGGGGACGATATTCGGATTACCCAGAATCTTCGTATAGCCATTTAGGTAGCTGACGGTGTTCTGGAGCGTCCAATAGTCGGGATATTCCTTGTCCGACGAGAAGCCGAGCTGGAAGATATGCGACGGACCGGCTTGATAACTCAACTGAAGCGTCGGGTAGACCGCCCAGCGTTTGTAATCCGCCAGCTTGTAGCGCTCGCCCGCCACGGAAAACGAGAGCGATAGTCGCTCGCCAAACGCCTTTTCCGCACCAGCGTAAAAGTTGTAGGTCTCTTCCCGCATCCGCGTATCCGTGTTCAGGCCCGAAAGGTCGGAGCCGTCCTGTGGGAGATAGAATTGCCCGCTTTTCTCGTTAGCGAAGGAGAAATTGACACCATAGTTCAGGCTCCAATGATTGGACAAGGCGTGCGTTTGCCCGGCGTAGAGGTTCCAGCGGTCGATGCTCTGCCATTCCTCCACTTGGAAACGCCGTTCCTCCGTTTCCGACTGGTCGGTGAAGTCCTGCGTCGATAGGCTGTTGTAACGCGTGTAATCCAAACCTACGTTCAAGCCGAAGGAAGAGGTGTAATCTATATGTAAATTATGCATCCGCTCCTCGCTCGCCTTCCTATTATCGGAATCAGAGAAGTTGCCCGTCGAGCGTTGGCTCGCCTTGCCGTTTGTCTTGAACGAGGCAGTGTAAGCGGCGTTCAGGTCGTGCCCCTCGGCGATCGAGTAATCCATCCCGAAACGTAAGTTTTGATTCATAGCCTTCATGTCGCCCTCGTTTACTTGGTCAATCGCATGGGTTTCGCCATTGAGCGTATGGAGTGACAACATTTCCATATTCACCTCCGAATGCGAATAGCGGGGCGAGTAGCTCAAGTCCGCCGACAACTTTTTCCCTGCGTAAGAGAGACTGAGATTTCCGCCTCCGCCCGTGTAGGCCGATCGCTTGAAATGACCGCTCACTTCGCCCCGCAAGAGTGGATCGGTGGATTTCGTCCGCTTCAATACCACGTTGATAACCGCTCCGCGGACACGATATTTCGCCGGCGCGTTATACATCACCTCGATATTTTGGATGTTCGATACCGACGTACTTCTCAACAATTCGGCCAGTTGCTCCCTGTTCATGGAGGAGGGTTTTCCGTTGATAACTATGTTGACATCCTTCGCGCCTGTTAATAAGATCGTGCCATCCTGTTCTCTCACGCCCGGCAAGCGGAGAATGGACTCGTAGGCGTTGCTGGCCGTCGTGCGTTCCGCCAAAAGGTTCGCGTCGTACACCAACGCTCCCTTTTCTACCTTAATTTGAGGCCGTTCGCCTCGAACCACCACTTCGTCCAATGCGTAATCCTGCGACTCCAGCGTGACCGTGCCGACATCCGGACGGCTTTCTTCTCGCTCCAATGTTTTAAACAAGAGGTGTTGAAAAATCAGTCGATAACTTTCCGGCCGCTCCTCGAACGAGAAACACCCTAGCGAGTCGGTGATGGTGGCATTGATAAAGGTAGAGTCCGGTGTTTGCAGAACGACCGTCGCCGCCTCGACTGGTTGCTGATTCTTGTCAACCACTTTCCCTTTCACACTCTGGGCGACCAAATAGGTCGCCGCGTTCGCGAGCATACACATAAAAATCATGATGTGTCTCATATCTAACTCCTTTCTTTTGTTTTTCTTCCGCGAAGAAACCGCCTTTTCCCCGAACGATAGGTTATCGCATCGTTAGGAGATAGTTATATGATTGTTAAGGAGGGAAGAATCGTTAAGGAAAGGTTAAGATGCCGGAGAAAATCGGTAGGATAATTTGCGAGATTAGTGATTTTTGTTTTCCTTTGAGACATCAAACGAAAACGTTAACTATGGAGAAGGCAAGATTCAAGGTGATATTATCCGCGGAAGCCGAGGCTTTTTTGCGAACATTGAAAGAAAAAGTGCGGAATAAGATAATTGGTAATTTCCGGAAAGCTTCCTATTCCTTAGACCCTAAGTTATTTAAAAAACTGGAAGGGTCGGAAATATGGGAGTTTAGGGCATTATACGGTGGCGTGCAATATCGGATGTTAGCTTTTTGGGACAAAACGAATATGAGCTACACGTTGGTTGTCGCTACACATGGCTTTATAAAGAAAACCCAAAAGACTCCATTAAAAGAAATAGCCAAGGCAGAAAGGATAAGAGCGAGATATTTTGAATTAAAAACAGATTGATTATGAAAAAGAAACTTTTTTATACGTTGGAGGAGGTTGAGGATCGCATAATTGGTCCGGTAGGAAGCGAGGCGCGCGATCAATACGAGGCCGATATGCGGGATTTCCTCGTGGGGCACGCGATTCGAGAGGCGCGCGAGAAGAGGAACATGACCCAAGAACAATTGGGAGCGTTGATGGGCGTGAAACGTGCGCAAGTGTCTCGCATCGAGAACGGGAAATGCCTTTCGCTCGATTCTATCCGCCGGGCGTTCAAGGCGTTGGGCGTGGAAAAGGCTTATCTGGAGATGGGAAACCAAGGGAAACTTGCCTTGTGGTGATCGGAGCGGATGAACGGTAAATACATCAAGATACTGACGGCGTTGGGCCTCGTGGCGATCGTGGCGATACAGAGCCTGTGGCTGGTGAATACGTATCGGCTTATCGAGGAGGGATTGACGCGGACGGCTAACCGCTTGTTCCCGAAGGCGGTAATCGACGAGGCTATCGAGCGCTTGAAAGGACTGGGGCAGGAGCAAGAGGAGGATGACGATAGTATCAACGCCGTACACTCTTTCAATTGGGAGGAATCGTCGGACGAGAAGGCGATGCTGGATTTCATCACGACCGCCCTCCATCAGTATGCCGATTCGGTGTATCATTCCAGCGTCTCCTTGCCTTTGCTTGACTCGGTGTTTACGGAAGCGCTGGGAAAAGAAAATATCCATGCGGAGCTGGTTTGCCAAGTGGTCGATTCGACGGGGAACGTGCTACGGGAGAAGGAGCGCGAGAAGATGAAACCCTCCTCGCGCACCATCATGACCCAGCCGGTCTTCATTAACGAAGCGCATACCGAGGCGGTACGAGCCGTCATCGTGAATCCTTATTGGATCGCGTTCCGGCAGATGGGCGCTATGCTGGTCGCGACGGTCCTGCTGATTCTTTTCGTGGCGGCTTGCATCGTCTATCAGGTCCGGATTATCATCAAACAAAATAAGATAGCCCGTATACGCCAGGATTTCACGTATGCGATGATTCACGACATGAAGACACCGATCAGCACCATCTCGATGGCGGGGCATACGCTGGAGAGCGGCCTCCTGGATAGCAAGCCGGAGCTTCGGAAGCGCTATTTCACTATCCTGAACGAGGAGAGCGCGCACCTGTTGTCGCTTTCAGAGAAAATATTGACCATCGCCAAGTTGGAGCAGTCGCGCCTGAGATTGGTGAGGAACGAGGTAGACTTACCGAAGTTGTTCGACGAGCTGGTCAAGAAATTTGAGGTGAAAACGGAGAAGAAAGCCACGTTCGAGGTCGATTGCCCATCGCTTCCACCTTTCCTCGCCGACGAGGAATACCTAAAAGAGGCCATCAGCAATCTAATTGATAACTCCTTGAAATACTCGGGCGACACGGTACGGATACGCCTTTCGGCGAAGGTGGAAGATGGCTTCATCCGCATAAGCGTCCGGGACAATGGTTGGGGCATCCCGCTCAAACGGCGGAAGCGCATCTTCGAGAAATTCGATCGTGGCGGATTGGAATACAAGAAAGACAAGAAGGTCTCCGGCTTCGGTCTGGGGCTGAATTATGTATATCGGGTAATCACGGCGATGGGAGGAAAGGTGGAGCTCGACAGCGTGGAAGGCGCATACAGCGAGTTCATCCTCTCGTTACCCATAGAGGAGGAGAAGGCATGACGCGCGTATTATTGGTGGAGGACGACAAGAACTTGAGCTTCATCCTAAAAAGCAGCTTGGAGCAGATGATTGGCGGTTACGAGATAGAAGTGGCGACCAATGGGAAAGAGGGTTTGGAGAAGCTGGCGTCGGGACGGTTCGACGTGATCGTGTCGGACGTGGAGATGCCGGTGATGGATGGCGTGACGATGGTCCGTCAGGTCAGGGAGCGTTATCCCGACGTGGCGATAGTCTTTATCACCGGACTTACCACGGCGCGCGACGTGATTAACGGTTATCAGTCCGGCGCGGATTTCTACATCAAGAAACCGTTCCTTCCCGAGGAATTGGACGCGCATATCCAAGCCGTGCTAAAGGTGAAGCGATCGGCGTCCATGCCCGAGGCAGACGGAAAAGATAGGTATACGATCGGTAAATATAGCTTTTTCCCCTCACAAAACCTGCTTTGCGATGAGGACGGGTACCAGCGGTCGCTCACGCCCAAGGAGGCGAAAGTCCTTGAGATGCTTTGCCGGAGGAAAGGACACCTCGTGAGCCGGGAAGAGATTCTCATCGCCATTTGGCAAACCGCTGATTTTTATTCCTCCCGTAGCCTCGACGTATTTATCACGAAACTCCGTAAATATTTGGCGAAAGATCCCCATATCGGCCTGAAGGTCCAAAAAGGAGTGGGAATTGAGTTGGAGGATGGCTTGTAGAAGGATGATTTTTAGCGATAAAATAACGCGATTTTCCCGCTAAATTTTCGATATTCACGGAAAGCCGTTATCTTTGTAGCTAACGAGAAAAATCACGTCTAACAAACTAAATCAATCATACAGTGAAAAGAACGATCTTATTATTCCAAGCCGCGTTTGCCTTCCTATGCGTAGGATGCCAGCAAGCGCCCGACGCGTCACTTCCCTCGCGGGACGAGACGAAGTATGTCGACCCGTTTATCGGGACCGGTTTCCACGGGCATACATTCCCCGGAGCGACCCGTCCGTACGCGATGGTCCAGTTGAGCCCGGACACCCATATCATGGGCTGGGACGCCAGTAGCGGATATCATTACGACGATCGCCAGATTTATGGATTCAGCCACACGCACCTTTCCGGTACCGGTATCGGCGATTTAGGTGACGTGGCCTTGCTGCCTTTCTCCGGCGGGGATTCCATCAAGCCGGTGGCCACGTTCCAAAAGGAGACCGAGAAGGCCACGCCGGGTTATTACGCCGTGCGGCTGGATAACTTCGGAATCGACGTGGAGTTGACCTCCACCGACCGGGTCGGTTTCCATAAATACACCTACGATAACCCGAAGGATCGCCGGGTCTTGTTGGATTTGGGCCATATCCTGCAACCCGACTGGGGGCATCGCTTAGTGGGCAATCAATATCGGTTTGTCAATGATTCGACCGTCGAGGGCACTTTCCGGACACGGGGCTGGTCGCATTTCCACAATATCTCCTATCATATCGCTTTCTCGGAGCCGATTCAAGGCGTAGCCGCGTACATCGCTGGAAAGCCGGTGGCCGAGGCGCCTAAGGATGTGGATACTTCCGAGGATCTGAAGTTCCAATACTCGTTTGCCGAGAATGCCCAACCGTTATATGTAAAGGTGGCGCTCTCACCTGTCGATCCGGAGGGAGCGGCGAGAAACCTGGAGGCCGAGTTGCCCGGCTGGGATTTTGAGAAGACCCGCAAGGAGTCCGCCCGGGTGTGGAACGAGGCGTTGAACCGGATACAAATCGAGGCCGATCCGGAGGTGATGGTCAACTATTATACGGCGCTTTATCATACGATGATCGCCCCGTTCGCTTATCAGGACGTGGACGGCCGCTATGTGGGCATGGACAAGCAAGCACATACGGCGGAGCCGGGTTATACCAATTATACCGCTTTCTCATTGTGGGACACATTCCGTGCGCTACATCCGCTGACCACGATTATTAATCCATCGCTCGCGGCCGATTGGGGCAAGGCGCTGGTGCAAGGGTATAAAGAGGGCACCATCTTGCCTAAATGGCCGTTGGCATCGAATTATACGGGTTGTATGGTTGGCTATCCCGCCGTGTCCGTATTGGCGGATCTGGTAGCGAAAGGTCTGGTGGAAGGCGATTTGGCTCAGTGGGCGGAAGCGGGAGCGCACTCATCGGTCTACCGTGCGGACTTGGCGGAGAAGTTCAAGGGCACCCGCGAGCTCGACTTAATTACGAAACACGTCTATTATAAAGAGAAATACGGTTTTGTGCCCGCCGATTCCCTGCCCGAGTCTGTATCATGGGGCGTGGAGATGGCTTATTACGATTGGTGTATCTCCTATATCGCCGAGAAGGCCGGGAACACGGAGCTTGCGAACGAGTATGCGAAAAAGGCGGAATACTATAAACGTTACTTGGATCCGGAGACGAAGATGATGCGGCCGGTGATGGGCGATGGCTCTTTCCGCACGCCGTTCAACCCCCGCTATTCCTCGCACATGAAGAGCGATTATACCGAGGGGAACGCCTTCCAGTGGAGTTTCTTCGTGCCGCACGATATGGATAATTACATCGCCGCGATCGGTGGTAAAAAAGAATTGGAAACCCGCTTGGACACATTGTTTACGACTTCTTCCCAAATTGATGGAGCGGAAGCCTCGGGCGATATCACGGGCTTGATCGGTCAATACGCGCATGGCAACGAGCCGAGCCATCACATGGCATATCTCTATAATTGGACAGATTCGCCGTGGAAAGGACAGGAGCGCCTTGATTTCATCATGCGCGAGTTCTATACAAACCGGCCGGATGGCATCATCGGCAACGAGGATTGCGGCCAGATGTCCGCTTGGTACGTGTTAAGCGCCTTGGGATTCTATCAGGTATGCTCGGGTATTCCGGTCTATGCGTTGGGACGGCCGATGGTCAATAAGGCTTCTATTCCGGTCGAGGGAGGCGTATTTACGATTATTGCGACCAACAATAGCGCGGCGAATAAATACGTCAAGGAGGCCAAGTTGAATGGCAAGACACTGGAGACGCCTTTCATCCGTCATAGCGACATCGTAAGCGGAGGAACGTTGGAGTTTATCATGACGGATCAACCTGTTAAATAATACGATGAACGGAGTAAAAGCAAGAAAGATATGTTATTGACAACAACTAATACCATCGAGGGAAAGACGATTATCCAGTATTATGGAATCGTGTCCGGAGAGACCATTATCGGGGCGAACGTGTTTAAGGACTTGTTCGCCAGCATTCGCGATATCGTAGGAGGCCGATCGGGCTCCTACGAGAGCACGTTACGGAAGGCAAAAGAGACCGCTTTGCGGGAGATGACAGAGCAAGCTGAACGCTTAGGGGCGAATGCCGTCATCGGTGTCGATCTGGATTACGAGACCGTAGGTGGAAATGGCAGTATGTTGATGGTCACCGCGGCTGGCACCGCCGTGCGCTATCAATAGTGTAGGCAAAGGCAATCGCCTCAAGTATAGAAAAAAGCATGCGAGACGCGGGAGATCGTTTATACAGGCACATTGGCAGGCTGTCCTGTTTCGGGGAGGATTCCTTCTATCCAAAGACGGGAAACAGACAATTTCCGCTTCAAGCCTGTCAACGGCCCTAATCGCGGCAAGGATCCGTCCTACACTGTTGTTAATGCTATCAGGACAATGATATAGGCCGACTTCCGTAACAGTAATATTCCTACGATTTGAAAAGGTCGTCCATGGTAACTTCACCGTGGACGATACTTTTATGTTTTCCGTCCACCACTCCGTATATGGTAACAATAGTCTTTAAAAATTCCCCAGAATGAAAATCAGAATCCATTCTCCCAAGGCGCAAAATCCAAAAATTATCTCTACTTTTGCTTCAACGTTTCACATTACATTGTTATTAACAAGAACAGCGCTTCATGTGATTTATGACACTTCGATTAAGCGATTTTGAACAACAGATAGACCCGACGATTTTGCGACACGGGTATGAGTATTTCATGATAGGGAGCGTCACGGACGTGGACGATCTGGGAGATGGTGAGTATGAAGCGACCGTGGAAGGTTCTGATATTTATAACGTCAGCCTGCATATCGAGGGAGACGAAGTGACCGAATATGATTGTGATTGTCCTTATGACTGGGGACCGGTGTGCAAGCATGTGGTTGCCGTCTTGTTTCATTTGCGGAAAGAACTGCAGGAAACGCCTCGGAAGCAAACACGCTCCAAACCGAAAAAGGAATCGGAAGCCGCCCAGTTCGAGAGATTGCTGAAACAACTTACCGCTGAAGAACTGAAAGCTTTCATCAACGATGCTTGCGCCCAAGACAAAAGCCTCAGACGGCTGTTTATCGCCAAGCATATTTCGCGGCTATATCCCGAATCGAAAGAGCTATACGACAGGCAAGTGGAAAAGTTGATTGAGACGTATGCCGACCGGTATGGCTTCATCGGTTACCATGAGTCCTCGCAACTAGGCGATATTATCTATGAGATGGTGAAGGATACCAGGAGGAAGCCCTTGACGTGCTTGAAGAACTTGCCCAGACGGATTTGGATGAATCGCCGCGCGTAGAGATGTTCCGCTGGCTGCTCCATCACTTTGAAGCGAACACAATGGCTGGCTGGGATTTGCATACCGACCTGATGCGGATAGCTATAAGCCTAGTGAGAACAGAAGATGAGAAAAAACGTATCCAGACTAATTTGGAGCAGATAAAGCCAAACGGCAAAGACCGGGACTATGCTTATCAGACCGCACAAAAACTAAAACTGCAACTCATCCACCAAACAGAAGACGAAGCTGCCGCCATACACTTCATGGAGGCCAATGTAGATAATCCTGACATTCAAAAACACTTGATTGTCGATTATATGCCCGACCACATAGGAAGGAATCACTATCAGATGGCATGCAAATACATCCGCAGAATGGCAAAATTGGGGTATAAACCGATGGCTTTAGAGTTAATCGAACAATTAAGAACGCGATACCGCAATCGCAGGGCGCTCCTTGAAGAGTTGACAGGCATTTTTTAACCCTGGCCAGGTCTTTAAAACGCGACAATCGTTCCTGTCAATCTGAGAAAAAATAAAGGATTTCTCACTGCCATACAACACTGAGAAATCCTAATGACCGATTTGGGTTTAACACGCTCTCAGCCTTTTGGGGATTACGTTTTTATTTGGTCGAAGCCTTCTCCATAGACGCCTCGCACGATACTTTGCGAGATGAAGGCCTGGTGGTCTATCCGCTTTACGAGGCGGAAGATAGCGACCGATTCCGATTTCTTAGCCAATAGCACGATCACTTTCACCGGTTTCTTCGAATAACCTCCCACGCCATCCAAGATGGTGCATCCGCGCCCAATCTCGTGGATGATGCGATCCGCTATCTCGTCGTATTTCTGCGAGAAAATCAAGAATTGTACCGATTGACGATTACCGTTCAGCACCACATCGAGGACGTAGTTGCTCACGAACATCTCCACCAAACCGAACACGATTTTGTCCACGTTGTGGAACAACAGGTAGGAAGAACTGATGATGATGAAGTCGCAAAACAGGAGGATCCGCCCGATGGAAATATTCTTGTACTTATTCACCACAGCCCCGATGATATCGGTTCCGCCGGTACTTCCGTTGGCGGAGAACACCAGTCCCAGCCCCGTACCACACAGGATACCACCGATGATGATCGACATAAATGGCTGATCGTGCAGCAACGGCTCACCTTGGAACAACCACTCGAAGAACGAGAGCGAACCCGAGAGGGCGAACACGCCGAAGATGGTCTTCAGCAGAAACTTGATGCCCAATATCTTCAGCGCTACTACCAACAGCGCCACGTTGATGACAAAGTAGGACACCGACACGGGGATCAGCCCTCCGGTGGCGAAGAAGATCAGGGCGCAGATACCGCTCAATCCGCCTGTCACGATTCCATTAGAAAGGATGAAGGCGTTGAAGCCGAATCCGTATAGAAGAGTTCCGCACAGGATCATCAAATAATCCTGTACGGTATAAAATATCTTGGAGTGTCGTGCGTTCATCCCACTACGATATTAACGATCTTGCCCGGCACGAAAACGACTTTCCGCACCGTTTTCCCCTCCAACCATTTCGCCGAGCGTTCGTTCGCGAGCACGCTTTTCTCCGCCTCGTCCTTGGTAATGTCAGCGGGAAGCTCTAGGTTGTAGCGCGTCTTCCCGTTGAACGAGATAGCGTACACCACGGATTTTTCCTTCAGATACTCCTCGTCGTAAGTGGGCCATGAGGCGTCGCACACGGTGGTGTCGTGTCCCAACTGGTGCCAAAGTTCCTCAGCCACGTGTGGCGCAAAAGGCGCCAGCAGGATGACGAGCGGATCCAGGATAGCCCGCTTGTCGCACTTCAGGGCGGTCAGTTCGTTCACGCAAATCATGAACGCGCTGATAGATGTATTGTACGAGAAATGCTCAATATCAAACGTTACCTTCTTAATCAACTTATGTAGCGACTTCAGCTCATCGGCCGTGGGCGTGCCATCCGTCACGCGTAAGATATCGCCATTGCCGTAGAACAACGCCCAGAATTTCTTCAGGAAGCGATGCACGCCGTCGATGCCGTTCGTGTCCCACGGTTTCGATTGCTCGATCGGGCCGAGGAACATCTCATACAGGCGCAGCGTATCAGCCCCGTAGCGTTCCACGATTACGTCGGGGTTCACCACGTTGAACATCGACTTCGACATCTTCTCCACCGCGCTGCCGCACACGTACTTGCCGTCCTCCAGGATGAACTCAGCGTCACGATACTCCGGACGCCAAGCGCGGAAGGCTTCCAAATCAAGGATGTCGTTCGACACGATATTCACATCCACGTGCAACGGCGTCACCTCGTACGTGTCTTTCAAGTGAAGCGAGACGAACGTGTTCGAATCCTTCACTCGGTACACGAAGTTGGAGCGACCTTGTATCATACCTTGGTTGATCAGTTTTTGGAACGGCTCCTCCTTCACGCTCACGCCCAAATCGAACAGGAACTTGTTCCAGAAACGGGAATATATGAGGTGTCCCGTGGCGTGCTCCGTACCGCCCACGTATAGATCCACATTCTGCCAATATGCGTCGGCCTCTTTTGATACCAACACTTTGTCGTTATGCGGATCCATGTAGCGCAGGTAGTAAGCGCTCGAACCGGCGAAGCCCGGCATCGTGTTCAACTCCAAGGGGAACACGGTCTTATTATCAATCAACGTGTTCTCCACTACCTCGCCTTTCTCCACGTCCCATGCCCAGCGGGTAGCGTGCCCCAGGGGCGGCTCGCCGCTCTCGGTGGGCAGGAATTTCGCTACCTCCGGCAATTCGAGGGGCAGTTTGCTCTCGTCGATCAAGCAAGGCATCCCGTCCTTGTAGTAGACGGGGAACGGCTCGCCCCAATAACGCTGACGGCTGAAGATGGCGTCGCGCAGGCGGTAGTTCACCTTCACCCGTCCCAAGTGGTGCTCGGTGACGTATTTCTTCGTGGCGGCTATCGCCTCTTTTATAGTCAGACCGTTGAGGTTCAGTTCGCAATAAGGCGTTACGCCCGCCCGGGGCGAGTTGCATACGATTCCCTCCTTCGCATCGAAGCTCTCCTCGCTCACGTCACAACCTTCCACCAGTGGTACGATGGGCAGGCCGAAATGCTTGGCGAAAGCGTAGTCGCGGCTATCATGCGCCGGCACCGCCATAATAGCGCCCGTGCCATAGCCCGCCAATACGTAATCACTCACCCAGATAGGCACCGCCTCGCCCGTGAACGGGTTCACGGCGTACGAGCCGGTAAACACACCCGTCACCTTGCGGTCGGCGATGCGCTCGCGCTCGGTCCGTTTTTTCGTACGCTCCAGGTAAGCCTCCACCTCGACCCGCTGGGCCTCGGTCGTCACCTGCGCTACCAGCTCACTTTCCGGCGCCAGCACCATGAAGGTAACGCCAAACATCGTATCCGCCCGGGTAGTGAAGATGGTAAACTCTATGTCGCTATCTTTTACCCGGAAGCGTACCTCCGTACCTTCCGAGCGACCTATCCAGTTGCGTTGTGTCTCCTTCAGTGAGTCGGTCCAATCTACCGTATCCAGGCCCTCCAGCAAACGCTCCGCATAGGCGGACACACGCAAGCACCATTGCCGCATCCGTTTCTGCACCACGGGATAGCCGCCGCGGGCGGAAACGCCCTCTATCACCTCGTCGTTCGCCAGTACCGTGCCCAACTCCGGGCACCAGTTCACCATCGTATCGCCCAGGTAGGCGATGCGGTAGTTCATCAGCGTCTCTTGCCGCTCACGCTCGCTCTTGGCGTTCCATTCCTCGGCGCTAAAGCTCAACTCCTCGCCGCAAGCCGCGTCCACGCCTTCCGTGCCACCACGCTCAAAAGCTTGTACCAGCTCCCCGATGGGGCGCGCCTTCCGTGCATGATTATCATAATAACTCTCGAACATCCGTTGGAAAGCCCACTGCGTCCAATGGTAATAACCGGGGTCGCACGTACGTACCTCACGATCCCAATCGAACGAGAAACCAATCTTATCCAATTGCTCGCGGTAGCGGTTTATATTGTTCACGGTGGTGATAGCCGGATGCTGACCGGTCTGGATGGCGTATTGCTCGGCAGGTAGGCCGTAGGCGTCGTAGCCCATCGGGTGCAACACGTTGAAGCCCCGCAAGCGCTTGTAGCGGGCATAAATATCCGAAGCGATGTAACCCAGCGGATGGCCCACATGCAACCCCGCCCCGGAGGGATAGGGGAACATATCCAACACATAATATTTCGGCTTGCTCTGGTCCTCGCCTACCTTGTACACCTTGTTGGCAACCCAGTATGCGTGCCACTTCTTCTCAATTTCCCTGAAATTGTATTCCATATACTTTTTATCGTTTAAAACTCTTTAGCTGTTCGAGGCCACAAAGTTACGGAAAATTCTCGGATGGTGCGATGTTGAACGACGAGTTACGAGGTACAAGTTTCGAGGGCCACAGAGCGAAAGACGATACCCCTTCCATATATCGATTACGCACCTACGTGAAATGGCCAACGCACGTATGTTAAAATGCCAACACACGTATGTGTCTTCGCTAACGCACGTAAGTTTGTTTTGCCATTTGAAAGAATTTCCATAAATTCGTGTATGCTGATGATTTCCGATTCGCCTTTACCACTTGTCAACCGGGGATCTGTTATCAGTTTCAGTTCAGTGAAAATCAAAGTCTTTTCCTTTAGTTCCACCCAATCAATGCGTATAGTTGTATGCGTCTTTCCCTGTTTGTCTATGTATGGCCATTGGTAAGCGAACTCCGAATCGATGTATTTGTCCGGGAAGCGAAACTTGATCTGAACGCCAAGACAAGCCAACATGAACGCCCGTGCGGGCCGACACAAACGTTCGTGTTTTTAGACCGTCTTTTCGGCGTTTCTTTGTCACTTATGATACAGATTAGGTTTCTCAATATATTTCCAAGAGAGATGCCCCAAATAGGTGCAAATAACAGTCGTAAGCGCTAACGTAAGCAGCCAATTGTATGCAGCCAATCCCAATTGAATAAATACTTGAATAAGGGGAAAATGCAAAAGGAAAATCCCATACGAGAAATTACCCATCCGATTGAAGAAATGAAGCCATTTACAACTATAAGCCACCGAGATAATGATAGAAGCCAAGGCCAAAGGCTCGAATATCCGCAGAAACCAGATATCCCGTAAGAAGAAGAGAAGCACGCTCACAGGAAAGATATAGCGCATATATCTACGGAACTTGGGCAGGTAAGCCAGCAGAATGACCCCCGAGATGAAATAAGTCATTTGCCCGGGGAACTGCCTTTTCAAAAACTCATAGAAAGAGTTTCCCGTCGCATCGTGCAGGTAATCGAAAAAGCTCAGATAAGCGAAAGAAAAAAGATAGATAAGCGAGAGACAGGCCAATTTATTATATCGCGTCAGGAGCCAATAAATGACAGGGACACACAGATAAAGCATAAGCTCCACCTTAATGGTCCACAACGAACCATTCACCGCGGTCAACGCGTTGTCTTGAAATACGCCCGGCAAATCCGGGCAAAGGAAATTCAGCGTAAATAAATTGCTTACCAAGTAAGCGTACAAATGAGAAGATGTTAAATAATCGGTATAGGACAAAGTGGTCAGAAAAAGACCCATCGCAGCGCAAAGCAAGATTGTCAAGGTATAAGCGGGCATGATACGCCGGACACGCTTCAAGAAGAACACACGGGTATCGGGCGTGCGCAAAAAACTGAACATCACGAGGAACCCGCTAATGATAAAGAAGCCTTTCACCCGGAAACCGCCACTCACGAACCAAAAGGGATCGGTCTCCGTAAGTGTACTAAAATGGTTGAACATCACCGAATAGGCCAAGAAGAAACGGATGAAGTCGAAGTTGTTCTCCTCCTTCACCGTCTGGATCAATCTCGCGTTGAGCAACGTCTTATCCATCTCACCTTACTACCACGATCTTCGTCACGACACTCTCTCCGGCTTCCTCGGTATGGGCAAGTACCAAATAAACGCCACTTGCCACCCGGCCTCCGCCCGGCCGCTGGCAATTCCAAGTGGCTTGCCCGCCCAATGAACGCGTCTGGTAAATGATATTGCCGCTCAGGTCGGTAATCTTCACGTTCGAGTTCTCCATCAACCCGACGATAGTCACCTTGTCGGCGTATTCCGGACGCACGGGATTCGGATAGGCATACACGCCCGAATAATCCGGCTTTCCCGCCGACGCTTCCCCTTGATAGGAATTCAGCCCTTTATCGGTACCGATAAACACCTCGCCCGTCTCATCATCAATCTCGATATCATAAATATAATCCGAAAGCAGCGGGCTATTCGAGGTATTGAATTGATGGACGATCGTCTCATTGTCCTGATCCAACACATATACCCCGTTGCCTCGCGTACCGAACCATTTCCGGTTTCCCGCATCCACCGCAATAGCCGTTACCACGATATTATCCAAAAAATACGCCAGATTGCCCGTTTCCTCGTTCGTGTACACCACCCGCCGGCAACGCTTGGTAGCGCGATCTTCCTCGGAGGTAATCCGGGGATCGGTAAAATAAACCGCACCCCGATCCGAACCTATCCAAACGTATCCGTCCTTATCTTCCGCCACGCACGTATAACTACTGGGTGTGTACTCGTTTCCCTCCGTATCGATGAGCGAAATGAACTCGTACGACTCCACCTCGTCCAACGACTCGCTCGCGGGTATCATCACCAATTTAGGGTCCACACGAGGCACATTGATCCATTTATCCCCTCGGGACGTAATATAGATATCATTGATCGTATACAAACCTCGCAATGCGGGAATATCCAGATAATGCCATTCGCCGGCCGCATCCAATACGGCCACCGCGTGATTCACTTCCGAATTGGTCATCCAAAGGTTCCCCTCGGCGTCGAGCGACAGACCATCGATAAAATTGTATCCATTTCCATTACCACCCGCGGTTTCCGACAAATAATTCGTATGGTTATACACCTGCGTAGGCACTCCATCGGTGTATTGGACAACCCCATCGCCAAAAGAAGAGGCATAGACAATCTCCTCGCCTCCCTCGCCCGCGGTAACTACGAAACTCGTATAATCCCGCGGATTCCGGCTTGTATGAAGCAGGTTGTAAACATCCCCGGGAGGGACGAACGACCATCGCTCGTCCGCATACTGAAGCAAATATCCTTGATTCCCCATTCGTGTTCCATTCGGATTCTTCCCCCCGATAATCATATACAACTTACCGTCCTGGCAAATCACTTTATACGCGCTATTACTATACGGGCCATCCAAGACGAGCGGCTCGGTCCGCACCTCGAAGCTGTTCGTTGCCACGCGCCGTATCGAACGCAATCCCTTATCACCCTCCGCGATCCAATAAATATCGGTTTGATAAGTGCTCACGTCGTTTACACCAATATTCACTTGCTCAAAAGTATTCGTACCCGATAAAAAGAAAAGCCTTGTTTGGTCAATCGCCACCAGTCGATCCCCTACGTTCTTGATTTCTTTCAAGGAAGCACTATTAATCGAACGGGTTAACAACCCATTTTGCTCAAAGAACACACCTTGCCCCTCCACGAGATAAAACAAACGCTCCTGGAAAGAAGCGACCGACTCGATCGTATAACCAGCCGGAAGCTCTAACTCGTAAGGAGACCAATTGGCCCGATCCAACAAATTATCATTCAATGAGGCTCGCAAGATTCCAGAAGGGGCACTCGCCCGATCCGTCGTACAAGCATAGATGTAATCGCCCAACACGGCACATGAGGTGATATTCAACGTGAGATTATAAGTATCCTTCACCTCTTTCCGCTCCATATCAATCACAACAATGCCAAAAGCCGTACACAAGTAAGCGTAACGGTCTTGGATCAGCACCGTGTTTACCCGCTTTTCCCGAAAAGAAGTGCTGGTATACAAGTAAGGAAAATTCACGGCCGTATGCCCTTCCAAAATATCAATATTAGAATTGTCGTAAACAATCAGAAGTGAGCTAGTCTGCCGATTATAACGAATCAAAGAGATGGTATTATCGTTCAACCCGTTCCCCTTATAATAAGGCCGGATGCTTTGATCCTCTTTCCCATAGGTATAAAGCGATCCTTCCGCCACCACGAATACTTGCTCGTTCGATTCCTCCACGCTATTCGTATGGTAATAGGAAAGATAGGTTTTCCAGCCCTCTGTAGCGATAGAGGAGGCTATAGAGAGAAATGGGCAACAACAAAGAAACAAGAAAATGACAAACAGACCTCTCATACAGAAGGAACATAAGTAGATAAGAAATCAATCAATCTCCTCACGGCGCGGGCACGGTGACTCACCCTGTTTTTCGCTTCCTCACCCATCTCCGCGAAAGTCTCTGTAAACCCATCAGGCTGGAATATCGGGTCGTAACCAAATCCGCCATTACCTCTTTTCTCCCGAATGATAGTTCCCTGGACAATTCCTTCGAAAATATATTCCTTCCCGTCTACCAACAAAGCGATCACCGTACGGAAACGAGCCTTCCGATTCTCCTTACCCTCCATCTCAGCGAGAAGTTTACGCATATTCGCCTCAGAATCGTGCCCCGGCCCGGCATAACGAGCGGAATAGACACCGGGAGCGTTATTTAAGGCTTCCACCTCCAATCCCGTATCATCGGCGAAACAATCCCAACCATAATGCTCCTTAATATAGCGTGCCTTCTGCAAAGCGTTACCTTCCAAGGTATCAGAGGTTTCCGGTATATCATCATGGCAATCGATGTCCGAAAGGCTAACGATTTCAGCCCATTCACCCACGATTTCCCGCACCTCGTTCAATTTATGTTGATTATTGGTCGCGAATACGAACTTCATCATAGTTTATCTCAAATTAAAAAAGCATTTCCATACGATATATATAACGTATGAAAATGCTTCAAATTGTTTTATACGATAATAAAAAAAGAGGATACATCATCAATCGAATGACGTATCCTCTGTTGAAAAACGGCGGCTACCTACTCTCCCACTATGCGCAGTACCATCGGCGCGGCGAGGCTTAACTTCTCTGTTCGGGATGGGAAGAGGTGGATCCCTCGCGCCATAGCCACCTTAAGCCGT
>DXEN01000083.1 GCA_019114945.1 Candidatus Parabacteroides intestinigallinarum | reverse complement strand
ATAAAAGTTTTACAACAATGATTAAAGTAGGTATTAACGGTTTTGGCCGTATCGGCCGTTTCGTATTCCGTGCCGCTCAAAACAGAAGCGACATCCAGATCGTAGGTATTAACGACTTGTGCCCGGTAGATTACTTGGCTTACATGTTGAAGTATGATACAATGCACGGTGCGTTCAACGGCACAATCGAAGCTGACGTAGAGAACAGCAAGTTGATCGTAAACGGTAAGGAAATCCGTGTAACAGCTGAGAAGAATCCTGCTGACTTGAAGTGGAATGAGGTAGGTGCAGAGTATGTAGTTGAGTCTACTGGTTTGTTCCTGACAAAAGAGAAAGCACAGGCTCACATCCAGGCTGGTGCTAAATATGTTGTAATGTCAGCTCCTTCTAAGGACGACACTCCTATGTTCGTATGCGGTGTTAACGAGAAGACCTATGTAAAGGGTACTCAATTCGTATCTAACGCTTCTTGTACAACGAACTGCTTGGCTCCGATCGCTAAGGTTTTGAACGACAAGTTCGGTATCGTTAACGGTTTGATGACTACGGTTCACTCTACAACAGCTACTCAAAAGACTGTTGATGGTCCGTCTATGAAGGACTGGCGTGGTGGTCGTGCCGCTTCTGGCAACATCATCCCGTCTTCTACGGGTGCCGCTAAGGCCGTAGGTAAAGTTATTCCGGAGTTGAACGGCAAGTTGACAGGTATCTCTATGCGTGTCCCGACTTTGGATGTTTCTGTTGTTGACTTGACAGTAAACTTGGCTAAGCCGGCTACAAAGGCTGAGATTTGCGCCGCTATGAAAGAGGCTTCTGAGGGTGAGTTGAAGGGTGTACTGGGTTACACGGAGGATGCTGTTGTTTCTTCTGATTTCTTAGGCTGCACGCTGACTTCTATCTTCGACGCTAACGCAGGTGTATATTTGACTGATACTTTCGTAAAGGTTGTTTCTTGGTACGACAACGAGATCGGCTACTCTAACAAGGTATTGGATTTGATCGCTCACATGGCATCTGTAAACTGCTAATCCAAATAAGATTCCATAGTTAAAAAGGACTTGCCTTCGAAAGGAGGCAGGTCCTTTTCTTTATATATTGTCCTTAACCAAATTTTCGCTACCTTTGCCCATGATGAAGAATTACCAACTGATAACGATTATTGGACCGACCGCCTCGGGGAAAACGACCTTCGCGGCCGCGTTGGCGCATCGGTTAGGAACGGAGATTATCAGCGCAGACTCGCGACAAGTATACCGCTCAATGGATATCGGTACGGGCAAGGACTTGAAGGACTACATCGTAGAAGGGCAAGCGATTCCCTACCACTTAATCGATATTCGCCAACCGGGTGAGAAATACAACGTATTCGCCTATCAGCATGATTTCCACAGAATCTATGAGGAACTCCGCGAGAAAGGGAAATTACCCATCCTATGCGGGGGAACAGGTATGTACATCGAAGCGGTCTTAAAAGGATATAAACTGCTTGATGTTCCCCCAAATCCAGCGTTGCGGGAAAGGCTGAAAGGGAAAACGCTCCAGGAATTGGAAACCCTATTGGCCTCTTACAAGCAATTACACAATAAAACAGATGTCGATTCCGCGCAACGGGCGATCCGGGCGATCGAGATCGAGGAATATTATAAAAACGAGGCACCCGACCGAAACGAGTACGAGCCAATCCACAGCTTGATTATCGGTATCGATATCGACCGGGAAACACGCCGGGAGAAAATCTCCCAACGGCTACGAACCCGTTTGGACGAAGGCATGGTGGACGAGGTACGGGCGATACTCGCGACCGGTGTACGGCCCGAAGACTTGATTTATTATGGATTGGAATACAAGTATCTCACATTATACATCATCGGGCAACTCACGTATGAGGAAATGGTAACCCAGTTAGAGATCGCGATCCATCAGTTCGCCAAACGGCAAATGACGTGGTTTCGAGGCATGGAACGCCGAGGCTTCCGCATTCATTGGATCGCCACCTCGCTTCCGACAGAAGAGAAAATCAAACAGGCACTCGCGCTGCTGGGTCAACCCGACGCGGAGTGACTTTAAACTTAGCACAGCATGACAACGACAATCAACGATTTAACAAGCAAAGAGAACTTTTTCCTGCTCGCCGGTCCCTGCGTAATCGAAGGGGAAGAGATGGCATTGCGCATAACGGAAAAAATCGTAGATATCACCCAACGGTTACATATTCCATACGTATTTAAAGGCTCGTACCGGAAGGCGAACCGTTCGCGCATAGACTCCTTCACAGGCATCGGGGACGAGAAAGCCTTGAAAATCCTTCGGAAAGTGAGTGAGACTTTTCACATCCCCACCGTAACAGATATACACGAGACACACGAGGCAGCATTAGCGGCCGAATATGTCGACATCCTGCAAATCCCGGCGTTCCTCTGCCGGCAGACCGACCTGCTGGTCGCCGCCGCGCGAACCGGCAAGATTGTCAATATCAAGAAAGGACAGTTCCTATCGCCGGACGCCATGCGATTCGCCGCACAAAAGGTTGTGGACGCGGGCAATCCGAACGTCATGATCACGGAACGCGGAACGACTTTCGGCTACACGGATTTAGTCGTTGATTTCCGAGGCATTCCGCAAATGCGTCAATTCGGTTATCCGGTCGTCATGGACGCTACGCACTCCCTGCAGCAACCCAACCAAACGAGCGGCGTGACCGGCGGACAACCCGCCTTAATCGAGACCATCGCCAAGGCGGCTATCGCCGTAGGAGCGGACGGATTGTTCATCGAGACACATCCCGACCCCGCGATCGCTAAATCGGACGGGGCCAATATGTTACGATTAGACCTCCTGGAAGAACTGCTAACACGTCTCGTCCGTATCCGGGAAGCAATCCGATAACAAAGTATATTATTTCTATCAAAACAACAATAATGGCAAAGACAAGCATCTCCTCGGCGGCATTCGCCGATACCAAACCGCATTACGAGATACTCGATGGATTGCGCGGCGTAGCGGCCTTATTGGTCGTTTTCTACCACATCTTCGAGGGACTCTCGTTCGCGGCGGGCGGAACCCTCATCACGACAATCAACCATGGCTACCTGGCCGTGGATTTCTTCTTCATCCTTTCCGGTTTCGTAATCGGTTACGCATACGACGACCGGCTAAGAAAAAGCATGACGCTCGGCAATTTCTTCAAACGACGGTTAATCCGCCTGCACCCAATGATTCTTATGGGAGCGGTCATCGGCGCCATCAGTTTCTGCGTCCAAGGCTGCGTGCGATGGGATGGCGAGCATGTAGCGATATCGATGGTGATGCTCGCCCTGCTGTGCGCCATGTTCTTCATCCCCGCCACACCCGGCTCAGGCTACGACGTGCGCGGCAACGGAGAGATGTTTCCCCTCAACGGCCCAAGTTGGTCGCTTTTCTTCGAATACATCGGGAATATCCTGTACGCCTTATTCATCCAACGGCTCTCCAACAAAGCGTTGACGGCGCTGGTCGTCCTGCTGGGCATCGGCATCGCGTGGTTTGCGTGGTTCGACGTAGCGGGATATGGCATGATCGGTGTGGGATGGACCCTCGATGGGGCGAATTTCTTAGGCGGCTCCCTTCGGATGCTCTTCCCCTTCGCCTTGGGTATGCTGCTCTCCCGCCATTTCCGCCCGGTCAAGATAAGAGGGGCGTTCTGGATCTGCTCGGCGGTTTTAGTAGTCTTGTTCTGCGTGCCCTATATCGAGGGGAAGTATGGTTCGATTATCCTCAACGGGCTATTCGAGGCGATCTGCATCCTCTTCATCTTCCCGGTACTTGTCTGGCTGGGAGCCTCCGGCACGACCACGGACAAACGATCGACGTGGATCTGCAAATTCTCCGGTGACATCTCCTTCCCGCTTTATGCCGTCCACTACCCGGTCATGTACCTGTTCTACGCTTGGCTGATCGACAACAAGCTCTACACCTTCGGGGAGGTCTGGCCGGTAGCCGCGGCGGTTTACCTCGGAAGCATCCTGCTGGCTTATCTTTGCTTGAAAGCCTACGACGAGCCTGTCCGCAAGTGGCTGACGAGAAAATTCCTGCCCAAGCGGCAGATCCGCTAAAAAAAGAACATAGGTGCGTTGGCAAAGACACGTATGTGCGTTGGCCGACGCACCTATGTTCTCCGGCCCACGCACATAGGTGCCTTTTATCATCCCATCCGACTGATCTTCTTCAAGCGATCCTCGTCTATCAATTTAATCTTCCGGCCATCCAACGCTATGATATGCTCCGCCACGAAAGTGGATAAGGTACGGATAGCGTTCGACGTTGTCATATTCGACAGGTTCGCCAAATCCTCGCGGGCCAGGTAGATGCTCAGCGTAGCGCCATCCTCCTCCAACCCGTAACTATCCTTCAGGAACAACAAAGACTCCGCCAACCGCCCCCGGATATGCTTCTGCGTAAGATTTACCGTTCGCTCATCCGCGATACCCAAGTCGATTGATAACTGACGGATGAAAAACATCGCCAAGTTCGAGTTGTTCTTTAAAAGGTCGGTCACGATTGTCATCGGAATCATGCATACCGTAGAGGACTCGAATGCGGAAGCGTTCGTCAAATAGTCTTCCTGCGCGAAACTCGCCCGGTAGCCAAAATACTGGATGGGCTTAATCATCCGGATAATCTGGCTCCGCCCTCCTACACCATCCTTGAAAATCTTTACTTTCCCTTTTAGCAAGCACATCATGTCCCTTGGTTCGTCGCCCTCGCAATAAATCAATTCGTTACGCTTGAAATGCTGGATCGTCGAATTCTTCCGGAGAATCTCGCGTTCCTTCTCGGTCAAGACCCTCCACACCTCTGATAAACTGGCCGATAAATCGACCTCTTCCTTTTGCCTAACCACGACTGCTATATAACATACTTATGAAGCACAAATGTACGGTTTTTCTTTGAAAAAGCTAAAGACTTCTCCCCTATTAACTACATCGCGCCATAATATTTCACATTCTTTTATATAAGGACTGGAATTTATTCCGTATGTTTGCTCAGCAAGAAAGAGAAATCATTGAAAAAATTCCGTTGGATACTCATACTGATCTTAACCGCTGTCCATATCTCCGCCGAAGCGAGAAACGCGGATACACATAGCGACAAGATCCTTTCGATAGGCGAGGAAAACCGCTCGACCACCCAAGAGCAAGCGGATTCCATCATGCGGCTCGCCATCGGGAAAGCCGCGCAGTATCGGCACACCATCTCCATGTACGAGGCCGAGATTTATATCAAGGGGCGTACCGAGATCCTGAAGCAAAACATACTGATGCGTCTGGCGCACCATATCTTCCCGGTCGATTGGAGGAACAAGGATATGCTCTTCGAGATGGTGAGCCAATCCCGCTATAACGCACCCTACGACTATATCCACAACATACAGGCGGTCAACGGTAACAGCGTCCCCAACGAGAGCAAACGGCAAGAGGCGCTCGCCTTCTTGAACCTGAACGTCTACTCGCCCACCGCCTACGACGACGCCATCTTCCTGCCCATCGCCGACAACGCGTTCCGGTTCTATTCCTTCAACCTCGATGAGATACTATGGCTCAACGGGCAGCGGGTCTTCAAGATCCGTTTCCTTCCCAAGCAATGGAGCCAAAAACTGGTATGCGGCCACCTGTATATCTTCGACCGCTCGTGGGGCATCCACAAGATCGACATGAACGGACGCTACTCTTTCGCCGAGTTCAACGTCGTCATGGAGTTCGGACGGGATTACAGACGTTTCTTCCTGCCCGAGAAGGCGGATCTTTTCCTCCGCTACAAGCTATTGGGGAACGTGGTCGCCACGAGCTACCATTCCTCCTTCTCCTACAAGAAGGTGGAACGGATGGACGAGGAGGAATGGAAGCGGAAATGGAAATCCCTGGACCTGACCAGCCACACGGAACTGCCCGACACCGTGCCGATCGTCCGGGACACGGCGTATTGGCACGCGTATAGGGACATCCCCCTAAGCCGGGAGGAGGAACTTTTATACGCCCGGCGAGAAATCAAGGCGGACACCCTACCGAAGGATACCATAAAGAACATACGCCAATACATCCATCTGACCTCGCACCTGACCAACTCGGTCAACATGGACTACAAATCCACGCGTATCAAATATTCCGGATTGCTGAACCCGTTCCAGTTGGGTTACTCCGCCCGCAACGGCATCACGTACAAACAGCAATTCCGTATCAGCAAGACATTCGACCGCGACAAGCAGCTACGCCTGCATCCGGAAATCGGTTTCGTGTTCAAGCGCAAACAAATCTTCTTCAAACTAAGGGGGGATTGGGAGTATCTGCCCCAACGTAGAGGCGCCCTGTCTATCGAGGTCGGCAACGGCAACGAGAGCTACTCGTCCGACATCACCGACCAAATCAACGAGGAGCTGCGAGACTCCACCTTCAACTTCGACGATTTGAACCTGGAATATTTCAAGCATTATTACGCGGAGATACGCAACAGCATCGAGCTGTTCAACGGGTTCGAACTGATAACGGGCCTCTCCTACCATCGCCGCGTCCCTTCCCGGAGACAAACCGATATCGACCCCGGCGATAATGTGGAGCAGATACTCAACCTGGATTTCAACGATTTCACGCCGGTAATCGGCATCCGCTATACCCCGCGCCAATACTACCGCATGGACGGGTACCGGAAGGAGTACCTCTACTCCTATTACCCGACCATCTCAGTCGAATACGCGAAAGGCATCCCCGGCGTGTGGAAAAGCTCCGGCGACTACGAGCGCATCGAGGCGGATATCCACCAGAGCCTCCCGTTAGGGCTTTGCCGCCACCTGAACTATCACGTCAGCGGCGGGCTTTTCTGGCGGCCCAAGAGTATCTACTTCGCGGACTTCCGCTATTTCACCCGCCGCAACTTCCCCGATACGTGGGACGACCAGATAGGCGGCGTGTTCAACCTGCTGGCGGGCGAGTGGTTCAACGCCTCCGACAAATACGTACAGGCGCACGTCATGTACGAGAGCCCCTTCGTGCTGTTCAAATTCCTGCGGGTCAACTCCACGAGGAAGTTCCTGCGGGTGGCCTCGCGCTACATCCTCTCCGAGCGTTTCTACCTGAGCCAGCTATGGACACCCGTATTGCCCAGCTACACGGAGATTGGCTACGGCATCGGCAACCACATCTTCAACATCGCCCTCTTCGCCGGGTTCGACCGCTGGCGCTACGACGGCATCGGGGTGAAATTCGCCTTCGAGCTGTTCCAATAGGACGACGACGGTCAGTCTTTCTTGCCCTCCAGCAATCCCTCCAACCTTGCCAACTCGTCGCGCAGCTGGGCGGCCTCGATGAAGTCGAGCTTCTTGGCGGCGTCGGTCATCTGCTTGCGGGTCCGCTCGACCTGTTTCTCCAGTTGCGCACGGCTCATGTATCGCTCCACCGGGTCCGCCACCATCGCGGGCCTCGGCTCCACGTAAGCGTAAGGCTCTACCTCCGGCCGCGTCTCGGTCAGCATCGACACGCTGTTCTTCATCACCTGCCGCGGCGTGATGCCATGCGCCTCGTTGTAGGCCATCTGCTTCTCGCGCCGACGGTTGGTCTCCTCCATCGTCTGCCGCATGCTGTCGGTTATCTTGTCGGCGTAGAAGATGACCTTCCCGTTCACGTTGCGGGCGGCACGGCCCGCCGTCTGGGTCAGCGAGCGGTGCGAGCGCAGGAAGCCTTCCTTGTCGGCGTCCAGGATGGCGACCAGCGATACCTCCGGCAGGTCCAATCCCTCGCGCAACAGGTTGACGCCAATCAGCACGTCGAACAGCCCCTTCCGTAAATCGTCCATGATGCGCACCCGCTCCAAGGTATCCACGTCGCTGTGGATATACTCGCAACGCACGCCCATACGGGCCAGGTAGGCGGTCAGCTCCTCCGCCATGCGCTTCGTCAAGGTCGTGACCAGGACGCGCTCGTCCGCGGCGGCCCGCTTCGTGATCTCCTCCATCAAGTCGTCTATCTGGTTCAGCGTGGGGCGCACCTCGATGACCGGGTCCAGCAAGCCGGTGGGACGAATCACCTGCTCCACCACCACGCCCTCGCTCTTCTCCAGCTCATAGTCGGCCGGCGTGGCGCTCACGTAGATGGCCAGCGGGGTGAGCGACTCGAACTCCTCGAACGTCAGCGGACGGTTGTCTATCGCGGCGGGCAGGCGGAAACCATACTCCACGAGGTTCTTCTTGCGGGCGTAATCGCCGCCATACATCGCACGGATCTGCGGGATGGTGACGTGGCTCTCGTCCACCACCAAGAGGAAATCCTTCGGGAAATAATCCAGCAGGCAGAAGGGACGCTCGCCCGGCGCCCGCCCGTCGAAGTAGCGGGAATAGTTCTCGATGCCCGAGCAATGCCCCAACTCGCGTATCATCTCCAGGTCGAAGGTCACCCGCTCGTAGAGGCGCTTCGCCTCGAAGGGCTTGCCAATCTCCTTCAGGTAATTCACCTGCGTGCCCAAGTCCACGTCGATCTGGCTGACGGCCTGGTTGACGCGCTCCTGCGTGGTGACGAACAGGTTGGTGGGATAGATGTTCAGCTCGTCCTGCTCGTCGTACTCCTCGCCCGTCTGCGGGTTGAAGGAGGAGATGCGGTCTATCTCGTCGTCCCAGAACTCGATGCGGTAGGCCATGCCGTCGAACGTCTCGATGGCGGGGAAGATGTCCACCGTATCGCCGTTCACGCGGAAGCATCCGCTCTTGAACTCCAACTTGTTATTGATGTAGAGCGCGTCCACGAAGCGCCGCAGCAGCTTGTCGCGCTCGATATGCATCCCCCGCTCGATGTGCGTCACCTGCTGGGCGAAGGCGGTCGGGTCCGCCATGCCGTAGAGGCACGACACGGACGAGACGACGATGACGTCCCGCCGCCCGGAGAGGAGCGACGCCGTGGCCCGCAGGCGCAGCTTGTCGATCTCGTCGTTGATCGCCAAATCCTTCTCGATATAGGTATCCGTGGAGGGCAGGTAGGCCTCCGGCTGGTAGTAATCGTAGTAGGAGACGAAATACTCCACGGCGTTGTTCGGGAAAAAGGCCTTGAACTCGCTGTACAGCTGCGCGGCGAGCGTCTTGTTGTGGCTCAGCACGAGCGTGGGCCGCCGCACCTCCTTGATGACGTTGGCGATGGTGAAGGTCTTGCCCGAGCCGGTCACCCCTAATAACGTCTGGAAGGGAACCCCCTCGCGGATTCCCTCCGTCAACGCCGCGATCGCCTCCGGCTGGTCGCCCGTGGGGGCGAACGCGGATGATAACTCGAAATTCATCGCTTACTCCACCGTTGGTTTCGGCATCACGAGCCACAGGATGATATACAACAGGATGCCGACTCCGGCGAAGAGCACCATCAGCACCCACACGATCCGCACGATTGTCGGATCCAAGCCCAAATACTCGCCCAGGCCGGCGCACACGCCGCCGATCATCTTGTTATTCGAGCGCGTCAAACGTTTACCGTCATTTCCCATATTCGTATCCGTTTAAAAGTTGTTCGATGAACAAAGATACGGGTTTCTCCCGGATTCTTAATGAATATTTAATATATTTGAGGCCAAAGAATCCCCTAAAAAAACGTAGAGACGCAAAATTTTGCGTCTCTACAAATTCACGGATTCATTTCACACACCCCCCACACGCGTAGAGACGCAAAATTTTGCGTCTCTACAATTAAAATACCAAATCTCTCGCCATCAAATCACCGAGGGAGAGTCGGTTTCCTCGCCGCCGGGCTCGGGGGTCTCCGGGTCGGGCTCCTCGCCACCGGGGGTCTCGCCGCCCTCCTCGCCGGGCGTAGGCTCCGGCTCGGTGGTGGCGGTGCCGCCGCTCGTGCCGCCCGACGCGATGCGGGCGAACACGCCCACGAAGCCGTTCACGTCCTTGATAAACGCGTTGATCTCGTCCGTCGGGCTCACGATGGCGTAAGCGTTCACCACCTGCACGATTTGCGCGTACAGCGTGTTCGCGTCGTTCACCACCTGGGCCGAATCCAAGTCCTTCACGTCCATGCGCTCGCTCTCCTCCGCCGCTTTCTGCACGAAGAGCGCGTCGCACGCCTCGTTCGCCTCCTCGAAGGCGTCCACCTCGTCGTCCAGCCCGAGTGCGGTGACGGCGGCGGCGTTCTCCGCCAGGCGCAGCGTGGCGACCATCCCCCGCCCCTCGGCCGTCTGCTTCGAGTACTCGTGGTAACGCATCTTCCAATACGGCGCCAGCTCGGCCCGCAGCCGCGTAGCCGCCTCCCGGCGCGCGGGCACCAAGCTGCGCTCGGAGGCGCTTACCGTGCCGAAAATCGTGCTCACCCCGTCGTCGCGCCGCTCGTCGCTCTCCTTCAGCTGGGCGGTGGAGACGTAGGCCGTGCGCCGGTTCACGACGCTCGCGAGCGTCTCCGCCGCCGTCTTGTACGCCGGCGCCAGCGCGTCGATGTGCAAGGCGGCCGCCGTGGCCGTATCGATCAAGGCGTTCACCTTGGTATGAAAATCACTGGTGGAGCCAACCGTAAGATGGCTAATCGAAAAATCCTTAATTTGTGCTGCCATAATTTGTTTATTAAAGGTGAAACAATCATTCTCTCATTCTGTCGCATGAGGCGAGAAACCTCGCTCGCCAATCACAAGTCCGAATATACGCGTTTTTTGATTTACAGAAGCTATCCGAAAACAAAAAATGACCATTTTCTAGGCTCGAACCGAGGTGCCGGGCCCCAAAACGGTCATTTTCCGCCGCGAACCGAGGTGCCGGGCCCCAAAACGGTCGTTTTCCGCCGCGAACCGAGGTGCCGGACCCCAAAACGGTCGTTTTCCGCCGCGAACCGGGGTGCCGGGCCCCAAAACGACCGTTTTCCGCCGAGCCACCGAGGTGCCGGGCCTCAAAACGGCCGTTTTCCGTCGTGAACCGAGGTGCCGGGCCTCAAAACGACCGTTTTCCGCCGAGCCACCGGGGCGGCGAGGTTCAAAACGGCCGTTTTCCGAACCGCCTATCCCTTGCCGCGCGCCGCTCACTCCCAGCCGCTCCCGCCGCCCAGGGCGCGGAAGAGGAGGATTTTCTTCTGGCAGAAATCGTTGACGATGTCCACATACTCCAGCTCGCTATCCAGGTAGCGCTCCTCGGCGGAGAGCACCTCCAGGAAGCCCACGTAGGTGAGGCGGAACATCTCGCTGGCGTTCTCCACCGAGCGGCGGTGGGCCAGCGACTCCTCCTCCTTCAGGCGGATGCGCGCCGCCTGGGTCTGCGTGGCGCGGTAGAGGTCGAGCACCTCGGTGTAAGCCGCCAGCGCAGTCTCGTGGTAGCGCGACAGGGCGGCGCGCTGCGAGGCCTTGGCCTCCTCCCACATCGCGCGTATCTCGCCGCGGCGGAAGATGGGCGCCGTGATGCCCGCCGCCAGGTCGTACACCAGCGAGGCGGGCGCCTGGAACCACTTGCCGACGTTGAAGGCGTTGAAGCCGCCGCTCGCGCCCAGCACCAGCGAGGGATAGAAGGCGGCACGGGCGGCGAGGGCGTCGGCCTTCGAGGCCACCAGCTCCATCTCGGCCGCGCGCACGTCGGGGCGCAGCGTCAGCAGGTTGGCGGGGACGCCCTCCTCCAGCGGCACGGGCAGGCGCCGCAGCTGGTCGAACGTCATGCGCCGCACCTCGAAGGGGAAGACGCCCAGCAGGCAGGCGATGGCGCGCTCCGTCTCGCCCGCCAGCTGCTCGTTCTCCAGCAGCTTGCTCTCCAGCGAGAGCGCGCGGGCGTAGAACTGGTCGACGGCCAGCTGCGTCTCGGCGCCCTCCTTCTTCAGCTCGCGGGTCAGGTCGTAGGCCTCGCGGGCGCTCGCCAGGGCGCCGCGCAGCACCTCCTCGCGCTTGTCGAGGCTGACGAGCTCGTAGTAACGGATGGCCAGGTCGGCTATCAGGATGGAGCGGGCGAGGCGCGTCGCCTCGACGGAGGCCATCCAGCGCGCGGCGGCGGCTTGCTTCTGGCGGCTCAGCCGGCCCCAGATGTCCGCCTCCCAGCGCAGGCTCAGGCCGATGGCCAGGTCCTTGTAGGGGTCGGGGATGTGCTTATCCGCCGCCAGCGAGGGCACGTTCGTCTCGCTATTCCCCACGCCATCCATCGTATACTCGCCGAAGCGGGTCGCCGAGGCGCCGACGCTCAGGTCCACCTCCGGCAGTCGCAGGCCCTTCGCCCGCGTGAGGGCGGCTCGGCTCATCGCCACCCGCTCCATGCTCTGCCGGAAGGAGTGGTTGTTGGCGAGAGCCGTCTCCACGTAGCCCCGCAGGATGGTGTCCTGGAAGAAAGCGTCCCAATCCACGGGCCGCACGAACGACGTGTCGCTCGCCCCCATGATGTCCGATTCCGGCAGCGCGAGCCGCTCCCCCCCGGTCAGCTCCGGCGCCTTGCACCCCGTCATAAACGCCCACACGCACGCGAGCGTCGCTATATATTTGAATCTCTTAATACACATACTCTTCATTTTGGATTTGCTTTTTCTCTCTCTTTTTCCGCAAGGCCGTCTCCAGCGACTCGAAGACGACGTACAGCCCCGGCACCAGGAAAATCCCGACAAACGTGCCGATAAACATACCTCCCGCCGCGGCGGTACCGATGGAGCGGTTGCCCAGCGCGCCCGCCCCCGTGGCGATGGTCAGCGGTATCAAGCCGCTGATGAAGGCGAAGGAGGTCATCAGGATGGGGCGCAGGCGGCTCGTTGCCCCCTGTATGGCGGCTCCCACGACGCTCACGCCCTCCTTCCGGCACTGGTTCGCCACCTCGATAATCAGGATCGCGTTCTTGCCCAGCAGGCCGATGAGCATCACCAGCGCCACCTGGGCGTAGATGTTGTTCTCGAGCCCCACCACGTAGAGCAGGAAGAAGGAGCCGAACACGCCCGCCGGCAGCGACAGGATGACCGGCAGCGGCAGGAACAGGCTCTCGTACTGGGCGGCGAGCAGCAGGTAGACGAATATCAGGCAGATGGCGAATATCACCAGCGCCTGTCCGCCCGATTCCTTCTCCTCGCGCGCCACGCCGGACCACTCGATGTCGTAGCCGCGGGGCAGCGCCTCGGCGGCTATCCGCTCGACGGCCGCCAGCGCCTCGCCTGAGCTTACGCCGGGCGCCGTCTCGCCCGTGATGAGGGCGGAGGTGAAGAGGTTATAGCGGGTAATCTGGCTCGGGCCGTAGACGCGCTCCATCGTCATGAAGTTGGAGTAAGGCACCATGTTGCCCTCCTTGTTCTTGGCGTAGAAGTTGAACAGGTCCTCCGGGTTCATGCGATACTCCGGCGAGGCCTGCAGCATCACCTTGTACATCTGCCCGAAGCGGACGAAGTTCGACGAGTAGAAGCTGCCCACGTAGGATTGCAGCGTCTCCATCGACTCGTTCACGTCGATGCCCAGCTTGGCGGCCTTCGCCAGGTCCACCCGCAGCAGGTACTGCGGGAAATTGGGGTTGAAGCCCGACGTGACGCCCACCAGGCGGGGATCCTGGTTCAAGCGCTCGACGAAGCCGCTCGCCACGCGGTCCAGCTCGGCGAAGGAGCCGGCGGTCTTGTCCTGCAGGCGCAGCTCGAAACCGCTGGCGTTGCCGAAGCCCGGCACCGTGGGCGGCAGGAAGAACTGGATGTCCGCGTCCTTGATGTGCGACACGCGCTCGGCGTAGACGTCGACCAGCTCGGCGGCGGTCCGCTCGCGCTCGTTCCACGGCGTGAGGTTGATCATCCCCATGCCGAAGCTGGCGCCCTCCGTCTCCGTCATCAAGCTATAGCCCGCCAGCGTGGAGATGGTCTCCACCTCCTCCAAGGGCAGCAAGGCGGCCTGCACCTTGCTCAGCGCGGCCTCCGAGCGTTCCAGCGTAGCGCCCGGGGGAGCGTCCACGTTGACGTATATCATGCCCTGGTCCTCGTTCGGGATGAAGCCGGAAGGCAGCACGAGGTTGACGCCCCACGTGGCCAGGCAGAAAAGAATCAAGGTAAGATACGTGAGCGCCCGGCGGTTCAGGAACCAGCGCAGCCCGAAGCGATAGCGGCGCTCCAGCTGGTCGTACCGGTGGTTGAAGCCGTCGAAGAAGCGGCCCAGCCAGGAGCGTTTCCCTTTCTCATGCGAGATGGGGCGCAGCAACAGCGCGCAAAGGGCGGGCGAGAGGGTGAGGGCGTTCACGCCGGAAATCACGATCGCCACCGCGAGCGTCAGCGAGAACTGGCGGTAGAAGATGCCCACCGTGCCATCCATGAAACCGACCGGCACGAATACGGCCGACATCACCAGCGTGATCGCGATGATGGCGCCGCCTATCTCGCGGATGGCCTTCTCGGTGGCCTTCAGCGGCGGCAGCTTCTCGTTGTGCATCTTCACGTGCACCGCCTCCACCACCACGATGGCGTTGTCCACCACGATACCGATCGCGAGCACGAGGGCGAAGAGCGTCAGCATATTGATGGAGAATCCCAGCAGCTGCATGAAGAAGAAGGTACCGACCAGCGATACCGGCACGGCGATGGCCGGTATCAGCGTAGAGCGGAAATCCTGCAGGAACAGGTACACTACGATGAACACCAGGATGAAAGCCTCCAGCAAGGTGCGGAGCACCACGGCGATAGAGGCGTCGAGGAAGCGCGACACGTCGTAGGAGATGTTATACTCCATGCCCGGCGCGAAGGTCGTCTCCTTCAGCTCCTCCATCTTGGCCTTGATTTGCTGGATGACCTCGCGGGCGTTCGAGCCGGGTCGCTGCTTGATCATGATCGCCGCCGAGGGCTTGCCGTCCGTCATGGAGATCATGTTGTAATCCTCCGAGTCGAACTCGATTGTCGCCACGTCTTTCAGGCGGAGCACCGAGCCGTCGGGCAGGGCCTTCAGGACAATCTCGCCATACTCCTCCGGCGTGCTGAACTTGCCGCTGTATTGCAACACGTATTGCAGCTGCTGCGGAATCTTGTCGGAGCTGATACCCGTCTTTCCCGGCGCCGCCTCGATGTTCTGCGAGCGAATCGCCTCCGTCACCTCCTGCGGCGAGAGATTGTAAGCGGCCAGGCGGTTCGGGTTCAGCCACACGCGCATCGCGTAGTCGCGGCTTCCCATAATCTCCACGAGGCCCACGCCGTCGATGCGCTTCAACTCGCGCAGGATGTTGATATCGGCGAAATTGTAGACAAACTTCTCGGTATGCGAGCTGTCGGTACTCATGATGTTCAGGTACATCAGCATACTGTTCACCTCTTTCTCGGTAATCACGCCGGCGCGGATTACCTCCTCCGGCAGCTCGTCCAGCACGGTGGTCACGCGGTTCTGCACGTTCACCGAGGCCACGTCGGGGTCGGTCCCGGTCTTGAAATAAATCGTGGTGAGCGACATACCGTCGTTCGTACAGACCGAGGTCATATAGGTCATGCCCGGCACGCCGTTGATGGCGCGCTCCAGGGGCGTCGCCACGGTCTTCGCCATCACGTCGGCGTTGGCGCCGGTGTAGCGCGCCGTCACCGTCACGGAAGGCGGCACGATGTCCGGAAACTGCGTAATCGGCAACGAGGTAATGGCCAACAACCCCAAGAAGACGATTACGACGGATATCACGCCCGACAAGATGGGGCGCCTGATAAATATCTCAAACATAGGCCTCGTTTACTTAGTGTTCTCGATTTCGTTCGAAGTCTCCATCTGCTCCCGGATCGTGGCCGGATCGACCATCTCGGGCTCGATTGTCATCCCGTCCTTAATCATCTGCACGCCGGCGTACACGATGACCGTCTGGTCCGGCAAGTCCTGCGTCACGTAGTAAGAGCCATGGCGGGCCAGCGGCTCGAAGCTCCGCACGCTCACCTTGCCATCCTCCGCCACGGTGTACACGTACGTGAAGTCCTGAATCTCGAACGTCGATTGCTGGGGCACCAGCACGACGTCCTCCATCTTCGTCAGCATCCGTATCTTTCCGGACACGCCGTGGCGCAACAAGCGCTCGGGATTGGCGAAGCGGGCGCGGAAAGCGATGGAGCCCGTGCCCCGCTCGAAGTCGCCCTCCACCGTCTCCACCTTTCCTTTATAGCGATACGTGGACTGGTCGGAGAGAATCAGTTCCAAGTTGTTATACTCCGGCTGGTCCACGCCGCTCAGCTGTATCTTCTTATACTCCAGATATTCTTTCTCGTTAATCTTGAAATAGGCGAACATATCCGACACGTCCGTCAGCGAGGTCAGCAGGCTGGTCGGCGTCACCAAGCTACCCACCTTGAAAGGGATCCGGTCCACGTAGCCTTCGAAAGGCGCCGTGATGGTGGTGTAAGAGAAGTTCGTCTCGGCCCGCAACAGGCGCGACCGCGCTTGCTGCACCTGCAAGTTCGCCACGTCCGCCTCGGCCATCGCGTATTCCAGGCGAATCGGCGAGAAAATATCCTTCTCCACCAGCCGCTTCACCCGGTCCACCTCGACCTCCGCCATCTTCAACTCCGCCTGCGCCTGCTTATGATGCGCCTGCGCCTCTTTCACCTCCTCGTACAACTCGGCGGAAGAGAGCTTGAAAAGCACCTGCCCTTTCTGGACGTGCTCTCCCTCGTCCACCAATACCTCCTCGACGAATCCTTCCACTTTCGGCTTAATCTCCACGAATTGCACCGCCTGCACGTCGGCCACATACGACTGCGGCACCTCGATCGTCGTCTTGGTTAATCGCATCACCGGCGTATGGTCCTCCGTATGGACGACCGTCTCCCCGTTTTGATGACAAGACACCCCCATTCCTACCAACAGGCAGAACAGCGGGCCATTTCCCGCAAATAATTTTCTCCTCATAAATTATAGATTAGTAGTTTTTAGACAAATAGATGTTATCTTGGCGTATGGGCTGGATATCCGCCCACGCTCGCTTCCCGGAATATCAAAGGGAACGGCTTTAAATCAAATAGGAACAAACACGCACGAATAAAGGCGTGTCATAGAAAGGAATACAAGCGAGGGACGCGTCGCGCCACGCAGGAAGGCGGAAAAGCATCGGCGCCCTCCCATCCGCGACGGGAAGCAACGCCGGTATCACGTCGGTCGCCCACGCGCGGATATCCGGAGACTCCTGCCGCGCTTTCCGCGACGCGGCGTCGGCATCGTAATCCAGCACGCACTCCATCGCTTCCGGCTCTACCATCTCGACGACCGACATCGTGAGGCGCTCCGGGATGAAATCGCTCCCGAAGGCATAAAATTGCAACAACGCCAGCATCACCACCCAAAGGTAGCGAAACCGGCCATGCCATTCCATATGTCCTGTCCCTCTTGTCATCGCTAATGATTCGTTAGCAAAGGTAGACATTTTTTCTCACTAACAAAGACAAAACGGAAATAAGTCTTGATATTCGTCCTTTGGCGATTTGTTCAGAGCGAGGTACACCCGCCCGCGAAAACGGGAAAAAGAAAGAGGCGTGTTATCTGAAACCGCCTCTTTCTCTCGATCTGTCAACCTATCGTCTATCTCACTTACTCCCCGACGATCGCCCGGACCTTCTCGCGGTCGGTCTGGACGGTCTCGAACTCGGACGTAACGGCGCTGCTGCCCATCGGCACATGCTCGTTACGATACAGCATCCGGCTATACACCACGCTCCGGGCGGAGGTATGAAACTCTTTCGCCCCGGTCTCCGCCTCGATGCGGGCGATATTGCTCTCGCGCACGCCGCAACCCGGCATGATGATAATGCGTCCGTCGGCACGCCGCACCAGCTCGGCGATTAGCGGAATGCCCTTCACCGCATCCGATTGCTGGCCGGAGGTCAGGATGCGGTCGCAACCTAACTCGATGAGTTGCTCCAACGCCACGAACGGATCGCGGCACACGTCGAACGCCCGGTGGCACGTGACGGAGAGCGGTTTCGCCGCCTCTATCAAGCGACGCATCAAAGGCACGTCGATATCGCCCTCCTTCGTCAGGCACCCGAACACCACGCCATGCACCTTCAACCGCTTGCACAACTCGATATCGAGTAGCATCGACTCGATTTCCGCCTCGGTATACAGGAAATCACCTCCCCGCGGCCGGATAATGACATTGATATCGATACGCGAGGTCAAGGCTTGAGCCGTCTTGATCTCGCCATAACTCGGAGTAGTTCCCCCCTCGGGAATGCCGGCGCACAATTCCACCCGCGCGGCACCACCCGCCTCCGCTTCCACGCAACTCCAAGCGGAGTTGGCGCATATCTCAATAATTCGTCCCATCTTACTTTACAATTTATGTTCTCTACTATAAATAATAATTAGTCATATCATTCTCTATTTCTCGATACGGATACGGGCGTCCACGGCGAACAAGCCCCGTTCGGTAGCCACCAGCGGATTGATATCCATCTCCTTGATCTCGTTCGCGAAACGCAATAAGGTAGACAAGCGAACGATGATATCAGCATACTGCCGCTCGTCGATGCCCTTTTGCCCCCGCGTCCCCTTGATAATCGGATAGCCTTTCAAGGAATGGATCATGGAGAAAGTCTCGTCGTACGACAAGGGCGCCAATCCGTAGGAGACGTCCTTCAACACCTCCACGAAGATGCCGCCCAGGCCGCACAGCACCACGTGCCCGAAACGGTCCTCGTACTTGGCGCCCAGGAACAATTCCAAACCCTTCAACATCGGCTGCACCATGATGGCCGTCACGCCCGGCAGGCGCCTCATCCGCTCGTACTCGAAGAGCAGGTGCTCGTCGCAGCTAATGTTCAGGGCCACGCCCCCGATATCGCTCTTGTGCACGGGCCCGACCACCTTGGCCACGACCGGATAGCGCACCTTCCGGGCGAAGTCCAGCAATTCCTCCTTGTTGTCCGACACGAACTCGTCGACCATCGGGATGTTGGCGGCTCGCAACAATACACGCACCTCCTCCGCGTTTAAATAACCGCTACCGGGCAAGCGGTCGATGATGCGCCGTATCTCCGGCACATCCACGCCGTAGAGCTGTATGTCGGTGCTCATCGGTTTCGGCGTGTTCAACACACGCGAGAGGGCGGTGCCCAGCGTCACCTCGTCCGAGAAGTTCACGTGCCCTTTCTTCACGAAGCTGCGCACCTCCGGGCCTGCCGTCACGATGGAAGGCAACACCGGGAAAATCGGTTTCTCGCACTCCTCCATCTTCTTGTGCAACACCTCGTAGGCATCGTACAGCTTCACCAAGCCGGGGCTCCCGAAGATAACCATCATCAAATCGACATTATCGAAACGATTCTCGCAATAATCGATGGCGGTGGCCAAATGCTCCGGCGTTCCCGTACCGATAATATCAATCGGATTGCCCACCGCGGCACCGGGATATAATTTGGATTTCAACTCGTCGGCGATCGGTCCCTCCAAGTTCGGCACGTTCAGCCGCCCCTTGGAAAGCGCGTCCGCCAGCATCACCGCCGGTCCGCCGGCGTGCGTCACGATGGCGCAATTCTTCCCCTTCACCTCTTTCAACGTAAAGATGCTGGCCACGGTGGTAAGCTCCTCGCGGCTGAAGCAACGGACGATACCCGCCTTGCGGAACAAAGCCTCCACGGCGGAATCCGAACTGGCGATCGCCCCGGTGTGCGAGGAGGCCGCCCGCTTGCCCGACTCCGTGCTGCCCGCCTTGATCGCGGCGATCTTGCATCCTTTCCGAATCAACGACGAGGCATGATACAACAATTTATCCGGTTCCTTGATTTGCTCGATATACAACATCTTGATGCGGGAATCCAGCACGGGGTCGAAATGGCGGTCCATATATTCCAAGATATCCTCCACGCCGATCTGGATGGAATTCCCGACCGACCACACCGAAGAGAAACGCAAGCCTTTCGTCAACGCCGACTCGATGATAAACAAAGCCGTACCTCCCGAACTGGAGATGAAATCCACGCCCTCGGGATGAAACTCCGGAATCGGTTGCGTGAACACGCCATGATAGTTCATATTCATCACCCCGATGCAATTCGGGCCAATCAGGGAAGCACCCGCCTCGTTGGCGATATCCAGCAGCCGACGCTCCAAAAGGCCACCCTCACGCGTTTCCTCGCCAAAACCGGCCGAGATGACGATGAAAGCCTTCACGCCTTTTTGCCGCGCCAGCACCTCCATCACCTCCGGACACGACCGGCCCGGAATCGAGATAATAGCGAGCTCCGTCTCCGGGATATCCCGCACCGACGCGTACGATTTGACGCCCTGCACGTCGGTATCCTTGGCGTTCACGACACAAAGCTCACCTTTATATTTACCATCCAACAGGTTACGCACGATACGCCCGCCCGGCTTATGGACATTGTTGGAGCCTCCCACCACTACGATACTCCGCGGATTAATCAATTCCTGGTTAATCATGACATTTTGATTTGTTTTGATACAACGAATGGCAACAAATATACTCTTTTTCTTGACATATCCACCATCCCAAGCGGCATTTACTTACAACCAACGCCTCTTTTTAATAAGACAAAGAAATTTTTCCCGCCAAACGTTGCGGTTTTCAAAAATAAATCGCACCTTTGCACCCGCAAACGAGAAACAACGGTGCCATAGCTCAGTTAGTAGAGCAAAGGACTGAAAATCCTTGTGTCCCCGGTTCGATTCCTGGTGGCACCACTTGAAAGAATGCTAATTGATTAAAGCAAAATCAGTTAGCATTTTTCTTTTATTCCTACTTCGCCACTTTGCTACCACTTTGCCACCACGCTTAAAAAAAGAAGCCCTTTACCCTCGCTTGGGCAAAAGGCTTCATTGGCAATTAAAACTACCCGATATGGGTATTCGGTCACAAAGATAAAGATCTTTCATTTCTTTTACAATAGTTCCCCGCATCCCATCAAAGGGCAGGCTCATTGGCCGTGCGGGGTCGGGCTGGTGCCACCGAAGGCCTATTTGAACGCTCATAACGTCACCCATGTAGGAACCCTATGCGATCGAGAGGGCCGCTCTCACCGGACAAGTCTACGGATCTGCTTATGCCCTGTATCCTCACCTCCGGTTATGGATACCGGTTAAGTGCGCATCTTGTTCCCCGCCGTGGTCTCGCTCCACGTCGCCCGGTCGTGCCGGTCTGCGGGGGTGAGCCAGGTTAATTAACGTGACTTCTGCAATTGCCTATTATCTCGCCAGCCATCTCACGCCAACCGGGGGTAAAGGAATAATCCAAAGCGTTATTGATGGCACGGCACCTGGTATCGTCTCCCTTGAAGTAGTCCGCAAACTCTTTTACGTCCTCATAGGTATCGATCTTATGCTCCATCAGGTAATTAATCGCCTCATGCGAGACTTCCATCAGTTTCCTGTAGTCCTCGCATAGGTCGAAGACGTTCATTTGCGGGCTGTCACTCTCAAAGCCGTTCAGCATTGATCCCTCATTAGCCACGAACTCATAGCGTAACTGGTACATGATACCGTACGCCAACACTTGGTTTAACGGTAGTGTTAATTCACTCATTTGATATGATTTTAGTGCCCTCTTACAGCTTTGGGCATTGCTTACATTTGGGTATAGCCACTACTTAAAGATGTTACATTTACATAAGTACTTATGACTTCCATCATCTTATGGTCGAACTCATCAAACTTGTCGGTAAATCCCTCGAAAACGTCGTCTATATTTTTTTTGTAGGTCTTGTCTACTACATTTGCGACCGTATTAAAGACGCTGCTTAACCTTGCCCGACAAAGCATCAAGATCTTCGTTTCTTCGCTTATCTGGATGTTTTGCACGTTATCAATGCACGTGTTATCTAATCCGATATCAAATCATATCTCCTCGTACCTCGTATCTAAAAAGGTCTGGAACATCTTCTCTTTTGCCAGGTTCTCCAGTTCCTTGAACGCCTTGGCTTGATATTCCCTCGCCATTTTCTGCTCTCTGTCCGCCACGTTCTCGAATGCCTCCTGAGTCTTTTCGTCGTCGCTCTGTTCCGTCAATAATTCGCTTACCCTCCAGAACGATTCCTCAAAAGCGGCCAATGCGAGAAGTATCAGCCTTGTCCTCTCTGACAACTTGATGTCCTTTGCGTTTTCTGTAAATTCCATGTCCATGTTTTTGTGGTAGGGGTGTCTGTTTGACCTACACCCCTCACCGGGTTAATAATTATCCTATCCTGATTAAATTGAATTTCTTGAACGACCTGAACCCGCCTTTCTCCGTGTCGAAGTAGGTGAATAGGCTCTCGTTGGGCTTACGTCCATTTCCCTTGGTGATGGGGTTTATCACCTCGTCTCTCAGCGTCCCGAACGCCTGCCGGATCTCGCCGTTCACCTTCTGGTAAAAGAATTGCACGGTTCTTCGCCTCATCTGCGCTTTCAGTTTCAAAAGCATCCAAGCCCGTTTGAGGCTCTCTGAGAAACTTTCTCCCGTAATCCGATACATTTTCCATGCGTCGGTCATAACTTGCCGCATTTGGCTTCTAAATGATGTTTTCATAGGTCTTATGTGTTTTTTATGCTATGTACAACCACCATTCACGGATGTAGATCTCGGCCTCGGCCTTGAAATCCACGTTATAAACCCGGCAGGCCTCTTCCTCCGTCATCGCCGCCAATGCCTCTAATTCCTCATTCATGTAATCCTCGTTTGTCATAACTGTATTTATGTAATGTTTTAATTTTCGATTACGATGCAAATGTAGTATAAAACGGTACAATATTCCAAGTAGAAAGAAGTATTTAACACTACTTTAACAAGTAAATGTACCGATATAACATTACGAATTAGTTTTATTCTTATCTTTGCATAGAAAATTAAAACATTTCAATATGGATTTAAGGATAAAGGAAGTAATCAAAGAAAAAGGCATGACTATAACGGAACTTGCCGATAGGATGGGAATCAATAGAGTAAACCTCTCTAATATGGTAAATGGAAATCCTACAGTAGAAACATTGAATAAGATTGCGGATGCCATAGGTTGTCCGGTAACGGAGTTATTCGAGCAGCCCAAGAAAGACGCTCTTACGATCAACTGCCCTCATTGCGGGAAGGAGATAAATATCAAGGTTGAGTAACCCTATTAAAATAGATGGATTAAATACGCAAGATTTTGCGTGTTTTTCACCACGGAGGAAGGCACCAAAATGTGCCCTCACCACAAATGAAGTCACCAGTATCAAAACGGGTCGGGATTCCGGCTCGTTGGATCGTGGTAAAGTTTTGCGCAAGTTTGCGGGAAACCACAAGCGTAAAGGATTTTACGGTTGTTGACAGGGTTATCAAAAACTGCTCCACGAATTTATGGAGCAGCGTTTCTCTGTTTATAGGAGCCCCTCTCGGTTAAAACTACCCCGTCTTGAAGGAGATGGAGTTTTCCATGAATTTATGGGAAACCAAGGGTGTAAAAGATTTTACAGCCGGTTTTAACTCATTGATTTATAGTTTTAGCCGGATTTTCGGCTATAATGATAAAAGCCCTGTTATCTATTCCAGGGCTTTCTTGCGGATGTCATACCTTCTTGTAGATATGGACTATCTGCCGGCCAGAAAGACAGAGTACGTAATCGCTGATTTTATCTTGCCTCTTCCGGTACCGGTCAATTCTCTTTCCATACCTCGTTATCTTGCCTCCGTATTTTTCTTTACCGTTCCTTCGGCTGGGATTACGTACATTGGCGAATATTCGTGAATTATGGCTGAGGTGCTGGTATGAGTAGACGTGCCGGATTGCGTATCTTGTGAAGATGGACTTACGGCCAAAATACACCTTTAAGCACTTCTTACCGGTTGCCGGGCAAACGAAGAAACGGACTTCGCCTCGCAAATGGCTGGGTTCTGTAATAAATTCTATCTGTTGGCGATAATGCTTGCCTTGATAGTCCCATGTGAAGGTGAAAAAGCTATCGTCAACGGAATAATAAACCTCATATTTGATCCCCTCCTTATAAAATCGCATTAGAGCCATTTTTCTTGCGCTCTGGACGGCTTTGATCAGTGGGGTAAGGAAACCTATCGTCAAACTGGAATAATGGTCTAAAAATAACATATCAACCTAAATAGTTAAACATCAGCATTCAATTCGCTTACCAACTTATGGATATTCTGCAGGCCGTCAATCTCGACCACGAATGTTACTTTAGCTTTCATCTTTCCGCTCTTGATGAGGTTTGTGAACTCGTTACTTACGGACTTTATTTCTCCCTTTTCTGTTAGCTTCAGGAGTTTTTTTAATTCCTTCCGATTAAATTCATCTTTCATGTTCATACTTGAAAAAGTTATAGCCGGGATGCTCTGCAACAGAACACCCCCACTTGGTTAATAATTTATATCCGGCAACGTAGCCGCCCACTCCTTTGCAACTGCGACCTCGTCAAACCGATGTTCCTCTCCCCGGAACTCAATCCCCAGATGCTCGCAAATCGCTTTCTGTTCCGCATATTGATAGCCCTTATCTTCATCCTTGATGGACTGGGCTAAGAACATCATCCGTTTTACCGGATAATTCCGCAACTCTCTCTCAAAATCTTCGAATCGTTTTCTTTCCTCTGCTGTCATAATCAAATAAATTTTAGGTTATTGTCTTCTCTGTGAATATTCCCGTCACCGTCAATCCAGATGAGGCATCTTCTATCGTCCAAGGATGAGGTAACGCCTTTACCAAGGTAGGGATTATCGGCCACGAAAGCATTAAGAGCCTCGATAGCAGCGATTGCCTTGTTCATTAGGACTTTCGCTTTCTTCCGGGCCTCGGTCTCTTCCGGATCGCACTGAAGTCTCATTTCTTCTTCCCATTTGGTCGATAAATAAACCTTACCATCTTGGATATGATAGGCGGTGGGGCTAAGCGGGTTGGAAAAATCACTTTTCAATGCTTTTCGTAATTGATGCTTCGCCGTCTCAATGACCCGAAAGAACTCTGCGGAGATGTTCTCTTTCTCTTGTTCTCTCCGGAAAGAGATCTTGAATTTCTCGGCCTCTTTGGTCGCCAGGGAAACCGCTTGTTCTCTTAATCTGGCTCCTTCATAAGCGAGGCTGAGAAAATCCTCATCGGTGACGGTCAGTCCCACCTCGATAAGTGTGTCAATCGCCTTTTGAATGCAAGGGATCTCGTTTGCGTGCTTTTTTACAATACGGTCAAATTCTGTCATTTGTTCCATAGCTTTAAAATTTAAATTGTTAATAAAATAGTTGCTTTTGCTCGTTCAGTTCTTCTATACAAAACTGAACTCTTGGTTCGTATCTGTCATAATGCCGCCTGGCGACAATTTCCACGCATAAGTTATCGTTGCTGATAGCTCCGCAATATTGCAGGTTGTCCAGCAGCCCCTTCAATGAATTGTCCAAGTCATGCGTAGAATCCGGATAGTAAACATCGACAATGAGCCGGAACGGAGTGGATATGTTCCTGTTCTTGTAGATAGTACATTGCTTGATAAAAGAACGCTCGTACCTTTTCATCTCGTTGCTTTTCACGATGCAGGGATGACCGTTTACACGTCCAACCGTATAACTATTGCTTTTGCTTGGAATTACGCCGTATATTGTTTCTGTCAACATAGCATCAAACATTAAAAGTGATACGTCCTTTCGGTATGCCCAGCTCTGCCATCCAACGGCACACATCGCCCACGGTGGTAGGTTTGACCTGCTTACGCTTCTTTTCTTCAAGGATAAGGTCGGCAATGTCCCGTTTACTGCCTTGCGGTTCTCCTTTTGACCAGTCAGAAAGCCGGATGCTCTTGCAGAAAGACAGTTGCGCCATTCGCTCACGCCACTCTGCGGCGGCATCCGCATCGGCATACACCAACACATTGCGTCCTGCCAACGGCTTACACAAATCAGGCTTGAACCCATGCTTTCCACCGCATGACACCCAAACAAAATCCGGGAACACCAATGCGCAAATAATAGCTGATTTCTCGCTTTCCGTCAAGGCTACCATGCCATCCGGTCGCTCGGTAAGAAGATGTTCACCAAAAAGGCATTGCTTCAGATGGAAGTCGGATGCTTTCTTTCCTTGCTGCCTCATGTACCGGGCATGAATCCAATCCACGGCATCACGTTCGTTCTTCACGCGGTGACCGTCCTCTCCGTACTGCATTATCTTACCTGTACGGCATCTCCCTTGCATGTCGATTTCCGGGAAAATGATTTCTCCTTTCCGGGTGCTGCCAAGATGATAAGTCTTGGTCACACGCTCCAAATCTGGCTGAGGGAAGAACTTGCCAAGATACCGCATCAGATTGTTTCCGGTGCTTTCGCTCCTTTGTATTAAATCAAGAGGGATATAATCAGCCTTGGTTTCTTGTTTTTGATGTTGAGGCAAGACCGGGCGATATTCGTTCCGCTCCTTTCCCTGTGGGTGCTCATCGAAGAACATCTTAGGCGTTTTCTCATATCCACATGAATTGCGATGTTCGCATCTTCCGACATCGCTTGCCAATGGATTTCCCATTGCGTTTACGTAGAGCACGAAACAGTTCGGTCGCCCGCAAGCCGGGCACGTATGACGGCTATTCCGTCCGCTGTATTTTTGTAGTTGCCATTTATAATTATCCATATCAAACAATCATTTGAAAGTTAATCTTAGTGCAATGGTGCAAGTAGTGCAAATTAGGTGCAAGTTGCACCTGTGGGAAATGTTAGTGCAATGGTGCAACCCCCTATTTATAGGGGTTGCCCTTTTGCACTACCCCTGCCCATGTTTACACCCCTACTTTGGTGCAAGTGAATAAAGACCATTTTGCACTACTATAAAATTGTTATCCTTAGCCTCTTTCACGTGATTTTTGGCAGTACGTTCTGATACCGCCGCCTCCAGTTGATAGGCTTCCACAAGTTCACCGTATCGCATAGATGGTTTATCTTTGAAGCAGAGTTTGAGTACCCGTTGGATTTCTGCCGCACGAGCGGAGTTCTTATCTTCGGCAATGGCTTCCTCCGTTCGGAAGTTTCCCTCTGCGTCAATCGAGAAAGCGAGGTCGGCACAAGGTACGTTCCGGCTATCCGTACATGATACGAGAAACTTCCCATCCTTTTTTGATACTTCAAAACAATCGGTCAGTTTATTCAATAGCTCCGAACCCAAGTGTCCACGCATATTGCCATCATCTTTGGATTTGTTTTGGTGGAGAACCGAAACAATAGTGCAACCATGTTCAGCCGTCAAGGAAAGAAGCCATTGGATAAGGTCGTTACTTTGGTCGAGGCTGTTGAAGTCCTGAAGCAAGTCACGCACACCGTCAATAAAGACAATATCGGGCTTTTCTGCCTCCACCGCGTCATCAATCACCTTGCGTCGCTCTTCTATGGATAACGGGCGCATGAAGAACGGTAGAAATCGGTCATCGTTCTTATCCGTTGGAAGTCCGGCGAACTTTAAAGCCCGCTGACAACACTTCTTTAGGCTCACTTGCGATTGCTCCGTGTCAAACAAAAGAATCTTGTAGTGGTCTTGCATAGGTTTCACAGAACCACGGGAAACACTTGCCAGCATAACGGCAATGAGATAATACTCAAATTGGCTCTTTCCCATTTTCGCTCGCCCTTTGATACCGATAAGTTCTCCCTGCGGAATGGTCGGCACTCCACCGATGGAAAACATGAATCTCGGTTCGTTGGTCGGCAAAGAGAGGTCAAGGATATGATTACGATATTCCAGCTTATCTTCCGTGATTTCCGCCTTGAACTTCATTTGCTCTGCGGACAATTCTTGCAACACATTCACACCCATAGTCAGCCCTTTCCAAATAATGATAATTGCGCATCCGTCTTGACCTGCACCCACTTCGCCGGGTCTGCGCTGTAATGCTTAGCATAGAAATGTGTACGCCTGTCTTTGGCAATATAAATGGCTTGCAGCAGTCCAAGACGTTCCAAATCAGGAACATACCACGTGATACAGTTGCGGAGGACACCCGTAGCAAACATGCAATCGAGCGTTGTGCCAACCTTATAGCGAAAGAAGTCCAAAACTTTTTCAATGTCCTTTTCTTGTCGTACCTTTGCCCCTGTAAGGTTTTGGATTGGGGCGGCTTCGGTCGCTCTTTTCTTTTGTTCCATAGTCAGCCCTCCTTATTTTGCACGTTTGTACTTGAACATTCGATTCTCCTTAACTGCCTCATCTATCGCCTCAGCCTCATACAGAATACGATTACCAACCTTCTTAGCCGTAATCAATCCGTCTTTTGTCAGCCGATGTAATGTAGGCAGTGTCACATGAAGAAGTTGAGCCGTTTCCAATCTCGTGTAGTAGCGTGGTTCTTTATTTGCCATAGCGGGAAGTAATTGTTCCACTATTCTGTCTGCGACCATATCAACGAGTGGTGTAAGTAATGGCGTCAATGCAGACATCTGCGATTCTGTTAGTTGAAGAGAATGTACCATAATTTTATTTTTTTAAAATCATGGTGCAAATAAATTAAGAAAAAATCCGATAATTCAAAAAAAAGAGTCTGTATTCATGACAATCGCTTCATTGTCATAAAATATAGGCAAAAAGGGCATAAAAAAGCCGACAATCTTTTTGCGGATTTGTCGGTTTTAATTATATTGAATAAGGAATACCCTAAAAGAGTCCCTCATTGCTTGATTTATTCTTATTCCTCTCCTCTAATTTTTTGGCGATTGCATCCGCAATCTCGTCAGAAGAGAGTTTGATGTACTCATTGAATGTCTTTTCGTCCTTATGTCCGGACACGCTCATCATCTGGAAGCTGTCAAACAATCCTGTAAGGTATAAGTTGGTGATACCACTGCGCCGTGCCGTATGACTACTTACAAGTTCATAGCGAGGTTTTACAACATACCCCTTTGCATCACGGATATAAGAGACCTCACCACGTTCTTCTTTGGATCGTTCCTTCATGGTCAGAACGGTACGTTCCTGCCTTGCCAAAGACGGAACTGTTTCTGAAAGCTCCCTCAATATTTGTTTGATGTTTCGATTGAGAACAACATCATTCACCTTTGGAATCTCATAGTCATATTTTTCCGCAATATGCAACAAATTATCATTGAGGATTGGGATAACTACGCTGTTCCCGGTCTTTTCCTGCACGATACGGACTATCCTTGTACCTTTGGCTGTAGTGGTGAAATTCTCACGTTCCAGGTGGCTGTAATCGCTAAATCGTTGGCAAGTGTAACAACCTACAAGGAATACGTCCCTAACGGTCTCTTTTGACCCTTCCAGCTTCATTTCATACAGGGCTTGAAGTTCTGCTCCCGTCAAATAGATTTCTTTTGCCTTGTCTGATTCCTGCACTTTCTTTTTACTGAATGATTTAAGCGCAATAGTATTCTCGTGCATTCCTTGCTCGTAGGCATAACCGACCATCGCCCGGAAACAGATAAGATACTTGTTAATGGATTTCACCATGTAACCCTCTTCTTCCATGAAACAAAGAAAACGGTCTGTTAGTGTCTTGTTTATATCATTCCAAGTAAACGGATTTACAGCATGGAATCGTTTCAGGATACCAAGAAAATTACTCCACACCTTGCAAGTGTTTTTCCCGTATGTCTCACCTCCATATTTGATAGAGCCATTACGCATACCTTCCAGATAATTTTGCAGAAAGAGAATCACATCGGCTTTTCGGGCGGCTTCTTTTTCCGCTTCGATACGTATTTGTTCCTCTTGTGCCTTGCGTTCCTCTTCCTCTTTGATGCGCTGAAGTTCCCGTTCTTCTTTATAGATTACGTTCGCAACCGCTTCATCAATAAGGGATTTTTCAAAAATGCCTTGTTCTGTGAGACTATCAATAGCGTTATCCACGCCCTGCATTTTGGAATGGATCTCTTTCCCGTCTTTTGTCTTTAAGAACTTATTCCATTCATCTAATCCGGATTTCGCTTTCTTCCAAGCGATAATATCGACTTGGATAAGGCTATTCACGAATATGTCCACTTTAGGGTTTCTCTTCCTTATGCGGGTGTAGAGTGTGGCATATCCTTTTTCATTCTTTGTTCGTGTGAAAAATTCCCTCATCTCTTAGTAGTTTAACATTGCCACCACAAAGGTACAAAGTTTTACGTTGCTACCACATTGCTACCACACTTTTTTCTTTTATTTTATCTTTCGACAAATGGCAAAATAAAACTTTATTTGATAATCAATATGTTGTAAATTATTCTTTTCCCTCAAAGAGTAAGGAAAATATAATATAATGGTGCTGGTGGCACCACACTTTAAGAAAGAAAAACGATGTAAATCCCTGAATTCGACTGAAATTCAGGGATTTTTCTTTTCCATGAATAGGTGAAATAAGGAGAAAAGAATGTGTCGAAATCGCGTGCCTTCTCCGCGATTTCGATACATTCTCTCCTGATTAGAAAATCGTATTTGAGGGACGACTATATCACTTCCGGCGACTCCACCTCGCCCGTGCCGGGGTCGGTCGGGGTGGTTTGCTCGCCGCCCTCGCCATCGGGGGTCTCCGTGTCCTCGCCGCCGGGGGTTTCCGTGTCGGGCGTCTCGGTGCCATTCGGGTTCGCCTCCTCCTTGTCGGAGGCGGAGCCTATGCCGCGGCGGGCCAAGGTCTTGCGGAATTGCAGGACACAGCCGTTGAATTGGCT
>DXEN01000010.1 GCA_019114945.1 Candidatus Parabacteroides intestinigallinarum | reverse complement strand
AGAATATAAATTTTTCGATGCGTTCTTTGCCTCAGAATTATTTCTGGAACAACGATGCGGGAAATTTAATTTCCGGAAATAAATTTAAGTACAGTATAGGAGACGCTGGCTATGTGGATTTTACCCAATATAGGTACCAAGTAGAGCAAATAGATTTATCGGCGTATACAAGCTCCGTAGTCGTTAACGTGATAGCGGTTAGTGAAAATGGTGAAACTAGTCCTATCTTGGCAACCTATACGTTTAATCCGGTAGAAGAAACTGGGTTTAAGCTGGAAGAGGATGTGGATGAGAGTAGAAAACCGGAATTGCGGGAAGATTTGTATGAGGAAATCGGTGTCGTTGATTTTGATCAGGATAACGTAATATCCGCTTTAACTGATTATAAAGACAATCTTGCGGATAAACCGATGAATTCGAGCGAGACGGTTTATGGTTTTGTATTTAAGGATTTGCCTTGTTTGAGGGAATTTCTTACGTCTTCTCAAAATCAATATGGGTTGTATCGAAGCGCGAACTTACCGGGAATCTCACAATCGGGAATAAGTGGAGGAGATCAATATTCGTATATATTTACATCCGATGATGGGGAGGATAAATACACAAAATATTACAAATGGATTCCTCCATATATGAATGCAACGGAAGTAAATGAAACAACGCAGGAAACAGAGAATGTGTATCTTAATACTGTATTATATGATCGGACTTATGCAAGGGATGATAAGTACGGTTTCTTTTATTATATAGACGCTTCCGACGATCCGGGAACATTGGTGGATGTCCCGATTAAAGGAACGCTGTGTGGGCAAACGGAATTGGTGGTAACCGCTTGGGTAGCTGATATGACAAGACCCAAGCCAACGGATAAGGGAGCCACTCCACTTCCCCCTAATATTAATTTAATTCTGAAAGGGAAAAATCCGGATACCGACGAGGAAAAGGTTTTCCACTTCTTTACTTCCGGAGACGCGTTGACCGCATATAATGATAATAAGATTAATCACAATTTGATGAAGTGGCAACAACTTTGTTACCGCATTGTCTTGCCGGCGGAGATTGATCAATATAGGGACTTTCACCTTGAAGTTCAGAACAACGAGCCGCATACGGATGGCGCGGATTATGCGATAGACGATGTGCGTGTGTATAAGACTTTGCCGAACATCAAGGTACAGCGCGAGGATGCTTGCGACGCGTCTTCCTTAACCATCAGCGTAGATTATCAAACGATGTTGATGAATATGGGATGGCAAGCGAACGAGTCTATTGTGGATAAAAATACGCAATTGTATAGCAATGATCCGGAAAATGGCTTTGACTTGGTAAAATACCGTTTTGGCTTGAATGGCTCTAATGCTGCAGATCCTACGAAAGTGTCAAAGGAAAGTCATGTCGGCAATACTTACTTCTCTTTCGTGGAAGGTTTTGATGAGAACACGACAGAAAACGTGATTGATATTACGGACAGAGACCTAAAGAATGACGAGGAGCCTGACCCAATCATACTCGATAAGGGGCATGAGTATCGGTGGGTACGGGTAAATAAGAGCTTAACGGTGCGCGTGCCTCAATCGATGTATTCGTTTCGAATCATAAACTCGACAATAAAGAAAGATGAGAATTATCCCTCCTCACAAGAAGAAGCTCTTAAGCGTGAAAAAATCTTGAATTTCCGTGCGGTAAAGGATTACAATACGGCTGTAAGGTTGTATAACAAAGCGAGCGATAAATCAACCGTCTATAAGCCGAGTCCGATTCCGGGAACAGATAAAATAGAGGAAATTCCTATTGACGCTGAATTAACCGAGGATAATATCTATTCGGAAAAATATGAAGAGAAGTATAGAGCGTTAGTAGAAACGCTTTATATGCGTTTGCAAATACCCCGCATCCGTTGTCCATGGATAGAAGAAGATGAACGGGATAAAATATATCTTTATACATTGGATGTGAACAATACGGATTTGAAATATGTGGGGGAACAAGTGGGCGTCGACAGTGACGGAAAGGCGATAAAAGCGTCGGGCGAATACCATGTCGTATTGCAAGGAGCGCAAGCGGTGGAAGGCTGGCAAGTCCCTGGCGGTGAAGCGAGCGCGACGACTTCTTTTAACCTGAAAGACCCGTGTGTCTTAAAATCCCCCTTTAAAGTACAACCGGCGGTACGAGTTACGGTAGAGACGATGAATAATACCAGCGGATTGGTTTGCCTTGGAACACAACGGAAGATTGGGGCTGAATTGGTCGGACGGGATGGTTCTACGTTAACGGAAAATCAGTATGGTTTCGATTGGTATTTAGGTTCAATGGAAGATTATAATAAGATACGTTTCGGTGATTATCCTTTGAAAAAGGCGATCGCGGAGTTTAGAGATACGCATGATGGTAAAAAAGATTTCTCAGAAAGCGACGTGGAAGCTTGGGAGCCAACAGAAGAGAATCAAAAAGCTATAAAAAATGGTTTATTGGAATTATTCGGGAAAGGCTTGTTGCGAATCAATGACACGGAATTTACAATGTATATGACAAACGAGGAAATCGTCGCGATGCCATATATAGATAGTTCCGTGAATAATGATGAGAAGCTATATTGTACCGATGTAACCTCCGTATTGTTTGATTTGAACGAGAATGATGTACCGGAAATTTATCCGGGTATTGTCGGCGTTGAATATCCGGACGATTTGACGAATGTGCCGATTCGTTTAGGACTGCGGCATATAGAGAGCGGCAAATCTTTAACGATTCCCATTCGGACAAATATCAAGTATGCGGTTGAGGAAAATGAAGGGATGGAAAATCATAGCTTGATATTGAATGAAAACAATACAAGTGTATACCTCATGGAAAACGCTGATGAAGACATATCCCAAAATCCAACGAAAGTAGGGAACGTTACTAAGTTGTTCGCTAAAAATGGAGAGAACAATAATTCATTAACGATAGAGTTTGAGCATACATATACGTTTGAGGAAGGCAAGAAATATACATTATATATACCATTCTCTGAAAGTGGCGATGGAGAAACCATTTTGGGTAACGCCTGCGATGGCTGGGCTCGATTGCAAATTAAAGTCGTGCCGGAATACTTGACGTGGCAAGAGACAGGAAAGGATTGGTATAACGAGAGTACGGATGCCGGCTCATGGAAGCAATCCAACGAGGCGGAGCTTTACATGGGAACCAAGAACGAATCCCAAGATGTCAATGGTAATGATGATGTAACGGCGTTTACCTACTCACCGCTTTACTTTACGAAGATTACCGTATTGGATGGCAAGGAGTTGCCGTTGGTCGATCCAACGACAGACGCGAACGGGACATCTACTGTCGCAAATATCGGAAACATTAAATACGAGATGGCAATCGACACGGTAAGAAATAGTGAGGCGAAATACCAAATCAAGCCTTATTATATAAATAAGGTAGAGCAAATCTACTTCAAGCCGGAGGCTACCCTGTTCAAACAACACTATCTGGATTATCAGAAAGCATGGGTAGAGTTTACGTTGGAGCGTAATAAGCCGTATTGGATGGCATCGCCGTTGCGAGCGGTTTATGCGGGCGATATGTACGCTCCTTATGCGACCGGCAAGCAAGAGACACCGGCGTTTGAGGATATCGAGTTCAGCTATAAGGAAGATAGCCCCTATCATCGTTGGAAACTACCGTTCTACCAGAAAGCATGGAACAAGGCGGTGGCTTATTCAATGATAGAGAATCCTACACTTACGGCTGCTGTAGCCGATGGAACGAATGTAGTCGGTGTGTCCGCCGTAAAATCCAACTGGAGTATCGAGTACAACGATGTATGGGTTCCTTACTCAATAGGTAAAGGCTTCTATATGCGTGTGGACGAGAAAGAGGACGACGCGGTAACAGTTCGCCTCCCGAAAGCGGATAAGGAATATACCTATCAACAAACTAAGGCGGGCGAGTCGCTCCATCCGGTAGGAGACCGTACGGAAGCCGGCTTGTTGGCTACCTCGTTGAATAATGCGACAGTTGAGGTCGATTTAACAAAGGTGAATGGTGAATCGGCAACGGATGTAGAAGCGGGCGAGGCACGTCACTTTTTAGTTGGTAATCCTTATATGACGTATTTGAACATGGGTGAGTTCTTGAAAGTTAATAGTAGTATCTTAAACAATAAATATTGGACATTAGCTAATGACGCTCCTACCGCGGTTGTCGGTACGCCGGACGTGCCATTTACGGGAGATGACGGTACTTTGGGCAGTGTTTCCGGTACGGTGAAACCGATGGAAGCATTCTTTATCGAAGTGAAGCCGAATGTAACGGATGAGCAATTGAAAGTCACTTTCACGGAAGCGATGATGTCCGATACGGAGATTGAAGCGACCTCGGAGACGAAAGCCGCCTCTTTCGCCGCCACGAACCCGACGCTGACGATAACGGCGGAGCGTGGCGAGACGCGGAGCGTAGCGAAGCTGCTCACCTCGGACAAGGCGGAGAATGGCTACCGGGCTTCGGAGGACGCCGTGGTACTGCTCGACTCCGAGCTGGACGCCCCGATGGTCTACACCGTAGCGGGTAGCCGGGCGGCGCAGGTGAACGCCGTGAAGAAGATTAGCAACATTGGCTTGGGCGTCTACAACGCGGGCGACGACGAGGTGACCATCACCATCAGCGGCATCAGCCGGATGGCGACCCCGCTCTACCTCTACGACGCCGCGACCCGCCAGAGCACGCGGTTGGAAGGCGATAGCTACGAGCTGCGCGTCAGCGGCGACAGCCACGGACGCTATTACCTCCGCAACAGCGCCATGGCGGACGAGCTGGAGAACACCATCAGCATCTATTCCGCACGGCCCGGCGAGGTAATTGTCTCCGCTCTCCAGCCGGTGAAGGACATCCGGGTATTCGCCCTCAACGGCGCGCAAGTACGCCGCTTCAGTGTGAACACCACGCGCTACACCTTCACCCTCCCGGCGGGCATCTACATGATACAAGCCACCGATGGCGAGCGCGGGCAGACCGAGAAAGTACTCGTCCGTTAGCCTTTCGGCGCGCGAATATCCGCGTCGCCCCACGCGAGCGTTCCTACAGACCGACGCGAGCGTCCCTGTCACACGACAGGGGCGTTCGCGTCGCCTCGTATGAGCGGGCGGTGTAAAAATAGAAATTCTTCCTCGCCTTCCCTTTGAATGTGGAAAGAAAACATTAAATTTGCCCGAACAAACAAACATTAAAAAGATACTTAGCTATGGGGAGATTTATTAATCCGTTCACGGATTTCGGTTTTCATAGGATCTTCGGTCAGGAGATACACAAGGAGTTGCTCATCGATTTCCTGAACCAGTTGTTGAAAGGTGAGCGCGAGGTGCGGGACATCCGTATCAAGAACCCGCTCCAGACACCGGAGCTGGAGGAGGGCCGCGGCGTCGTGTTCGACGTCTATTGCGAGGACAGCGACGGCGTGTGGTTCGTGGTGGAGATGCAGGCGGCGGCCCAGCCCTATTTCTACGACCGAGGCTTGTACTACCTGGCCCGGGCGATCGACCAGCAGGGGCAGCGTGGCAAGGACTGGAAGTTCGAGTTGCAGCCCGTCTACGGGGTGTTCTTCCTCAACTTCAAGATGGAGGGGGAGTTCTCGAAGTTCCGCACGGACGTGATCCTGGCGGACAGGTCTACGGGTCGCATGTTCAGCGACAAGATCCGTCAGGTGTACCTGGAGCTTCCCTACTTCCCGAGGGGGTCGTGGGAGGAATGCGAGAATGATTTTGAACGTTGGATTTATTTATTGAAGCATATGGAGACATTGGAGCGGATGCCAGAGAGGTTGCGTAAGTCGGTTTTCGAGAGGCTGCTGGAGGTGGCTGACGTGGCGAGCCTGACGAAGGAGGAGCGTGTGCTTTACGACGAGGCCCTGAAGCGCTACCGCGACTACAAGAACACCGTCGAGTACGCCGAGGAGAAGGGCATCAAGAAAGGCATCGAGCAAGGCAAGCTGGAGATGGCTCTTGCCATGAAACGCAAAGGCATCCCGCTGGAGGTTATCGCTGAATGCTCCGGCCTCTCCTTGGAGGAGATAGAGAGGCTATAACCAACGGATATATTCTCGGTTGTGCGAGCGGGAAATGAATTATTGTCGTTATTCCTTTGCGTTTGGCAGGAAACCATTAATTTTGCGGTATATATAAACATTAAAAAGATACTTAGCTATGGGGAGATTTATTAATCCGTTCACGGATTTCGGTTTTCATAGGATCTTCGGTCAGGAGATACTCCTCAACTTCAAGATGGAGGGGGAGTTCTCGAAGTTCCGCACGGACGTGATCCTGGCGGACAGGTCTACGGGTCGCATGTTCAGCGACAAGATCCGTCAGGTGTACCTGGAGCTTCCCTACTTCCCGAGAGGGTCGTGGGAGGAATGCGAGAATGATTTTGAACGTTGGATTTATTTATTGAAGCATATGGAGACATTGGAGCGGATGCCTGAGAGGTTGCGTAAGTCAGTTTTCGAGAGGCTGCTGGAGGTGGCTGACGTGGCGAGCCTGACGAAGGAGGAGCGTGTGCTTTACGACGAGGCCCTGAAGCGCTACCGCGACTACAAGAACACCGTCGAGTACGCCGAGGAGAAAGGCATCAAGAAAGGCATCGAGCAAGGCATTGAGATCGGGAAAGCCGAAGGCTTGGCGCAAGGCATCGAGCAAGGCAAGCTGGAGATGGCTCTTGCCATGAAACGCAAAGGCATCCCGCTGGAGGTTATCGCTGAATGCTCCGGCCTCTCCTTGGAGGACATCGAGCGACTATAATCATTCTGGTTCCAAGGAATCGCCTTGAAAAACGCAGATAGGTGAAATGGCCGGAGAACATAGGTGCGTTTGCCAACGCACGTATGTGTCTTTGCCAACGCACCTATGTCCGTTGGGCCGCGGAGCCATCTTGATGAGGAAAAATGAGTAGTGAATTGATAAAAAAAGGTCGTTTATAGTTTGTATTTCTCAAAAAAGCGTTACATTTGCCACGAATTTAAAAGACAAAAGTTCGAATGAATCGATTTAGCTTTACATATTACTTTTATTACTTTTACTTTAGCAAGGTAAGGGCAGGAGTTTGTATGTGAAGCGTTGATAAGCGATATGAGGTATCAATAAACGATATATGAAGTCCTGCCGGTTTCGGTGGGACTTTTTTTATTACAAACAATTAAACGCGAAAAATAGAGAGACAAGATGAAAAAGAAAGTAGCGATACAGGGAATAGCCGGTTCGTATCACGACATCGCCGCCCGGAACTATTACGAGGGCGAGGAGATTGAGATCATTCCGTGCGATACGTTCCGCGAGGTAATCACGACCATCAAGAAAGACCCGTCCGTGGTGGGCCTGATGGCCATCGAGAACACGATAGCCGGAAGCCTCCTGCAGAACCATGAGTTAATTCGCGAGAGCGGGCTGAGCGTCACGGGCGAGTATAAGTTGCGCATCTCGCACTCGCTGGTAGCCCTGCCCGGCAGCTCCATCCACGACATCACCGAGGTGAATTCCCACCCTATCGCCTTAATGCAGTGCGCTGACTTCCTCGATACGCTACCGAACGCGAAGGTGGTGGAGAAGGGCGACACCGCCATGAGCGCCCGCTGGATAGCCGAGAACCAGTTGAAAGGGCACGCGGCGATCTGTGGTAAGCTGGCCGCCCGGATTTACGGCATGGAGGTGCTGGCCGAGGGCATCGAGACGAACAAGCGCAATTTCACCCGCTTCCTGGCCCTCGCGGACCGCTGGGTGGCCGACGACATCGTGCGCGACAGCGATAAGAACAAGGCGTCGCTCGTGTTTGCCCTGCCGCATACCGCGGGCAGCCTCTCGAAAGTGCTCGCCGTGCTCTCGTTCTACGACATGAATCTCTCCAAGATACAGTCCCTGCCGATTATCGGGCGCGAGTGGGAATACCTCTTTTACGTGGACCTGACCTTCACGGACCTTACCCGTTACCGCCAGGCGCTGGACGCGATCAGACCATTGACAAAGGATTTAAAAATATTAGGTGAATATGCAGAAGGAAGACAAAGCGTGTGACATCGTGCCCGCTCGCCGCGTGGGTAGCGTGCAGGAATATTACTTTTCCCGGAAACTGAAAGAAGTGGCGGAGATGAACGCCGCGGGAAAGAACGTGATTAACTTGGGCGTGGGTAGCCCCGACCTGCCGCCGTCGGACGATACGATCGAGGCGTTGTGCCAACACGCCCGCCGGGCGGACGAGCATGGCTATCAGCCGTACGTGGGCATACCGGAGTTGCGCCAGGGTTTCGCCGGGTGGTACAAGCGGTGGTACGGCGTGGAGCTGGACCCGCGGACGGAGATACAACCACTCATCGGCTCGAAAGAGGGAATCCTGCACATCTCGTTGGCGTTCCTGAATCCGGGCGACGGCGTGTTGGTGCCCAATCCCGGCTACCCCACGTATAGTTCCGTGAGCAAGCTGGTGGAGGCGAACCTGATTCCCTACGACCTGAAGGAGGAATTAGGCTGGCAGCCGGATTTCGAGGAACTGGAGAAGATGGACCTGACAAACGTGAAGCTGATGTGGACCAACTATCCCAATATGCCTACCGGGGCGAACGCCAGCAGGGAGCTGTACGAGCGCTTGGTGGCTTTCGGACGGAAACATGGCATCGTTGTCTGCAACGACAACCCGTATAGCTTCATCCTGAACGACCATCCGCTGAGCATCCTGAGCGTGCCCGGGGCGAAAGAGGTTTGCATCGAGCTGAACTCCATGAGTAAGGCGCACAACATGCCGGGATGGCGTATGGCGATGTTGGCCTCGAACGCCCGTTTCGTGCAATGGGTGCTAAAGGTGAAGAGCAATATCGACTCCGGGCAGTTCAAGCCGATGCAGTATGCCGCGGTAGAGGCATTGAGCGCGCCGAAGGAGTGGTACGACCGCATGAACGAGGTGTATCGGAGCCGCCGCGACTTGGCGGGACAGATTATGCGCGCCTTGGGATGCGAGTACGATGAGCGCCAGGTAGGTATGTTTCTGTGGGGACGCATCCCCGACTCGGCCAAGAGCAGTGAGGCGGTGGCCGATAAGGTATTGTACGAGGCGAATGTCTTCCTGACGCCGGGCTTCATCTTCGGTAGCCGGGGCGACCGTTACATCCGCATCTCCCTTTGCTGCAAGAACGAGACATTGGCGGAAGCGCTTCGAAGGATACAAGAAATTACAATTAATAATTGATAATTGACGATTGACGATTGACAATTAACGATTGACAATTAACGATTGACAATTAACGATTGACAATTACGAACTATGAATTATAAATGGTTTGTCTTTTGTAACTCGTAATTCGTAAATCATAAATCATAAATTTGAAATCATAAATCATAAATTTGAAATCATAAATACAAAAGATCATGGAAATAAAATTAGCACCATTAGCGTTGGAGGGCGTGGATACGCAACGGCCGATCGTGATAGCCGGTCCGTGTAGCGCCGAGACAGAGGAACAAGTGTTGGAGACCGCCAAGGAATTGGCATCCAAGGGAATTAAGATTTTTCGCGCGGGCATCTGGAAGCCGCGTACGAAACCGGGTGGATTCGAGGGTGTCGGTACCGTCGGCCTGCCGTGGTTGAAGCGGGTAAAACAGGAGACGGGCATGCTGGTAGCGACCGAGGTGGCTACGAAAGACCATGTGTTCGAGGCGTTGAAGGCGGGGATCGATCTCCTGTGGATCGGCGCCCGTACGGCGGCGAACCCCTTCGCCGTGCAAGAGGTGGCCGATGCCTTGAAGGGCGTGGACGTGCCCGTGCTGGTCAAGAACCCGGTCAATCCGGACCTGGAGTTGTGGATCGGGGCGATCGAGCGTTTGTACGGAGCGGGCATTCACCGTCTGGGCGTGATTCACCGAGGATTCAGCTCGTACGACAAGAAAATCTACCGCAACCTGCCGTTGTGGCACATCCCGATCGAGTTGCGCCGCCGTATGCCGGATCTGCCTATCTTCTGCGACCCCAGCCATATTGGCGGTAAGCGCGAGCTGATCGCCCCGCTTTGCCAGCAGGCGATGGACTTGAGTTTCGACGGCCTGATTGTCGAGGCGCACCGCGACCCGGATCACGCCTGGAGCGACGCCTCGCAACAGATTACGCCGGACGTGTTGGATTACGTGCTGAACCTGTTGGTGATCCGCGACGTGAACCAGACGACCGAGAACCTGACCGCGCTTCGCCGCCAGATTGATGGTATCGACGAGCAGTTGCTGGAGTTGCTGGCGAAGCGTATGCGCATCTCGCGCGAGATTGGCGTCTATAAGAAGGAGCACAACATGCCGATCCTGCAGTCGCCCCGTTACAGCGAGATCTTGGAGAAACGTTCCAGCATGGGCGCGCAGATGGACCTGAGCACGGACTTCGTGAAAGAGATCCTGCGGGAGATCCACGAGGAGTCGGTGCGCCAGCAAATGATAATCATGAACGAGCAACAATAAAGGACGATGAGGATATTGATTTTGGGAGCCGGGAAGATGGGCTCGTTCTTCACGGACCTGCTCAGCTTCGATCACGAGGTGGCCGTGCTGGAGAAAGATCCCAAGCGGATGCGTTTCATCTACAACGCCCTTCGTCTACGGGAGCCGGAAGAGGTGGCGGAGTTCAAGCCCGAGTTGGTGATCAACTGCGTGACGTTGAGTTATACGATCGAGGCGTTCAAGTCGGTGATGCCTTATCTGCAACCTTATTGCATCATCTCCGATATCGCTTCCGTGAAAACGTATTTGAAGGAGTTCTACGAGACATGCGGCTTCCCGTATGTCTCCACGCACCCGATGTTCGGGCCGACGTTCGCCAATCTGGGACAGCTGGAGAGCGAGAACACGATTATCATCTCCGAGGGCGATCATCTGGGGAAGATTTTCTTCAAGGACATTTATTCGAGGTTGCGCCTGCACATTTGCGAGTACACGTTCGAGGAGCATGATAAGGTGGTCGCCTACTCGTTGGGCATCCCGTTCGCCTCTACGATGGTGTTCGCCGCCACGATGAAGCATCAGGACGCTCCGGGCACGACATTCAAGCGGCATATGAATATCGCCCGCGGCCTGCTGTCCGAGGACGACTACCTGCTGACGGAGATCCTGTTCAACCCGCGTACGCCGCGCCAGATCGAGCGGATACAGGAGGAACTGGGTATCTTGCAGGAGATTATCAAGGAGAAAGACTCGACGAAGATGAAAGAATATCTGACGAAGATCCGTAAACATATTGAATAGGGAAAGCGTCATAAGGGGAAGGAGCCGCGCCGGTTATCGCTCAGCGCGGCTCCTTTGTTTATTTTATATATTTATGAGTGAGCGTATATGTATATATGAAAGTATTTGTTTATCTTCGCACGGTAATTCAAAGAGTATATATAATTAATGGAAATAGTCATTATTATTGGCCTTATCTTGCTGAATGGGGTTCTCGCGATGTCGGAGATCGCTTTGGTCTCGGCGCGAAAGACAAAATTAGAGACAGAGGCTAAAAAGGGAAGTAAATCAGCCGCTACGGCCTTGAAACTGGCGAACGAGCCGGATCGATTTTTATCAACCATTCAAATAGGCATTACCTTAATAGGCATTTTGACGGGTTTGTACTCGGGAGAGGCCTTGGCGTATAATTTCGCGGAGATCATCGCGCGAGTACCGGCCTTGCAGCCTTACGCGATAGGGATCGCGAAATCTACCATTGTCATTATCGTGACGTATCTCACGTTGATTTTTGGCGAGTTGGTCCCGAAGCGAATTGGTATGGCATGCGCCGAGCGGGCTTCGATGTTGGTCGCGAAGCCGATGAATTTCCTTTCCTTGATATCTTCTCCTTTTGTTTGGCTCCTGTCGAAGAGTACGGCGCTGGCGGTACGGATGACCGGCATCAATACAAGCGAGGAGAATAAGGTGACGGAGGAAGAGATCAAGGCGATCGTGAAAGAAGGTTTCGATGGTGGAGAGGTGCAGGAGGTTGAGCAGGACCTCGTGGAGCGTGTCTTCAACTTGGGCGACCGGAACGTGGGTTCTATCATGACGCATCGTAGCGAGTTGGTTTGGCTGGATGTGACGGATACAACCGAGAAAATCCGGGAGAAGATTGAGGAGAATTTGTTCAATATTTATCCCGTGGCCTCCGAGAAGTTTGACAATATCGTGGGTGTCGTCTATCTGAAAGACTTGTTCGGGAAAATCGACCAGCCGGATTTCTCGTTGAACCAGGTGTTGCGCCCGGCGCAATACGTCCCGGAGAATCAAAGCGTTTACAACGCGTTGGAATCGTTTAAGCGGACGCATGTGAAATATGGCCTCGTGACGGATGAGTTTGGTGGCATCCAAGGAATCGTCACGCTGAAGGATATCATGGAAGGATTGATAGGCCAGGTGCCGGAGATAGGCGAGGAGCCGGAGATCGTACAGCGCGAGGATGGTACGTGGCTGGTGGACGGGCAGTATTCCTTCTACGATTTCTTGGAGTATTTCGATATGGAAGACCTCTATGCCGAGCATGATTACAATACATTGAGCGGCTTGATCCTGGAGATTCTGGAACGTGTTCCGAAGACGGGCGAGAAGTTGAGATGGCTAAGCTTCGAGTTCGAGATTGTCGACATGGACGGCGCGCGCATCGACAAGGTACTGGTCAAGCGCGTGGAGGAGGAGACTTCAAAATAAAAAGCCCAGCGACATACTCATCACATTCGTGCGTTTGTTGACGCGGATATCGTAGTGGGTCTCGGACTCGGACAGATTCATGATTTCCTTGAAGTCGGTCTCTGATTCGTTGAGCCCGAACTCATATACGAAATCGAAAAACAATCGCCCGATGCTGACTCCTATTCCCGCCGAGATGTTGATTCCGAAAGGGGAATTGTCGTTCTCATAGTCTATATGCATCGTGGCCGACTCATACGTGTAGGCGGTCTTATAATTGTATTTCAGTTTGGGACCCACCATAAAACTGAGTCCGTACGGACCTTTTTTCACCCAATTGTACCCTACCATGATGGGCATTTCCAAAGAGTTGGTCCTCATTCGCAATCGATCATCGGAGACGGTGGTCGTGGCGTCGGGCAGGTAGTTGTTATTCCCCGACATCGTGGCGGGAAGGGAAAAGCGAACGTCTCCTTCCGCCCGATGCCAACCGAAACTGGGCTGCAGAAAGAAACGTTCGATATTAATCCGGCAAAAGAAGGCGGCCGAATAACCTATCTTATATTCGATGTGGACGTTCTCCGTTTCCACGTCGTTGATGGAAAGAGAGTTTATCACAGGAAAAGAAGCGTTTAAGCCTACCTTGGCTCCCCAATTGAACGTTTTATCCTCCATGCGCATGATGCTTTGGGCATTCGCCGCCCAACAGGAAAAGAACAACGTTCCGATGAGGATAAACACTTTCATACCGTTACTTCTTTTTCTTGACAGACCAACCGAACTTGCCGATTAGTTCTCCTAACGTATAATATTTCCCATGCGAATAAGCTAACAGATCGGCTTTTCGCAAGTCGAAGGCGCCTGTTTCCGGGTCGAGATATTTGTCGTCGGCCTGTACGTTCACGACATCCGCGATGAACATATCATGGCTGCCTAATGCCATCACCTCTTTTACCCGGCATTCGATGCAAAGCGGCGATTCCTCGATCGTGGGAGCGCCTACGATAGTCGCCTTGCCCGGTGTCAATCCCATCTCCTCGAATTTGTGGTGGTCTTTGCCCGAGTTCACGCCGCACCAATCCGTGGCGTACGCTAAATCGCGATTGGTCAGGTTGATGACGAATTCCATGTTCTTTCGCAGGATCGGATAGGAGAAACGTTCCGGACGGACGGAGATGTAGCACATGGGCGGATTCGTGCAAATCGTTCCTACCCAGGCTACGGTAATGATATTGTATTCGGACGGGTCGTTTCCGCAACTTACCATAACGGCGGGTAGCGGATTGATCATGGTCCCTGGTTTCCAATCATGTTTCATGACGCGTTGTTTTTTATCGGAGGATAACATCTTCCCGGTTGATCTTACGCTCGCAATAATGACATTTCAACGTGCCTGTCTCCTTATCGATGACATGGAAGCGTGTATGCATAGGCTCGTTGTTCGTGATGCATTTCGGATTGTTGCATTTTACCAATCCAATCACCTCGTCGGGCAATGTGACGGTTTTCTTTTCCACGACCTCATAATCGCGGATAATGTTCAAGACGACATTCGGGGCGACCAGCGCGATGCGGTTGATCTCGTCCTCCTCGAAGAATTTATCGGCTATCTTGATCATCCCCTTGCTTCCCATTTTGTTGCTGTGGAAATTGTTACCGATCGTAATCGTATTGTTCATCTTTTCCAATCCCAACAACGAGGCGACCTTGAATAATTGGGCGGGGGGGATATGATCGATCGCGGTGCCGTTCTCTAAGGCGGCTACCAGCATTTCTTTCTTTTTTTCAGTTGACATAGTTAAAATGATATTTAATCGTTGATAGATATACCCAATACATCACAGATAATGGCTTGGCGAGCGAATAATCCATTGCGGGCTTGCTGGATGTAATAAGCCTTTGGATTATCGTCCACATCATAAGCGATCTCGTTCACGCGGGGCAGCGGATGCAGGATGCGCAGATTCTCGCGGCTGTTTTTCAGCATGTCGTTACGCAGGATATACACGTTCTTGACACGTTCGTATTCCTCTAAATCGGTGAATCGCTCACGTTGCACACGCGTCATATAAAGAATATCCGTTTGGTTGATAATCTCTTCCGTGAAATCCTTGTGTTCCTCGTACCGGATGCCATGCGCGTCACAGAAGTTTTTCTGCTCGTCCGGCATGCGCAACTCGTTGGGAGCGACGAAATGGAAAGTGGGGTTGAAGTGCGACATACCAACAATCAGGGAATGTACCGTACGACCATATTTCAGGTCGCCTACCATCGTGATGGTCAGGTTCTCCAGCCGGCCTTGCGTCTTACGGATGGAATAGAGGTCCAGCATCGTTTGCGAGGGGTGTTGGTTCGCTCCGTCCCCGGCGTTGATAACCGGGATGTCCGTCACCTCCGAGGCGTATCGCGCGGCTCCCTCCAGATAATGCCGCATAATGATCAGGTCTACGTAATTGCTGACCATCAAGATAGTATCTTTTAAAGTCTCGCCTTTGGAAGAGCTGGTGGTGGAGGCATCGGAGAAACCAATCACTCGTCCGCCTAAGCGGTTTACCGCCGTCTCGAAACTCAACCGTGTGCGTGTTGATGGCTCGAAGAACAGGGTAGCGGCTACTTTGCCCTCCAGCAATCTCCGGTTGGGGTTCTCCTCAAACTTCTTAGCGTTATCCAAGATGCGAAGAATGTCCTCTTTGGAACATTGATCGATAGAAACTAAACTTTTACTTCTCATATATCGTGTATATCTTCTTTACGCGAAAGTATAAAAAAAGCGGAGACCGAGTGGCCTCCGCTTGGCATTTTTATTGTAAGTATTCCGTTAGGCTCGTAGGCAAATAGAAGGTGTTATTTTTATCTACGTACACGATGACGGAATTGAGCCGTATCTCCTCTTTCCCTTTCTTGCCCATCTTGACGATGTTGGTGAACGGGGTAATCGTCAGTTGCTTTTTCTTATTCTTGACAACCAGTGTCGGGTTGCCTTTTTCATCCTCGGCGGGAACGATCTCGCACTTATAATCCTTGAATACCTCCGTGTGGGGGACGAAATTCTTATGGGTCAATTCCTCCAGGTTGTCGTGCGTCATACCGAACAGGTTGCAGAGGTATTCGTTCAACTCGATATTCGTATGCATGCCTAATGGCAAGGTGCCTTGGGGATGATAGGCGGCTAAGAACACTTCCTCGCCCGTATGCCCGCCGGTGGTGAATCCGAAGCAGGTACGCGAGGTAATGATGTGCGACATCAGTCCGGTCAACGAGCCGCTATACAACGATGAGTTGTCCTCTTTCTTCCGTTGGTCTACCGGGATCGGGCTGTTCTTGTAATCCTCGCAATTATTCAAGGCGTCGAGTTCCTCCGGGGTCAGCTCGAAGCCCGCGTAAGTACGGAATACCTCTTGTACCTCCGAGTTGGGCACGCTATTTACCTTTTTAGCGAAGCCTTCGGCGGTCAGTTTGTAGAGCGAGAATTGATGGAACAGTTGGTCTTTCGATAATTTATCATATCCGGTGCAGTCTCTCCGTCCGATGCTGATGCCGCTATTGCCATGGTCGGGTACGATAACGACAGCGGTCTCGCCATTCTCTTTCGCGAACTCCAACGCGGCGCCACAAGCCCGGTCGAACGCCAGGAAGTCGGTAGCCATGCCGACAGGATCGTTGCTATGCGCCGCCCAATCTACTTTGCTGCCTTCTACCATCAAGAAGAATCCATCCGGGTCTTTCGAGAGCCGCTCAATCGCCTCGCGTGTCATCTCCTCGATAGAGGGTTGCTCGTTGGGATCGCGGTCGAGGTCGTAGTTCATCTCCCGATCGCCATACAGCGCCCACATCTTCTCGTTCGTATCGGCGCGCATCCCTTTCAGGTCGTTCTTGTAAAGGCTATAGCCATTCGCTAACAAGTAGTCTTCCATCTCTTTCGTGATGAGACCGGCTCCGCCACCGATCACTACGTTTAAATCGTTGTGCGCCATTTGCGGGGCGATCCACTCGTATTTACCCCGGTTATAGCTGTGGGCGGAGCAATCCGCCGGCGTAGCGTGCGGGAACTCGCAGGTGAAAACAAGCCCGGTCGCTTTCCCTTTCAATATCTTGCCCGCCTCTAATACGGTCGTGAGCGGCTGGAAGGCACGGGACGGATCGGTTGGGTAAATGTCATTCTCGGGATCGCTTTCCGGATAGGTGGATACATATCCCGTACGACTGGGCTGCCCGGTCATGTAGCACGAGGTTGTCGGCGCTGAGTCGCCGATTGGGGCGTTGGAGGAATGCGTGCGCACGGTTCCGCATAAATAGGGATCGATATTCAACTTGGGCTTGTTAGGATCTTGATACCATTGCAACCAACGTGCCATGGAGATCGTTGCCAACGAGGTGCCGTCCGGGATCAGCAGGATCACGTTCTTGACAGGCTTCACGTTCTCTTTCTCGACCGCTTTCGCCGGCATCAGGATAACCGCCAGTAAAAGCAGGAATGCGAATGTCTTTTTCATATTACTTAATTTAATTATATGTATAACTTAATGATTGTATCTCGCTTATTCATCGAGTGGGATGATTGATTCCTCGAAGCGGGTCAGTTTCTCCACGCCTGTCTCAGTCACGAGGAAGCTATTCTCGACCCCTACGGCTCCTACGCCGGGAATGACGAATTTAGGCTCCAGCGCGAATACCATGTTGGGCAATAACTCCTCTTTCGAGCGAGGTGTAAGTACGGGCAGCTCGTTGATTTGTAAACCGATACCATGTCCGACGAATTTGGCTTGTTGCCGGGTGCCCATGAAGTTCGCTTCTAATCCCTCGCGTTTGGCGATATCCGCGGCGATCCGATAAAGGTCGGCGCAGGCGGCACCCGGTCGGGCGACGTTCGTTACCTCTTGTTGGATGGTTAGCGCTACTTGATGTGCCCGGTAGGCTTTGTCGGGCAGTTTCCCTACGGAGAAGACACGGGTCATATCCGTGATATAAGCGGTGTAATTGCCGGCCATGTCGACCATGATGGCGGTTCCCGCTTTCAGGGGCGTGCCATTGGCGCCCAGCGGGCAGGAGCTATCCATCCCTCCGCCGCCCAAGGCAAAGTCGAAGGGCGATGGTGTTTCCGCGTTCTCGCCCGCCAGGATGCTTCCCATAAAAATGTCCATGTTTGCCCCGAAGGCTCGGAACAAGCCGATTGAGCCGTGCACGCGCATCTGTTTCTCAATCTCGAACTGAAATTCCAGATCGGTCATGCCCGGCCGGAAGCAAGCGGGTATCTCGCGATAGGTCGCCTCGTGCCGCTGGGCCGAGAGGCGGAATCGCTCGATTTCCCATGGGGTCTTTATCCGGCGGAGCATCCGCATGAGGGCGGTCGCGTTGTCGGTCTCCCGCGGTTGGAATACCTTTTGCAGGCGAATATATTCATTATAGGTTAGCTCGTCCGCTTCTAACAATAGGCTTTGAGGCATGGGGATTCCCTGTTCGGCGAAGATGTCCGGCATATCTTCCGGTTTCCGGATATAAACCACACGATCGCCTTCCAATCCATTCGGTCGTTTTACAAAGAACCACGGCTCGCCATCGGCCGGGAGATAGAGATAACCGCTAAAAACACGTCCTGTTGTATAATAAAGATTTACATCTACGGTTAGCAAGCAGGCGTCCATGCCCTTTTTTACCAACTCGTCTTTTATCCGATTCCATTTAATTCTCAGATCGTCTTTTAATTCTTCCGCGATGAATGCTGTCATTTTATCATTGTATTGTTTCGGGCTTCAAACTTAGGGAAAATTCCGTGATTTCTCATCTTGGAAGGGTGAAAAAAACATTGCGACTTTATTGCATATGAATTTTCCTTATATTTGTCCGTTGTTTGAAAAGGACGGATAAAAGATGGGTTTCAAGGGAAAAGAGATTGAGACGAGGACCTTGCCGGTGCTCGATATGAGTTGTGCTGTATGCGCCAATAATGTGGAAACTACAGTGAGAGGGCTGAATGGTGTAGAGGAAGCGACGGTGAACTTCGCCGCGAATACGCTAACGGTGAGATACCATCCTTCGGCGATTACGCCGTTAACGATGCGGGAGGCGGTACGGGCCGCCGGTTACGATTTGGTGGTCGAGGAGGAGGATCCGGCCGTTATCCAAGAAGCCATGGAGCGGAAACGGTATGTCCGCTTGCGTCGGGATACGATCGGGGCGTGGGTTTTCTCGATCCCGATCGCTTTGTGGGGAATGATGGGTTGGCATGTGCCGGGCGACGCGTGGGTTATGACGGCGCTCTCGTTGGTGGTCATGGTCGTGTTCGGTCGCTCGTTTTACGTGAATGGCGTGCGTCACGCTTTGCATGGCGTGGCGAATATGGATACGTTGGTGGCGCTTAGTACCTCTATCGCTTTTTGCTTTAGCTTGTTTAATACCGTTTATCCCTCGTTTTGGACGGAGCGGGGATTGGAACCGCATGTCTATTACGAGGCTTCGAGCATGATTATCGGTTTTGTCCTGTTAGGGAAGTTGTTGGAAGAGCGGGCGAAGAACAGCACCTCTTCGGCGATTAAGGGATTGATGGGGCTGCAACCAAAGACCGCCCGACGTGTACGGGAGGACGAGGAGGAAGAGGTAGCGATCGCGTTGTTGCGTGTGGGCGACATCGTAAGTGTGCGTCCCGGCGAGCGGATTCCGGTGGACGGAAGCATTACGAGCGGCTTTTCCTCGGTGGACGAGAGCATGTTGAGCGGCGAGCCAATTCCGGTCGGGAAGACGGAGGGCGATACCGTGCTGGCGGGTACAATCAATCAGAAGGGCGCTTTCCGGATGAGGGCGTCGAGCGTGGGACGGGATACGGTGTTGGCGCAGATCGTACGGATGGTACAAGAAGCGCAAGGAAGCAAGGCTCCGGTACAGCGGATTGTCGATAAGGTGAGTGCTATCTTCGTGCCGGTGGTAGTCGGCTTGGCGGTCATTACGTTTGTCGTCTGGATGGCGGTCGGGGGAACCGCTTATTTTTCCCATGCTTTGTTGTCGGCGGTGTCGGTGTTGGTAATCGCTTGCCCTTGCGCTTTGGGATTGGCTACGCCTACGGCGTTGATGGTCGGTATAGGGAAAGGCGCCGAGCGGCATATATTGATTAAGGATGCGTTCGCTTTGGAGAATTTATGCAAGATCAATACGATCGTGTTGGATAAGACAGGAACGTTGACGGAAGGTGTCCCGGCGGTGACAGATGCCTATTGGATATCGGGCGAGAATCAGGAGGCGTTGAATATTCTGTATGAGGCGGAGATGAAGTCCGAGCATCCGTTGGCTTCGGCCATCGTGTCGTGGCTGGAGGATAGGAAGGGATCGGCGGTGGAGGCCGACCGGTTTGAGAGCGTGACGGGAAGGGGCGTCCGGCTTTGGGTGAACAATGCTGTCTATTGGGTGGGCAGCAAGGGTTTCCTGGATTCTTTCCGGGCCGTGGTTCCCGTGGAGGTGGAAAAGCGGATCGAGCGTTGGGAAGAGGAAGGGAAAAGCGTGGTGTATTATGGGAATGAATCGGAATTGTTGGCGATTCTCGCTATATCGGATCGGCTGAAGCCTACTTCCGCCAAGGCGGTCGAGACATTGGAAGCGATGGGAATAGAGGTGCATTTACTGACGGGCGATGGCGAGCGTACCGCAGGGAAGATCGCTTCCTCGTTACGAATATCTCATTATAAGGCGAACGTTTTGCCCGGAGGAAAAGATGAATATATCCAAACATTGCAGGCGGCGGGTAAAAAAGTGGCGATGGTGGGCGATGGCATCAACGACTCGCAAGCGTTGGCCCGTGCGGACGTGAGTATCGCGATGGGCAAGGGAACGGATATCGCGATGGATGTGGCGATGGTTACGCTGATGACTTCCGATTTGATGTCGTTGCCCGACGCGATTCGCTTATCGCGACGGACGGTGCGCTCGATTCATCAGAATTTGTTTTGGGCATTTATCTACAACTTGATAGGTATTCCACTGGCGGCGGGTGTATTGTATCCGGTCAACGGTTTGCTGTTGAACCCGATGCTGGCGAGCGCGGCGATGGCCTTTAGCTCCGTGTCGGTGGTGATGAATAGTTTGCGATTGAAATTTGTACGGTTTTGAATCCGTTGAGCGAGGCGCTCAGGGAATAAATGTAAAACTTATAAAACATAAAAAGATGTCGACATTGAAATTTAAAACGAATGCGAAGTGTGGCGGCTGTGTGGCGGCTATTGGCGCGAAATTGAATCAGTTGGTGAAAGAAGACGCTTGGTCGATCGACTTGAAGTCGCCGGACAAGACATTGACGATTACCACGGACCTGCCGGCCGAGGCGATTGTCGCCGCGGTAGGCGAGGCGGGCTTTAAGGCTACGGTCTTATCGTGATTGGGGTGCTAAAGATGTTAAAAAAGAGAGGAAATACATCCTTAGATATGTTATTCTCTTTACCTTTGTCCGTGAGTAAAATTTAATCTTAAATAAGAGCAATGAAGAATATATTGGTAATTGGATCGACCGGCCAGATTGGTTCCGAGTTGACCATGAAGTTGAGAGGAATTTATAGTGGAAATATAGTGGCCGGTTATATTCCGGGCGCTGAGCCGAAAGGGGAGTTGCTGGAGTCGGGCCCGTCCGCTATCGTGGACATCACGAACGAGCAGCAGATCGCCGAGACGGTATCGCGCTATAATATCGATACGATTTATAACTTGGCTGCCTTGCTGTCCGCTGTCGCTGAGGCGAAACCGCAGTTGGCATGGAAGATAGGCATGGGTGGATTGTTCAATGTGCTTGAGGTCGCTCGCGAGATGCATTGCGCCGTATTCACGCCCAGTTCGATTGGCGTGTTCGGTAACAATACGCCGAAGGACAAGACACCGCAGGACACGATCCGGAATCCGCGCACGATGTATGGCGTGACAAAGGTTTCCGGCGAGTTACTGAGCGATTATTATAATATTCGTTTCGGCGTGGATACACGTTCGGTGCGTTTCCCGGGATTGATTTCCTACGTGACACCTCCGGGAGGCGGAACGACGGATTACGCCGTGGATATTTATTATTCGGCTGTTAAGGGCGAGAAATTCGTTTGTCCGATCGCCGCGGGTACGTTTATGGATATGATGTATATGCCGGATGCCTTGCGTGCCGCGATCGAGATTATGGAGGCGGACGCATCGAAGTTTGTTCATCGGAACTCGTTCAACATCGCTTCGATGAGCTTTGATCCGGAAATCATCTATAACAGTATCAAGAAACATATGCCTGATTTCCAGATGGAGTATAAGGTGGATCCGCTGCGTCAGGCGATCGCCGAGTCGTGGCCGAATTCGTTGGATGATACGTGCGCCCGCGAGGAATGGGGCTGGAAGCCGGAGTACGACTTGGAGGCAATGACACAAGATATGTTGGTAAAACTGAAAGAGCGCTTGAAGAAATAAATCGCTTCGAAAGATGGATATTTATGATGGGCATTGTTCGGGTCGGACAATGCCCATTATTCGTATCCAAGGATGGGCATTATAAGGAGCTAAGAATGCCCATTGTTGTTTTCTGCGTAAAAAGGCGTGTCCGGCTTTTCGGAGAGCCGTTATTTGAGCAAGTCGGGCCGTAAGCGTGCGGTGCGCTCTTGCGCTTGTTGCAAACGCCATTCCTCGATTTTGCGTTGATGGCCGGAGAGCAAGACTTCCGGAACTTTCCATCCTTTATATTCGGCGGGTCTTGTATAGACCGGCGGTGCCAGTAAATTGTCCTGGAAAGAGTCGGACAGGGCGCTTTGCTCGTCGCCGATAGCGCCCGGTATCAAACGGACTACGGCGTCCGCGATAATCGCCGCCGCCAATTCCCCGCCGGTGAGCACATAGTCGCCTACGGAGATTTCCTTGGTGATCAAGTGTTCGCGTATGCGGTAATCGATGCCTTTGTAATGGCCGCATAAAATAATCATGTTGTTGAGTAAGGACATCTGGTTGGCCATGGGTTGGTTGAACGTCTCTCCATCGGGCGAGGTGTAGATAATCTCGTCATATTCCCGTTCTTCCTTTAACGCTGATATCGCCCGGTCGATAGGTTCGATTTGCATCACCATGCCGGCTTCGCCCCCAAACGGATAATCGTCTACCCGTCTCCATTTATTGGTTGTATAGTCTCGTAAATTATGTAGATGAATCTCCGCCAATCCTTTGTCTTGCGCCCTTTTCAGAATGGAGCAGTTTATCGTTCCTTCTATCATCTCGGGTAGTACGGTGAGTATATCTATGCGCATACGTTATAATTGATAATTGACGATTGACAATTGACAATTATCCAGTGTCGTCCTTTTAATTGTCAATTGTCAATCATCAATTGTTAATTGTTAATGTGAAAGCATCTCGGGTGTAATCGGTTGGAACTTATCCGCGTCGGACTTGCGTAATTTAACGCTGCCGTCGTTCCAGTTGGAAGGCCAGCCACCGATGATGTGTCCCAAGAATACTAATTTAACCTCGTGCAAGCCTTTGGCCAAGGCGGCGGATGTGTCGTGACGCGAGAAACGTTTCACCTCTCCGCCGTTGTTTACCACTAATTTTCCATCGATCCAAACCTCTTCCAGATCGGAGGAGATGTAGTAGACACCATCTTCCGGGATGTTCACATAACCGGTAGCGATGGCGGCATATTGCTTAACGCCTCGCATCGACTCGGGAGCGGGTACTTGCGCCGTCAGCTCGCGTGTCTTGGTAATGACCTTCGTCGCGCGTGGTTGCGGCTTCTTCGCCTCGAAGTCGGCTACGGAAAGATACATGCCGTCGTACACTTCCATCGTGAGGCCCGGCGTGGTCTTGTCGACCGTCTTGGCGGGTGCCAACGGTTGTTTCTCTACTTGGATCGTACGGACGCGGCTCATCTTTCCCGAAGGCAGGACGGACGCGATCTTCAACGTCGCGCTCTCCGTAAGCTCGATCGGATCGGTATAAGCCGTGGAGACGGGTGTCGGATCCGAGCCGTCTAATGTATAGACCATCTTGATCGGACGGGTGGTTTGGAACGTGAGTGTCGCCTTATCCGTGAAAGCGACGAAGTCGCACGAGCCGTTCGGTTGCTCGGGTAGCGGGATGTGGTAGTTTACGTTATGCGCGTCGAGACGGACATAAGCGTTCTCGATACGGCGCTCGAAATCCTTGTAATCCTTCCGGTCGAGCGGTGTCCAACCGATTTCGGCTACGGCCAGGATACGCGGGAAGATCATATACTCCCGTTTCTCCTCGGTGTACATATATTCCGCCCATGTGTTGCCTTGCACGCCAAGGATGAAGTCGCCCTTGCCCATTTGAGCCAAGGTGTCGGGTATCGGGTTGTAGCTGTATGTTTTCGACAATGGCGTGAAACCTCCAATCGTCACCGGCTCGATTTTCGAGTCGCCTTGGAAAGCGTCCAGGTACATACCGTTGCCACCCGGCGTCATAATTACCGTATGGTTCATGGAAGCCGCGGCGATACCGCCTTCCTCGCCACGCCACGACATAACGGTCGCCGTGGGAGCCAAGCCGCCTTCCAGAATCTCGTCCCAGCCAATAATTTTCTTACCCTTGGTCGCTAAGTATTTCTCCATGCGCTGGATGACGTAGCTTTGGAGTTTCTCCTCAGCCGTATGCTCCTTGTCGCCCCTCAAGCCTTCCTTTCGGATGCGTGCCTGGCAGAGCGGACAATTCTTCCAGCTGGTTTTCGGGCACTCGTCGCCACCGATGTGGAAATACTCGCTCGGGAAAAGCGGAACCATCTCGTCGATCACGTCCTCCAGGAACTCGAACATATCTTCCTTACCCGGGCACATGACGATGTCCTCCACGCCCCAGATGATACGCGGTGTTCCCGGCTCGCCTTTGCAAGAGAGTTCCGGATAAGCGGCGATGGCTGCCATCTCGTGACCCGGCAACTCCAATTCCGGAATGACCGTGATGAAATGATCGGCGGCGTATTGTACCACTTCCTTGATTTCCTCTTGCGTATAGAAGCCGCCATGCTCGGTTCCCTCGCCCTCGATGCGCTTGGAGCCGATCTCGGTCAGTTTCGGGTATTTCTTGATCTCGATACGCCAACCTTGGTCGTCGGTCAGGTGCCAATGCAAACGGTTGATCTTGAAGAGCGACAAGACGTCGATATACTTCTTTACGTTTTCGAGCGGCATGAAATGGCGGCAAGGATCCAGCATGATGCCCCGATAACCAAAACGAGGCTCATCCTTGATAGCGACCGCCGGGGCTGTCCAAGCGACATCCGTTACCACGGACGGGCTTTCGATTTCCGCCGGCAGTAATTGCAAGAACGATTGCATACCGTAGAACAGGCCTTGCGCGGTCTTCGCCTTGACGCTTACGTTGTTTTTCGTAACATCAAGGGTATAGCCCTCGTCGTTTACGTCGAGTGTGTTGTCGATTGTCAACGAGATTCCGTTGGCGACTTCTTTATCGGTTACGGCGATCGTATAGCCGGTCGCCGTGTTCAGCTTAGCCGCGAAAAACTCGGCTACGGTCTTCGCTTCCGGAGTGGAGGCATATACTTTCGTGCCCTTGCCCAGTTTGAAGCTCCCATCATTTTGCGTAAGGCTGACAGGTGTGGGGATGATGTTAATCCCTTGGTTGTAAGGCTTCACCGTTTTTGGTGCGTTGTCGCACGAGGTGATAAAGCCCAACACCGCGCCCGCGCAAATTGTCGCGATAAGTTTTTTCATGTCCATTGATATTTAGCGAATAAAATTGTTTTACCATGCGAAAATCGGATAATCCTTCATGATGCTGTTCACCTTCTCGCGAACCGCCGTGATGGTCTTATCACATTCAGGTGCCGCCAAGACGGTATCGATCAGTTCCACGATCTCGCCCATCAGCGGTTCTTTCGCGCCGCGAGTCGTGATCGCCGGTGTCCCGACACGGATACCGGATGTCTGGAACGCGGAGCGGCTATCGAACGGTACCATGTTCTTGTTGACCGTGATGTCGGCCGCTACCAAGGCTTTCTCCGCTACCTTTCCGGTCAGGTCGGGGAACTTCGTGCGGAGGTCGATCAGCATACTATGGTTGTCCGTACCGCCGGAGATGATTTTGTATCCTTTGTCGATGAACGCTTGTGCCATAGTGGCGGCGTTCGCTTTCACTTGGGCCTGATAGGTCTTGAACTCGGGCTCCAAGGCTTCGCCGAAAGCTACGGCCTTGGCCGCGATCACGTGCTCGAGCGGACCGCCTTGGGTGCCGGGGAATACCGCGGAATCCAACAATTGGGACATCTTCTTGATCTCGCCTTTCGGTGTCTTCTTGCCCCACGGATTCTCGAAATCCTTGCCCATCAAAATAATACCGCCTCGCGGACCGCGTAAGGTCTTGTGTGTTGTCGAAGTGACGATATGGGCGTATTCCAACGGGTTGTTCAACAAGCCAGCGGCGATCAGGCCCGCCGGGTGCGCCATATCGATCATCAACAAGGCGCCTACCTTATCGGCGATCTCGCGCATACGCTTGTAGTCCCATTCGCGGGAATAAGCGGAGCCACCGCCGATAATCAGTTTCGGTTTCTCGCGTAAGGCGACCTCTTCCATTTGGTCGTAGTCCACTCGTCCGGTTTCCTCTTTTACGTTATATTCGGTGGCATGGTACAGAATACCAGAACTATTCACGGGAGAACCGTGCGAGAGGTGACCACCGTGCGCTAAATTCAATCCCAGGAACGTATCGCCCGGATTCAGCACCGCGAAGAATACCGCGGCGTTGGCTTGCGCGCCGGAATGCGGCTGTACGTTCGCCCATTCCGCATTGAAGAGTTTCTTCAGGCGCTCGATCGCGATGGTCTCGCTTTGGTCCACTATCTCACATCCACCGTAATAGCGTTTGCCCGGATAGCCTTCCGCGTATTTATTCGTCATGCAGCTGCCCATCGCCTGCATGACTTGGTCGCTGACAAAGTTCTCAGAAGCGATCAACTCGATGCCTTTCAATTGGCGTTGATGCTCTTTCTCGATAATGTCGAAAATAATGTTGTCTCTTTTCATTGTTCGCTCAAGATAAATCGTTATTTATACCTTATATTATATATATGTCTTTGGAGTGACGCGGCTCACTTATTTCCAAGGAGTCAGCGTGACGTTCCGGAATTGGACATCCTTGCCCTCGCTTTGCAGGCCAATAAAGCCTTCCTTCACCTTGTTTGTTCCCGTATTCTGATAAACGCCGTTCACGTACACCGTAATCACGCCGTCTTTCACGAAGATATTCGCCTCGTTCCACTCGCCGGCGGGCTTCTCGCTCGATTCCGTATGCTTCTTTACCACCGGGAATTGCGGACGCTCCGTGCCGGGACGTTGGTGATACTCCACTAAGTCGGAGCCGCCTAACAGGACGAAATCGCCCGCGTCGCCCGCGTGCAATTGGCACTCGATGCCGTTCGGGAAAGGATTCTTCGGGTCGGCGATCAGCAGGAAGATGCCACTGTTCGACTCTACGCCCTCCGGCCAACGCCATTCCACGTGCAATTTATAATCGCTGTATTTTTCTTTCGTGTACATATAGCCAAAGGGATTCCCTTTGATATGGATCACTCCATTCTCGACCGAGAAGACTTGATCCGCCGGGACGGCGTTTTTATCTACCACGAAATTCCAATTGGAAAGATCTTTCCCGTTGAATAATTTCACCGCTTTTTGCGCGTCGGCAGAGTGGGAGAGGCCGAGGAAAGAGGCCGCCACGATAGCCAATGATACCATTTTATTCATACGCTTGAATTATTAAGATGATAATTTAATCGACAATTAATTTGCGATAACGCACCCGTTTGGGCTCGGTCTCGCCCAATACCTTGCGTTTGTATTCCTCATATTCCGAGTAAGAGCCTTCGTAGAACACTACGTTTGAGTCGCCCTCGAACGAGAGGATATGCGTACAGATACGGTCGAGGAACCAACGGTCGTGCGAGACGACGACGGCGCAACCCGCGAAGTTCTCCAATCCCTCCTCCAAGGCGCGTAGCGTGTTCACGTCGATGTCGTTCGTGGGCTCGTCCAGCAAGAGTACATTCGCGTCGGCCTTCAGCGTGAGCGCCAGGTGCAAGCGGTTTCGCTCGCCTCCGGAGAGCACGCCGCAGAGTTTCTCTTGGTCGGCACCCGAGAAATTGAACTTCGATAAGTAGGCGCGCGCGTTCACGTCCTTGCCACCCATGCGCATCAACTCTTGTCCGCCGGAGACTACTTGGTAGACGGTTTTCTTCGGGTCGATGTCCTTATGGTTCTGATCCACATATCCGATACGTACGGTCTCGCCTACCTCGAAAGAGCCTTTGTCGACCTTCTCCAATCCCATGATTAGCTTGAACAAGGTAGTCTTTCCCGCCCCGTTCGGACCGATGACACCTACGATACCATTCGGAGGAAGTACGAAGTTCAAGTCGTCGAACAGTAATTTCTCGCCGAACGCTTTCGCTACGTGATGCGCCTCGATGACTTTGTTGCCCAATCGGGGGCCGTTGGGTATGAAAATCTCCAGTTTCGCCTCCCGTTCCTTTTGGTCCTCGTTCAGCAAAGCCTCGTACGAGTTTAAGCGCGCCTTGCCTTTCGCGTGACGTGCCTTGGGAGCCATGCGGATCCATTCCAGCTCGCGCTCCAGCGTCTTGCGGCGCTTGCTGGCCTGCTTCTCCTCTTGTGCCATCCGTTTCGTCTTCTGATCCAGCCAAGAAGAGTAGTTTCCTTTCCAAGGAATTCCCTCCCCGCGGTCTAATTCCAGGATCCATCCCGCTACGTGGTCGAGGAAATAGCGGTCGTGCGTGATGCAAATCACGGTTCCCGCATATTGTTGTAGGTGTTGCTCCAGCCAGTCGATCGATTCGGCGTCCAGGTGGTTCGTCGGCTCGTCGAGCAATAATACGTCCGGTTGTTGTAGCAACAAGCGGCAAAGCGCCACCCGGCGACGCTCGCCTCCGGATAGTGTATCCACGATTTGGTCCTCCGGCGGGCAGCGCAAAGCGTCCATCGCCCGCTCCAGCCGGCTATCCAGGTTCCAGGCGTCGGTGGCGTCGATTTTATCTTGCAGTTCCGCCTGGCGGTTAATGAGGGCGTCCATCTTATCCGGGTCCTCCAAGATTTCCGGATCGCTGAACCGCTCGTTCACCTCCTCGTATTCCTTTAAGGTATTCACGATATCTTGCACGCCTTCTTGTACGATCTCTTTCACGGTCTTACCCGGCTCCAGTTTCGGGTCTTGCTCCAGATACCCCACCGAGTAGCCCGGCGAGAAAACCACGTCGCCTTGGTATTCCTTGTCCAAGCCGGCTATGATTTTCAGCAAGGTAGACTTTCCGGAGCCGTTCAGACCGATGATACCGATCTTCGCTCCGTAGAAGAAAGATAGATATATGTTCTTCAGCACTTGCTTTTGCGGTGGGTAAATCTTGCTTACGCCCACCATGGAGAAAATAATCTTTTTGTCGTCTGCCATATCGAGATTAGGTTGTTTGTTTCTTGTGTTTCAATTATAGCGTACAAATTTACGATAATTTTTCAGAAAATCGAGTCCATTTTCCTTCGGGGAGAAATAAATTTTCTTTCGAAGGAAAATGAAATTCCTTCCGAAGGAAAATAAAATTCCCTTCGAAGGGAATTTACGAGGGAACATAAGTCAACATACGAATGACGAGCCGCGAATGATGAATTAATAAGTTATAAGTTATGAACTTAGTGACTCGTAATTCGTAACTCGTCATTCGTGGCTCGTCATAATTCTTTTTTATCCGGTGGAAAATGGTTACATTCGCGGGAAATCATCGAATAACACAGCGAATTTCACATCGGATAGATATGATCTTGGATAAGAAACATGGCTATTTGTTGCAGTGGCTGATCGGCGTTGGGGATTTGATTGTCTTGAACTTGTTGTTTGTCGCCGTTTGCCATCTTTTGCCTCCTGTTTACACGGAGGCTATCTCGTACAACGTGCGGGAAGTACTTCTTCTATTGAATTTCTGTTACTTTTTCTCGCTTTATTTCGTGCCGCTTCGGTTGCACTTGGCGGTGGTGTTCATCGATAAGATCGTGCAACGGGCCTTCGGGCTGGTTACGGTGATGATGCTCTTGTTCGCCACCTGCTTGATATTCTTGAACGTGGGTGACGTGTTGGCCACTTTCCTGTTGGTTTATTATGGTTGCACGATTGTCGTGTTCTCGCTTTGGCGGGTCGTAGTACGCTTGTCGTTGAAGCTTTACCGGAGGAAAGGTTACAATTTCAAGAAGGTCGTGATCGTGGGTGCCGGGAAGAACGGGATGGAGTTGTATCAAGTGATGAAGGACGACTTGAGCTACGGCTTCAACGTGATGGGCTTCTTCGACGACAACGAGTCGCTACGGCGGGTGCTCCCCAACTACTTGGGAAAGACGGACGAGGTGGAGGATTATGTAGAGCGGAACGACGTGGACGAGATTTATTGTACGCTTCCGGGTACGAACGGCGGGAAGATCGCCCGCCTGCTGAACTTCTCGGAGAAACGGATGATTCGTTTCTACATCGTGCCGGAGCTTTACCACGACGTGAAGAAAAGTATGGTGATGGAGGTTATGGAGTCCATCCCGCTGCTGACGATACGGCGCGAGCCGTTGCAATCCCTCTACAACCGTTTCCTGAAACGTGCGTTCGACATCGTTTTCTCCCTGGGCGTGTTGCTCACCATTTTCCCCATCCTGTACATCGTGGTGGGCACGCTCATCAAGCTCAGCTCGCCAGGTCCGATTTTGTTCCGGCAGAAACGGACGGGCCTGTACGGCCGCGATTTCGAGTGCTATAAGTTCCGGACGATGCGTGTGAACGCCGAGGCGGATACGCGGCAGGCGGTGAAAGACGATCCGCGCAAGACGCGCATCGGTGATTTCCTGCGCCGTACGAGCCTGGACGAGTTTCCCCAGTTCATCAATGTGTTGTTGGGGGATATGTCGGTGGTCGGTCCGCGCCCGCACATGTTGCGGCACACGGAGCAATACTCCGCCTTGATCGATAAGTATATGGTGCGCCACTTGGTGAAGCCGGGCATTACGGGCTGGGCGCAAGTGACGGGCTACCGGGGCGAGACGAGGACCTTGGAACAGATGGAAGGCCGCGTGAAACGCGACGTGTGGTACATCGAGAACTGGTCGTTTTTCCTTGATTTGAAAATCATCGTAGTGACGTTGCTGAACGTATTTCATGGCGAGCAGAACGCATACTGATCCGGTGGTTCGTGCGCTTTTCGTTCCGTTTTGTAATCGTCATACGCATATTTGTACTATCTTCGCGGCCGATGGGACGAATTGTAGCGATAGATTATGGCCGGAAGCGCACCGGCTTGGCCGCGACGGATCCCTTGCGGATTATCGCGAATGGTCTGGGAACGATACCCTCCGGCGAGGTCGTGCGGTATCTCGCGGAATATGTGTCGCGCGAGCCGGTAGATTTGTTCGTGGTGGGGCTTCCCAAGCAAATGAACAACGAGCCTTCTGAGAATATGGAATATGTGAGGGCTTTCGTGACGCACCTCCGGCGGACGATTCCGAATATCCCGGTGGAGTATTGTGACGAGCGATTCACCTCGGTGTTGGCGCACCGGGCGATGCTGGAAGGCGGATTGAGGAAGAAGCGGCGGCAAGACAAGGCTTTGGTCGACGAGATTAGTGCCGTGATAATTTTGCAAACGTATTTGGAAAGTAAAAAATATCAATTTAACGTATGATTTTACCCGTATATTTATATGGACAGCCCGTGTTGAGGCAAGAGGCGAAGGAGGTGCCCGAGGATTATCCCGAATTGAGGCAGCTGGTCGCGAATATGTTCGAGACGATGTATAACGCCGATGGCGTGGGGCTTGCCGCCCCGCAGGTCGGTTTGTCGATTCGGCTATTGGTGATTGACGGGGACCCGGTGAAGGACGATTACCCGGAGTGTAAGGGATTCAAGCGTGTGATGATCAATCCGGAGTTCCTTGAGCGGAGCGAGGAAGAGGTGGCGTTGGAAGAGGGCTGCTTGAGCTTGCCCGGCATCCACGAGAAAGTGTCGCGCGCCAAGTCGGTCCGGGTGCGCTATCGCGACGAGAACTGGGAGGAGCATGAGGAATTCATCGACGGATACGCCGCGCGCATCGTGCAGCATGAGTGCGAGCACTTGACAGGGCACGTTTTCATCGACGATATCTCGGCCATCCGTCGGCAATTAAACAAGGGGAAACTGAATAGTATCATCAAAGGGACGGTTCGCTGCTCTTATAGGGCGAAGGCCGTTGGTAAATAAAATCTATAATATCAATATGACAGATTTAAGTAAAAACATCGAGGCCCTCAGGGAAAAGAAGGCCGTCATCGAGATGGGCGGCGGCGAGAAGGCTATCGAGAAGCAAGTGGCGATGGGTAAGCTCACCGCCCGCGAGCGTATCCTGGCTTTGTTGGATAAGAATTCTTTCCATGAGTACGACATGTTCGTGAAACACGATGGCCGGGATTTCGGCATGGACAAGAAGGATTTTCCGGGCGATGGCGTAGTGACGGGTACAGGTACCATTTTTGGCGCGCCGGTCTGCATTTATGCGCAGGACTTCACCGTGGCCGGTGGCTCGTTGGGTTTGCAGCATGCCCGCAAGATCACGAAGATCATGGATCATGCGTTGAAGATGAAATGTCCGATTATCGGGATCAACGACTCGGGAGGCGCGCGTATCCAGGAAGGTGTCAGCGCCTTGGCCGGTTATGGAGAGATTTTTTATCGCAATACGATCGCTTCGGGCGTAATCCCGCAGATATCTTTGATTCTGGGTCCGTGCGCCGGTGGCGCTGTTTACTCGCCCGCGTTGACGGACTTCGTCTTCGTGGTGGAGAATATCTCGAAGATGTTTATCACGGGTCCGAACGTAATCAAGACCGTGTTGGGCGAGGATATCTCGATGGAGGAACTGGGTGGCGCCCGAGTGCATGCCGAGGTGACGGGTAACGCTCATTTCTATGCCATGAGCGAGCAGGAATGTTTCGAGCAAGTGAAGCGTTTGGTAAGTTTCATTCCTTGGAACAACCAGGAGCGGGCAAAGGTTATCGAGGCGAAAGAGCCTTCTGCTATGTTGAATATCGAGGAAGTGGTACCGTCGGATCCGAAGCAGCCGTACGATGTGCGTGACGTGATCAAGTGCATCGTCGATGATTCCGACTTCTTGGAGATCCAGGAGTTGTGGGCCGCCAATATCGTGATCGGTTTCGGTCGGATGGGTGGCGAGACGGTCGGTTTCGTGGCCAACCAGCCGATGGTGTTGGCAGGTGTGTTGGATTGCGATAGCGCCGACAAGGCCGCACGTTTCATCCGTTTCTGCGACTCGTTCAATATTCCTATTATTACCTTGGAGGATATGCCGGGTTACTTACCGGGCGTCGACCAAGAGCATGCTGGCGTGATTCGTCATGGGGCGAAGGTGCTTTACGCATACTCCGAGGCGACCGTTCCCAAGATTACCGTCATCCTGCGTAAGGCATACGGTGGTGGTTATATCGCCATGAACTCCCGCCATTTGGGCGCCGATTTCATGTTCGCTTGGCCGAGCGCCGAGATCGCCGTGATGGGTCCCGAGGGTGCCGCCAATATCATCTTCCGCAAGGAGATCATGGAGGCCGAGGATCAGAACGCTATGCGTCAGGAGAAAGTAAAGGAATATATCGAGAAATTCGCGAATCCGTATGTGGCGGCCTCGAAGGGATTCATCGACTCCGTGATCGAGCCGAAGGAGACGCGTTCGTTGTTGTTGCATGCCTTGAAACTTTCCATCATGAAAGAGGAATACAGACCGGCCAAGAAGCATGGTTTGCCTCCGTTCTAAATTGACGCGTTATGGAAAAGAAACTTCAACATAAACCAGAAGAATATGTAGACTTCGTCGTGACGGCACGTAAATACAAGACGTTGCTGACCGAGAAGTACAAGAACCGCTCTGTGTGGCATAAGCCGGTGGCGGGCGAGGTAATCTCGCATCTTCCGGGTACCATTATCCAGATCATGGTAGAGGTTGGCCAACCCGTCGAGGCGGGGCAATTGCTACTGATCCATGAGGCGATGAAGATGCAGAACCGGGTGGTCGCTCCCGTGGCTGGAGTCGTAGCGGAGATTAACGTGCATGAGGGTGAGTCGATTACGAAGAACCACCTGATGGTAAAGATAAACCCACGATAGGGTTTCCTGCTTACGGGTTTATAAGCGTGCGTCCGGAAAGGGCGGCGGACTTATAAACCCGTTGCTTTATAAACTTAAAAACTCCAAAACGGAAGACTTAATAGCGGGATTGTTTTTAACGGCTAAGATTATTTACTTACATTTGTTGCCGTTCAAAAGTTGATATATACGAATAAATATAGATGAAGAAAGCGATTTTCTTGTGTGTCTTCCTGCTGTGTTCGTGGATGACGTATGCGCAGATCAATACGGATCGGGTACTCGCTATCGGGCGCAACGCTCTCTATTTTGAGGACTATGTCCTTTCCATCCAATACTTCAATCAGGTCATCCGCTCGAAGCCTTGGCTGGCCGAGCCTTATTTTTACCGGGCGGTGGCGAAGATTAATCTCGACGATTATAAGGGCGCCGAGGAAGATTGCTCTCTATGCTTGGAGCGGAATCCTTTCGTGACGCAAGCCTACTATGCCCGGGGTATCGCCCGGCAAAACCAGGAGAAGTACGACGAGGCGATAGCCGATTATCGAAAAGGCCTTGAGTTCAAGCCTGAGGATCGACAGATGTTGGTGAATATGGCCGTGGCTTTTATCCAGAAGAAAGATTTTAACGGGGCAGAGAAGACGTTTGACGAACTGATGGCCGCTCATCCGAAATATTCCATGAACTATCTTACCCGTGGGGCGATGTATATCGAGAAAGGAGATACGGTGAAAGCCTTGGCCGACTATAACAAGGCGATCGAGATGGATCCTTATTATCCGCCGGCGTATGGCAATCGGGCGCTTCTATATTATCAAATGGAGGATTATAAGGCCGCTTTGGCCGACTTGAACGAGGCGATTCGTCTTGACAACCGGGAAAGTGGTTATTATATTAACCGTGGATTGGTGCGTTATCAGTTGAACGATTTGCGTGGCGCGATGGCGGACTACGACCAAGTGATCAGCATCGACAGCCGTAATTTGATCGCTCGCTTCAACCGTGGTTTGCTTCGTTTCCAAGTGGGGGATAACAATCGGGCCATCGAGGACTTCGACGTAGTGATCGAGCAGGAGCCGGATAATTACATGGCTATTTATAATCGGGCGTTGCTCCGTTTCGAGACGGGCGATTATCGGGGAGCCGTGGCGGATTACGACGTGGTGCTGGAGCAATATCCGACTTTCTTGCCGGGCTTTGTCAGTCGTTCCGAGGCGAAACGTAGGATGGGAGACACCGTGGGAGCGGATCGTGATTATTGGGCCGCTATCCGGATGGAGGAGCAGGCCAAGAAGGGGCAGTTGCCCAAGAATACCTCGTCGGCCGATTCGTCGTCCGACACAGGAAGCGATGCGAACGAGAGGGACGAAAATGGCAATACCCGCGAGCAATCCGATAAGAATATCAATAAGTTCAACCGTTTGGTCGTGTACGACAAGGAGGAGGAACGGAAGAGCAAGTATCAGAGCGAGGTGCGGGGGCGTGTGCAAGATCGAAATGTCCGTGTGGACTTGGAGCCGGCTTTTGTGCTGACCTATTACGTGAAAGCTGATCCCGTGAAGAAATTGGTTTATTACGACAAGATGGTGGAGGATTTCAATTCCCGGATGCTTCTGAAGCGTGCGTTGCGCATCACGAACGAGGAGGCAGCCCTGACCGAGGATCAGATAGCCGCGCATTTTGCTTCTATCAATGAATACTCCGCCCGGATCGAGCGGAATCCGAATGACGCGAACGCCTATTTCGGGCGTGCGATGGATTTTATGCTCGTGCAAGACTTCGCCGAGGCGATCAAGGACTTCACCCGGGTCATTGAGTTGGATCCTTCTTTTGCGATGGCTTATTTCAACCGGGCCGTGGTTCGTTACAAGCAATTGGTGTATAACCAGTCGCAACAGGCCGAGAAGACAACTTACGATATTAGCGGGTCGAGTATGGATTTACGTATTGGCGGCTCTTCTCGTCCGCGTGTCGTTCAACCGGTGAACGATCCGCAATCGATTTCTTTGCGGGACAATAAGCGAGCTTATGAGCATGAGTTGATTATGCGCGATTATGATCAAGTGATCCGGCTGAATCCTGATTTCGTCTATGTCTATTTCAACCGGGCGAACTTGCGTTGCGCCCAGCGGGATTTCCGTGCCGCCATTGTCGATTATGATGAGGCGATCAAACGCGATCCGGAATTCGCCGAGGCTTATTTCAACCGTGGACTGGCACGCCTTTCGCTGGGCGATGCCAATCGGGGTATTTCCGACTTGAGCAAGGCCGGCGAGTTGGGTATTTATAATGCTTATAGCATCATCAAGCGTATGACAAGCCGATGAGAGATTTGATAGAAATATATATAGCGTTAGTAAGTAATGGAGAATAGTTTTGTGAAAGAGAAAAAGGAATCCACGTTAGTCGTTCACATGAAAGGTCGGTTGGATTCGATGAACGCCGCTGAGTTCTCAAGGGATATCCTCGCTTCGTTGGCGGATGTCTCGACGGTGATTTTGGATTTTGCTGAATTGATTTACATCTCTTCCGCCGGTTTGAGGGCACTTTTACAAATCAAGAAACAGATGAACCAACAGAATGGAGAGGTGATTGTGAAGAACCTTTCAGGCGAGATCACGGAAGTGTTTACGATGACGGGGTTCGACCAGATTTTGAAAGTTGAATAAAGTAGGAGAAGGCTATGAATGAAAAGCCCACTATACCCGAATATTTGCTAAGGTTGTCGGATGGATGTTTTGGAATAGAGGCTTTTTCTCTGTTTGAGGAATCGGAGCGTGTTCAGCGTGAATTGTTGGGGCAGATTCTTCGGTCTGCGTCTCACACGGAGTTTGGGAAGCGGTATGATTTCGCTTCGATTCATGATGTGAATCAGTTTCGGGAAAGGATTCCTATTCTTTCTTGGAAGGATTTCGAGCCTTATTCGGATCGGTTGGTCCGGGGCGAGAAGGATCTACTGTTTCCTGGTAAGGCACAATTCTTTACCTTGACTTCTGGCACTTCCGGTAAGGAGAAATATATTCCGGATAGCTCGATGTCCGCGGTCGTACGGAAACTAATCTTGCGCTATCGCATGGCCCAATATCTAAAAGAGGTGCCGGATTTGTTGACAGGCAAGTTCTTGCCATTGACGAACGCCCCTCAAATATCTTATACCTCGGCGGGTATTCCTTGTGGGACCGCTTCCGGCTTGACGCTGGGGCAAGCCACTTTGGATCGCTTTTTGGCGTATCCGATGTGTATTCTCCAGAATAAGGATCCGGAAAGCCGGGATTATTTACTGATGCGTTTCGCGATCGAACAGGAACGGATTTTCTCGATCGCCGGGAATAATGCGGGGCGGCTGACTGGCTTGATCGCTTTGGCGAAGCGTTATTGGCAAGACATTATTCGTGATATAGAGTTGGGCCGGATGGATGGCGCACGTTCCGTGGATGCGGAGGTGGAGGAAGAGTTACGGAAATATTCGCGTCCGAATCCTGAGCGTGCGGAGCGATTGCGGGAACTCGCGAGGGAGGCGGATGACTTTGTCCCGAAGACTTATTGGCCGGATTTGCGTTTGGCGTTGTTCTGGCTTTCCTCGTCGGTTGGTTCCTATGTGGAAGAGGTAAAACCTTTATTGCCTTCTGCGACGAAATATATGGATGTAGGCTATGGCTCCAGCGAGGCGAAGTTCAATATCCCTATGCGGGCGGGTGAGCGATCGGGCGCTTTGTCGATTGCCACGGCCTTTTACGAGTTCCTTCCCGAGGAGGGCGGGGAACCCGTCTTGGCCCACGAGGTGGAGGAAGGCAAGTGTTATGAGTTGATCGTGACTACTTGGGCCGGTCTGTATCGTTATAATATGAAGGATATTGTCCGGGTAGACGGTTTCGTGGGAAAGACCCCGAAGATTGAGTTTATCCGAAAGAGTAGCGAGTTGCTGAATATCGCGGGCGAGAAGATCCCGGCTTCGGCCGTGAATGATTGCGTCCGGGACTTGTTGCGTGACTATCAGCGACAAGTGCGGCAAGTACAGGTCTTTTGCGATATGGAGGAGCATCGTTACGTTTGCTACGTGGAACTGATGGATCCGGAAGGATTCAAGGTCACGGAAGAAGTGGACGAGCGGGCCAACCGTTTGCTGGCGGATCGTTTCCAGTTCTATGGAATGCGTATCTATCAACATCAAATCTTAAAGCCCATGCGTCTGGTCTTGATGCGACAAGGTTGGCAGGATAGTCTTTACGCCAGTAAATTGAAGCCGGGCCTCTCTTTGAGTCAAATCAAGTTGCCGATCTTGATCCTCGAGCCGGCAGCGGAGAAATGGATCGCGAGATGAAGAATAAGAATCTATGGCATAGTTGGCTATTGGTATTGGCCGTCACCCTGATTATCCGCTCGGCGGGTAGCATATTCTTGCCTTCCATCTCTTATATGGCCGACGACTTGAAGATAGACCAAGCGGAAGCGACCACGAACTTGAGTCTGTATTATTTGTTCTTAACCGTGAGCTTTATGTTTTTCGGGCCTGTGTGCGATCGGTTCTCAAAACATAAGCTTTTGCGATATAGTTTGCTGGGATGCGTCGCGGGATGCTTGCTGTGTGCGTTCGCCCAGAATGTCCATGTGCTAAATGTCGGACGTTCGATCCAGGCGTTTTCCGCGGGGCTGGCTTTGCTTACTTCTCAGGTCTGGATTGGAGGCAGCTCGGATAAGAAGAACATGTTGGGCCGTTTGGCGTGGTTTTCGATAGTCGTGGCGCTCTCGCCGATTCTCGCCCCGGTTGTGGGTGGTATTCTTTCCGATTGGTTGTCTTGGCGTTATGATTTTATCTTGATCGTATTTTTAAGTATACCGGTTTTCGTGTTGACCTATAAGATAAGGTTACGTGAACCGGAACGGAAGGATGAAGATCGGAAAAGCCTTTCGTTTGGAGAAGCGCTTCGTAATTATAAAGACACGTTTTTCCATTCGCCTTTGGAGTCGTTTTCTTTTTCCGTGCAATGGCTTTTCTGGGCGCAAAGCGCGTTCGCTGCGCTTTCCTCGTTCTTGTTTATTCGAGAATTTGAGCTTAGTGCGACGGTGTTGAGCCTTGTTAATGCCATTTTTATTGGAGGATTGTTGCTGGGGCGTTTTCCAACGCTGTATTTGCAGAAGCGATATACGGTCCGGTTTACGTTCTTGTTCAATCAAGTAGTTGTCTTGCTTTCGTCGGTGGGCGTTCTCATTTATTATTTTTGTGTCGGGACGCACGAACTGGTGGAGGTGGTTGTCTTTACCTTTATCCAGGCGATCGGGTTTAGCGGGTTAAATATCTTGAGCTTGCGTAATTGCATGTTGTTGGGAGGTGAGCGCACGAAAGGGACTGTGTCGGGCTTTTATAACTTCATGAATCAAGGTTTTTCTTGGCTTGGGGTTTTATCTGTACAATTGCTTTTTGGTTGGGATTTTTCGTCGGTTTTTATTTATCAGATCATGGCTCTTATATGCTTGGGAATGACCATAGTGGGGACATTCTTGTTTTTGAGGGCTTATCCGAAGAATCGGGATATATTGGAATAAGAAGATGGAACTGGAATTAATAGCGGTCGGGGATAACCTGATTCATAAAGAAATATTCAAGTCCGTAAGGGATTCGGAAGGGGATTATGATTTTAATCCCTTGTATGATCCCGTACGGGATGCGATCCAAGCGGCGGATATCCGTATCGTGAATCAAGAGACGGTCTTTACGGATAAAGCTTCCGAATACAGCTCGTTTCCAATCTTCGCTACTCCTGTTTTCGTGGCGGACTCGTTGGTTAAGGCAGGGTTCAATGTCGTGACACATGCGTCCAACCATGCTTTCGACAAGAAGAGAAGAGGCTTGGAGGTGACATGGGATTATTGGAAAACACATTATCCGGAGATCGGCGTCGTGGGAATTTCTGGCTCAAGGGAAGAATCGAATAAGGTTTATATCATTGAGCGAAACGGATTCAAGGTGGCGATCTTGAATTATACGGAAAAACTGAACGGCCACTTTGTCCCTCCAAAAGACCGTTTCCGGATCGCCCGTTTGCGGAAAAGCGAGAAGCGGAGGATTCAGGAGCGGATCGCGGAGGCGAGGGCTTTGGCCGATATCGTGGTGGTTTGTCCGCATTGGGGGTGTGAGTACTTGTATGAGCCGATACGGAGCCAGCGAGAATGGGCCGCGTTCTTCGCTCAATGCGGTGTGGACTTGGTGATTGGTACGCATCCGCATGTGGTACAGCCAATGGAGACCGTGACGCGGGCGGACGGGAAACCTATGCTGGTGTATTATTCGCTGGGGAATTTCATCTCTTGCCAAGTGAAGGCGGGAACCGCGTTGGGAGGATTCGCCCACGTTGTCTTCGAGAAAGACGAACAGGGTGTCCGGCTTAAGGAATATGGGTTGAAGCCCTTAATTACGCATGCGGATGAGGGATTCCGGAATTTCCGGACTTATTTCTTGCGGGATTATACCGAAGCGTTGGCCGGGGAGAACCAGATCTTCAAGACCGTGAGCCGTTTGAGGGGTATAGAGATGAGCAAGGCATCGCAAGAACGCCTGTTCCAGGATATCATCTCCTACAAGGCACAGGCTTATAACGAGTACAAGACACCGCACGACGTGACGATGGCGAATATCAAGAGTGTCTTCAACTTCTTGATTGGAAAGAATATTAAGAAATAGAACAGATAGAGATATGGGGTTGCTGAATAAGATGATCATCGCCTTGGTAAATAGGAAAGTAGCGGGCGATGGACGAAAGGTGAGGGCGCGCTTGGAGCGGATGACCCTCGCCCCGATGAAGGCGCAAGAGGATTTCCTGATGGGCTTGTTGCGCGATAATAAGGACACGGAATTCGGGCGGAAATATGATTTCGCCTCGATTCATTCGATCGAGGAATACCGGCGGCGGGTTCCCGTCAGCTCGTACGACGATTATGCCGAGGCGATTTACCGGATGGTGGAGAAAGGGGAGAAGAACCTCTTGACGGCCTATCCGGTGAATCATTACTCGAAATCATCCGGCACGATGGGCAATCCTAAGCGTATTCCCTTCTCCGATAGGGCCGCAGGACTGACCTCGGACTACGTGAAGTCTTATATGTACGCTTTGCTGGAGGAGCGGGGCTTGCTCGGACTCGATCCTTCGCTTACGCTCGTGGAGAGCATCCTTACCACGTTGCCGAACGGCGCTACTTGCGGGGCTTATAGTGCCAAGGAGAGTGTGAACAACCAGTTCTTCATCTCGCGCCTCTTTACCCCGCCTTTCGAGGTGATGACTCCGAAAGGGAATATGAACTCCAGGCATCTGCATGCTTTCTATGCCTTGAAGGAGCGTAACCTTTCGTCCGGCTTGAGCGGCTTTTATAGTTATTTCTTGGAGGTAATCCGCTATATCGAGAAGAATTGGGAATCGCTTGCGGACGATATCGAGCGGGGGACTATCGATGAGTCCGTGCAGATGCCTGATGAGTTGCGGCATCATCTCTTGACCCGGCTTCATCCCGACCCCAAGAGGGCAGACGAGATTCGGAGCGTCTTCCGGAATCCTTCCGACAAGCCTTTGGTGCCTCGCCTGTGGCCTCGATTCCGCTACTTGCTTGGGATCGGTACCGCGGGGTTCAGCGCTTATACGGAGAAGTTGAAAGGATATTTCGGGCCGGGTGTCCACTTCGCGATGTATGGCGTGATCGCCTCGGAGGGTGTCTTTTCCGCACCCGTGCGGCTGGATTCTGGCGAGTCCGTCCTCTTGCCAAACAGTGTTTTCTATGAGTTCCTGCCCGTGGAGTCGTCGGATTATGCTGATCTCGTGACGCTGGATAAGCTGGAGGTGGGAAAAAACTACGAGGTGGTCGTCACCAATACGTCCGGATTCTATCGGTATAAGATGCGCGACGTAGTGCATGTTGTCGGGCGGCACAACGAGACGCCTACCATCGAGTTCCTGTTCCGGGCCGACCAGACGGTTAACCTTGTGGGCGAGAAGACGACCGAGTATGCTTTACGTGAGGTGGCGAAGCAGACCGCTGAGCGGTGTGGCTTCGAGATGCTTGATTATTGTATGTATCCCAATACCGACGCTGAGCCTGTGCGTTATGATTTCTTGATCGAGCCGGCCCACCATCTTCCGGACGATTTCGATTACGCCCATGCTCGCGACGTGCTGGACGAGTGCCTCTCGAAAGCCAATCCCTCGATGGGCGACAAGCTCAGTAAAGGTATCGTAGGAAAGAGTCGCCTTTATTTCCTGCAAGAGGAGACCACGCTTCTGTATCGGGATATGATGATCATGAAAGGCGTCTCGGCCGTGCAGTTGAAACCTGTGCGGGTAATCGATAACCTTCTGAAGAAGAATTTCTTTTACGCACTGATTGATAAGCGTTTCGCTAAACCGGAATAAATAGCTCGTGTTATGGAACTGATATTGCCTTATTATCAAGAGTATATCAACGTTGTGGCCTCGTTCGTCGAGGAGATGGGGCGGAGCCACGGCGCTGGGCGCGAGGAGGCGACCCAGCTTCGCCTGGTAGGCGAGGAGACTTTTATCTTCATCATGAACGGTATCCCCAAGACGGGGCTCGACACGATGTTTCACCTGCGTTGCGTGGAGGAGGAGGAAGGGCTGCTTTTCCTCTTCACCAACCATGGGCGGCCGATGAACATCCGCGAGATTCCGACCTTCTCGCCCGACGATATGGAACGGACCGCCGACGGGCTCTCGCTCCGTATGATTCGTTGCTTTAGTTACGATTTCGGTTATCGAAACCTCGGCAAGGAGGGTTGGGAACTGCTTATCCGATTTCGGGTAAAGAACTATCGGCGCTTGGCGGAGGTGAATCGAGTCGCTCCCGATGCTTTCGCCGAGGAGCAGGAACCGGTGACGATCCGAGAGGCCCAACCGGCCGATGTGCCCGGAATCATCAGCTTGATATATAATACGTACCGTTACTCGTTCGCCAAGGAGGCGTTCTACGACGAGGAGACTTTCGCCCGTATGCTGGCCGAGCGGAAAATCCTTTCCATCGTGGCTGTTACGCCGAGCGAGCGTGTCGTAGGCCATCAAGGAGTCTTGCTGGAGTCGGAACGGCTGGGTGAGGCGGGGCTGGCGATGGTCGACCCGGGCTATCGTAAGTCGCGTGTTTTCCTCTCGTTGGTGCTCCAGACCGCTAAGGCTGTTCGTGCCGCTTATCCTGACTTGCTGGGCTATGCGAAGTGCGTCACCTCGCATAAGCGGAGTCAAGCATTTGTCGCCTCGTTCGCAACCTGCTACTTGGAGCCTTCGGTTTACAACCATGCTTCGTTCGTCGGTATCGAGGGCGATGCCAACACACGGGAAAGCTTGATTTACTCGGTGCTTTCGATGGGTAAGGCACCCCAGTACCCGCCAGTCTATGTTCCTACCGAGCATTTGCCGCTCGTGCAAGCCTTTTTCGCGAAAGCCAAGCTGGCAGTAGAGCTTCGTGATACGACGGCATCCGCTCCGGAAGTGGAGGAGACGATCGTTCGCCGCGAGGTAAGTCCCGGTCGGCAATTCGTGGCGTTCCGTGTGGAGCGTTTCGGGGCGGATTTCCGGCGGGCGGTGCGTCGCGAGACAATCTTTGTCCGTAAGAATGGCGTGGTGACGGCCAATTTGGCCTTGCCTACGGATCGCCCCTTGCCTTCTGATATCGATGCGCTTTTGATGGCGGAAGGCTACTTCTTCTGCGGAATCAAGCCCACGCCCGCTGGCGGCTGGGAGTTGCGCTATACGAATCTTCTCTACCAGCCTTTCGATTTCGATCGTATCCAGCTTTTCAGCGCCGATGCGATCGCCTTGCGCGACTACGTGAAAGCGTTGGCCGAGAAGGCGGGGGAATGAATCGGGCTCGTTTTTCCCCGAAGGAAACATAATTTTCTTTCGGGAGAAAATGAAATTTCTTTCGAGGGGAATTTTATTTTCCCTCGAAGGAAATTTTCGTGATATTTTTTCTCAGATTCTGTCGAGAACGGTTTGTATAAGGCCCTCCATCGAGCCTTTGTAGGCGGTGTTCATCCGTTGGTCCACTCGCCCGGCGATGACGCAACATACCGTCATTGCCCGATGCCCCATCAATGCCGCCAGCCCTGCCAATGCGGAGCTTTCCATCTCGAAGTTGGTGATGCGCCGCCCAGCGTGTTCGAACGCCTCGATTTTCCGATTCAGTTCCGGGTCCGCCAGCGGCAGGCGCAACTCGCGTCCTTGTGGGCCGTAGAAGCCGTTCGCCGCGATGGTCACGCCGCGAAGGATGTCGTCTCCGCATATCTGCTCGATAAGTGACGCATCGGCGGCGACGGCATAGGGACGGACTCCCTCGATCCGCCAGTCGAGTTGGCGTAGCAATGCCTCTTCCAGTTTCAAATCTCTTACCCGTTCGCTATGGGCGTAGAAGTAGAGCACGCCATCGAAGCCGATGGAGCGCTCGGCCGCCACGTAGGTGCCGATGGGAGTGAAGGGTTGCAGGCCGCCACAGGTGCCGATGCGGACGAGCGTGAGCCGCCGCGGCTTCGGCTTCATCTCGCGAGTTCGGAAATCGATGTTGGCGAGGGCGTCCAGCTCGTTGAGTACGATGTCGATATTATCCGCGCCGATACCGTGCGACAGGGCGGTGATGCGCTTTCCCCGGTAGGTGCCGGTGATGGCGTGGAACTCGCGGTTCGACACGTCGCATTCCCGCGTGTCAAAATGGGCGGCCACGGTGTCGACCCGCGCGGGGTCGCCCACCAGCACCATGCGATCCGCCAACTGCTCCGGCCGTAGGTGCAGGTGGAACACGCCGCCGTCCGCGTTGATGATAAGCTCGGATTCCGGTATCGTTTTCATAGCTTACGCGTTGTTTTGGGGTTTGGGTGTCGCGGCGACGGGCTTGGCGATTGCCTCGCGCATCGACGTGTCCGCCTCTATGTTCTTCATCTTATAATAATCCATCACGCCTAAATTGCCGCTGCGGAACGCGTCCGCCATAGCCTTGGGCACCTCGGCCTCGGCCTCGATTACCTTGGCGCGGGCCTCTTGCGCCTTGGCTTTCATTTCCTGCTCGAGGGCGACGGCCATGGCGCGGCGCTCCTCGGCTTTTGCCTGGGCGATATTCTTATCGGCTTGCGCTTGATCCATTTGCAAGTAGGCGCCGATGTTCTTGCCTATATCGATGTCCGCGATATCGATGGAGAGAATCTCGAAGGCCGTGCCCGCGTCCAGCCCTTTGTGAAGCACTAATTTGGAGATGGAATCCGGGTTCTCCAGCACGGTCTTGTGGCTGTCCGACGAGCCGATGGACGACACGATGCCCTCGCCTACACGGGCCAGGATTGTCTCTTCGCCGGCACCGCCCACCAAGCGCTTGATGTTGGCGCGCACCGTCACGCGGGCCTTCGTGATGAGCTGGATACCGTCCTTCGCCACGGCGGTCACCGGAGGCGTGTCAATCACTTTCGGGTTGACGGACATTTGTACCGCCTCGAATACGTCGCGCCCGGCCAGGTCGATCGCCGTGGCCATCTGGAACGGCAGGTCGATGTTCGCCTTCGAGGCGGAAACGAGCGCGTGCACTACTTTCTCGACGTGTCCGCCGGCCAGGTAGTGGGCCTCTAATTCATCGCGGGTGAGCGACTTCAGTCCCGCCTTATGCGCCTCGATCATGGCGCGGGTGATGATGTAGGGCGGCACCTTCCGGATACGCATCAGGAACAGTTGGATGAGGGAGATGTTGACTCCGGACACTTTGGCCGATATCCATAGCAGGAACGGCACATAGTAGAAAAAGATTGCCAGAAGCAGCACCGCGGCTCCCAGCAGGACAAGAGGTAAAAATGTAATTTCCATAGGATTTATGATTTGAGATTTATGATTTATGATTGATGGGGCGGACGAGCACGTTGTAGCTGTCTACCCGCACGACCACCACGGGGGTTTCCTCGTCGATTAGCTCGTTCGTCGATTTCGCCTCCACGACGATGCCCTTGATCCGCGCTTTCCCGATGGGAGCAAGGCGGGAGAGGGTGATTCCCTCGTCGCCGGGCTGGATGCCCAGCTCGCGGCTCGATGTCAGCCGCGAGTCGATGTTCGTATGGAGGGCGACCTTATTGAAGGAGCGGGAGCGTAGCAGCCAAAGGAAGGCGATTCCGAAGGCGAGCAGGGAGAGCGCCAAGGTGGCGTGCCCTACCGCCGTTCCCTCGGCGTAGGCGAGGAAGATGCCTCCGATGGCGAAGAGCGCCCCGCTGATTCCCGCCAGCGTGATGCCCGGGAAGAGGAAAATCTCCGCGAGCAGCAGCGCGATGGCCGCGATCATGAGGAATAGGATGATGGCGATGTCCAGTAGCATAGGCCGCGGTTATTTAGGGTTCTTCCGTAAGTAGGCTATCTCGGCGTTGCGCGCCTTCTTCTCCCAGTCCTTGGGCTGGTCCAGCAGGGCGTCGAGCTGTTCCTCGGCTTGTAGGATGGCGGGCGTCAGCTGTTCCCGCTTGGCGGCGCTGCCTTGGGTGTAGCTAACGCGCAGGCCGTCTAATCGCTCGCCCAGTTCCTGGATTTGCCGTTTGATGGCGATCGCTTTCTCGTAATAGCTTTTCGCCTCCGGGCTTTGGATGTCCGCCAAGGTGTAGTAGACAACATCGTCGTGAATCGGGAAAATGAAGTCTTTTTGGATCTTGGCGGGCCCAAACGGGATTTCCTCGTGCGCCAAGGCGACGAGCTGGCTATAGTCGGTATCGGGCGCCCAAGTGTCGCGGATGGAGGCGATGGCGGCGAGCGAGCGTTTTAGCTCGATGTCGTCGCTCTCGACCCGCTCGCGGCTCTCGTTCGGGATGAACAGGTAGACGCAGGCCTTGCCTTCCGGCTGATAACGGTCGGAGGCGAACCAGCCCAGATGTTTGGTCTCGTCGATTACCATCATATAGTCGTTGAACGGCGAGTTGAAGGGCATACCCAGTTGCTCGGGAGCCAGGTACGTCTCCGAGTCGCTGTTGTAGCGGGTCACGAAGAGGTCGTATCCGCCCAATGAGCCGTGCCCTTTCGAGGCGTAATAAATCGTGACGCCGTCGGAAAGGACGAAGGGATAGCCATCGTCTGCCTCGCTATTCACGTTCATCGGCAATTGTATCTCGTCGCCCCAATCGTTCATCAGCAGGGATTGCGTGAACAGGTAATCGTGCCCGTCTTCCGCGGGGCGTGCGTAATAGATCTTGTCGCCCTTTTGGTTCATATATACGGTGGAATATCCCGGCTCGCCTGTCTGGAAGAAATCGTTGTAGGCCGAGAGGCTCCCGCATTCCTCGCTCAGCGTGTAGGCGGAGAGGAGCGCGTCCTTGTCCACCACGACGCTATCGATGATTTGCACGCGTTCCACCTTGTCGAGCATCCGGCTGGCTTGTCCCGCCAGCTCGACGCGGGCGTCGTAGGCCTCCGTCTCTTTTTTCTTTTTGGCTAATAGGGTGACGTACTCGTCGAACATCTCCTCCGCCTCGTCGAAGCGGTAGGTGTGGTAATAGACCTCGCCTAAATAGCGGTACGCCTCTTGCACCCTGCGCCGGACGGCCACTTTCAGGTGCTTCTCCGCCTTGGCCAAATCGCCCGTCTCGAAGCAGCACACCCCGTACCATTGGTTGTAGGAGGCGTTGCCGGGCGCTTGCTTCACGAATCGCTCGAACACGGGCTTGGCCTCCGCGTATTTCCCTTCGTTGTATAGTTCTTTCGCTTGGTTGAGTGTCTGCGCCGATAGGTATGTTCCTCCCGATAAGAGGGTGATTCCGATCATGTAAAGTATCCGTTTAGACATTTGTCGCATATTGTTCAGTCTGATTTATAAAATTTACGTCTCAAAGGTACGTATATTTTTTAAAGGGGAGATGCGAATCGAATGGATAAATGTATAATTTCGCGCTCGTAAACTGAATGGGATGAGTTTGACGGAAGACGAACGTGCGTTTCGGAAGATAGAGGAGAAGGTGAAGCGGGCGATTTTCGAGTATGGATTGATCGCCGATGGCGACCGTATTCTGGTCGGGCTATCCGGCGGCAAGGACTCGCTGGCGCTGGTCGATTTGCTGGAGCGCCGGTCGAGGATATTCAACCCCCGCTTTGAGCTGGTGGTTGCCCATGTCGTCATGACGAATATCCCTTATCAAGCGGACTTGGCGTATGTAAGCCGCTTCTTGGAGGAACGGAACCTGCCTTTGCTGACCGTGGAGACCGGCTTCGATGCCTCGACGGACCGGCGGAAATCCCCTTGCTTCCTTTGTTCGTGGACGCGCCGGAAGGCGTTGTTCGAGCTCGCCAAGGAGCGGGGCTGCCATAAAATCGCCCTGGGCCACCATCAGGACGATTTGCTGGAGACGCTCTTGATGAACCTGGTTCACCAAGGGGCTTTCGGCACGATGCCCCCGCGCCTCAAGATGGACAAGTTCGAGATGGAGATTATCCGTCCGCTCTGTTTGGTGGAGGAGAAGGAGTTGCGTTGGCTCGCCCGCTGGCGGGGCTACCGGGAGCAGACGAGGAATTGCCCGTACGAGTCGGGGTCCAACCGCTCGGCGATGAAGGAGTTGCTGGCTCGGATGGAGGCGATCCATCCGGGGGCCCGTTATAGCCTCTGGGGCAGCATGACGAATATACAGGAAGATTATTTACCTCGAAAATCAAGATAGAATGCAAGGAGTTTATACGGTTTTATTATTGATCGTCTCGAATGTCTTTATGACATGCGCGTGGTACGGCCACTTGAAGATGCGGCAACAGTTCAGTTGGTTCGACCATCTTCCGCTGATTGGCGTGATTCTTTTCAGCTGGCTGCTGGCCTTCTTCGAGTATTGCTTCCAGGTGCCGGCCAACCGGATCGGGTTCCGCGACAACGGGGGGCCTTTCAGCTTGATGCAGCTGAAGGTGATACAGGAGGTGATCACGCTGGTCGTTTTCGTGATATTCAGCGCCACGGCGTTCAAGGGCGAGACGTTCCATTGGAATCATCTCGCGGCGTGTATCTGCCTGGTGCTGGCTGTCTATTTCGTGTTTATGAAGTAATCGTTTATAATAATAAAGGAGGAGGAATCCATGGAGATGAAAGCGAAAGAAATCCCGGTCTTGCTTCTGACCGGCTATTTGGGAAGCGGGAAGACGACGTTGGTGAACCGGATTCTCGCCAACGAGCGCGGCGTGAGGTTCGCGGTGATCGTGAACGACATCGGCGAGGTGAACATCGACGCCGACTTGATTCAGAAAGGCGGCGTGGTGGGGAAGAAGGACGATAGCCTGGTGGCCCTCCAGAACGGTTGTATCTGTTGTACCTTGAAGACCGATTTAATCGAGCAGATACAGGAACTGACGCGGATGGGGCGCTTCGACTATATCGTGATCGAGGCGAGCGGCATTTGCGAGCCGGAGCCGATCGCGCAGACCATTTGCTCGATTCCCCGCCTGGGCGCCGCCTATACGAAATATGGCATCTGCCGCCTGGATTGCATCGTCACCGTGGTGGACGCCCTTCGCTTGCGGGACGAGTTCGCCTGCGGCGACGATTTGGAGCGCGAGGGCATCGGCGAGGAGGATATCGAGAACCTTATCACGCAGCAAATCGAGTTCTGCAACATCATCCTGCTGAACAAGGCGTCCGAGGTGAAGTTGGATGAGTTGGCCCGCGTCAGGCGCATCCTGCGCGTGTTGCAGCCCGGGGCGCGGATCCTGGAGTGCGATTACGCTAACGTGGATATCGACAAGCTCATCCATACCGGCTTGTTCGATTTCGAGCGTGTCGCCACCTCGGCCGGCTGGATACGGGGCATCGAGCGACCCCTCTCCGAGCTGGAGGAGCACGACCACGACCATGAGCATGAGGAGCACGGCCACGACCACGACCATGGGCATCACCACCATCACCACGAGGGAGGCGAGGTGGAGGAATACGGCATCGGCACGTTCGTGTATTATCGCCGGCCGCCGTTCGACATCCATAAGTTCGACCGCTTCGTCGCTACCCAGTGGCCGCGTAACGTCATCCGGGCGAAAGGCGTTTGCTATTTCAGCCACAACAAGGATATGTCGTTCCTCTTCGAGCAGGCGGGGCGGCAGAAGCAATTGTCGCAAGCCGGCCTGTGGTATGCCACGGCCCCGGAGGAGGACCTGATAGAGTTGATGCGGCAAGAGCCCGGATTGATGCGGGATTGGGACAAGAAGTATGGCGACCGGATGGAGAAGATTGTCTTCATCGGGCAGCATTTGGACAAGGAGCGACTTACCCGCGACTTGGACGCCTGCTTGGCGGACGAGGGGTAAGCCTTGATTTTATATTCGTCGGCGTGGGACGAGAGGCGGGACGGACGACATACGCGTTAGCGGTCGTCGCCCGCCTCTATTTGTTTCCGCAGGAATTCCATGATATCCGCCTCCTGGTCGGGATGGAACCAGGCGATGGCGGGGTCTTTCTTGAACCAGGTCATCTGCTTGCGGGCGTAGACGCGCGAGTTCCGCTTGATTTTCTCCACGGCCATGTCCAGCGTCCATTCCCCGTCGATGTATTTGAATAATTCCTTGTAGCCCACCGTGTTCAGCGAGTTGAGGTGGCGATAGGGATACACCCGCCGGGCTTCCTCCAGCAGCCCGTCGGCCATCATCTGGTCGACCCGCCGGTTGACGCGGTCGTACAGCTCCTCCCGTTCCCGGTTCAGCCCGATCTTGACGACGCGGAACGGGCGCTCTTTTTTGGTCCGCGTCCGGAAGGAGGAATAGGGTTGGCCCGTCAGGCGGCAAATCTCCACGGCGTGGAGAACCCGTTTGTGGTTCTGGCGGTCGACCGCCTCGTAATGGATGGGGTCTTTCTCTCTCAGCTCGGCGAGGAGCGGGGCGAGGCCCTCGGCCTCGAATTGCTTGTACACCGCCTCGCGGATGTCGGGCGTGACGGTCGGTATGTCGTCTATCCCGTCGCACACGGCGTCGATATACATCATCGAGCCGCCCGTCATGACGACCGTCCGGCGGCTTCGGTACAGTTCCCCCAGCAGCGCCATCACGTCTTGCTCGAACTGGCTGGCGCTGTAATAATCGTCCAGCGAGAGCGTGCCCACCATATAATGCGCGACGCGCTCCCGCTGTTCCTTTGTCGGCGCGGCGGTGCCGATGGGCAGGTCGCGGAAGAGCTGCCGGGAATCGGCGGAGATGATGGGGGCGTCGAGCCGTTCCGCTATCCGCAGGCTCAATTCCGTTTTCCCGACCCCGGTAGGCCCCAGCAGTACGACAAGGTTGTTGTCCATCAATAGCGGTCGTCGTCGTAAGGGTTGTCCATCGGGCCGTCGCCCAGCCCCTCGAAGCCGTCGCGATCCAGCTCGTCGATGTCGTACTCGGAATCCCCGTAGAAATCCTCGCCAATCTCGCCGCTCGTGCCGCTTTTCGCCTCGAACTCCTCGAACGATACCAGCTGCGCGGGCGGTACGCCTTTCGACTTGCTGCATATCGGCGCGTCGAGATCCGTTCCGGGGATAATCTCCCGCAACTCCATGAAGAAGGCCCGCTCGGTCATATAGTCGAACACGAAGAGCATCTTTTGGTGCTCGTCCTCCAGCAGCTCGTCCAGCCGCGTGTCGGCCATCACGTAATTGTCCTCGTCGGACGCGGTGTCCATCTCCACCAGCGTTATCTCGGTTTTCTTGCTCCAGTCGTCATCGCAGATGAAGAAGGAGGTCATCTGGTCTTTTGTATAGCCTACTGAGTCGAGGATCGCGTTTTGCAGATCCAGAAACGTCGCTTCCGAGTCGATCTTGATCTCGCGCTTGAAATCGTCCACCTCGTCCGATAATATCAAAAATCTAAATACCATAATTTATTCTTTGTTTAAAGTTGGGTCAAAAGTAGTAAAAATATTGATATGCCGCTATCGCGCGGGTATTTTTCTGAAAGGAAGAGAGACCGCGAGGCGCGTCGGCCGCTCCGGATTTCTCCCAAACATCTTTGAGAGAAATAAAAAGCCCTCCAAATTTCTCCCAAACATCTTTGAGAGAAATAAAAAGCCCTCAAAATTTCTCCCAATCATCATTGAGAGAAATAACAAGCCCTTAAAATTTCTCCCAAACATCATTGGGAGAAATAACAAGCCCTTAAAATTTCTCCCAAACATCTTTGGGAGAAATAATAAGCCCTCCAAATTTCTCCCAATCATCATTGAGAGAAATAACAAGCCCTCAAAATTTCTCCCAATCATCATTGAGAGAAATAACAAGCCCTTAAAATTTCTCCCAATCATCATTGAGAGAAATAACAAGCCCTCCGAATTTCTCCCAACCGTCATTGGGAGAAATTGAACGTGCTTCCGATTTGAGGCTGTGTCAAAATTAGGTATTGGCACGCGGACGACGCAGAGGGCGCAGATGAACGCGGATTATTTTTCTTGATTTATAATTAAATAAGTCTGCGTTCATCTGCCCAATCCGCGTCGTCTGCGTGCTTTTCCGCTATTCGACACAGCGTTAAAGGCTATGCTGGAATTTTTTATCGGTCTTTATAACTCGTCGATAGAGCCGCGCACGATGCCTCGCTTGGAGCTCTTGATGAAGTCGAGTATCAAGTCGCGCTCCTCGCACGGCTCGTACTCCGTCTCGATGGCTTTCAGCGCGTCGGTGTTGTTCAGGCCGCGCGTGTAGAGCGTGCGGTAGATGTCCTGGATGAGGAAGACCTGCTGGTTCGTGAAGCCCCGGCGGCGCAGGCCGACGATGTTGATGCCGCAATACACGATGGGGTCGCGGCCGATGAGCGTGTAGGGCGGGATGTCCTTCCCGATGCGCGAGCCGCCTTGTATCATCACGTGCTTGGAGATGCGGGTGAACTGGTGCACCAGCGAGCCGCCGCTCACGATGGCGTAGTCGTCGATCTCCACCTCGCCCGCTATCTGCGAGGCGTTGCCGACGATGATGTGGTCCTTCAGCACGCAGTCGTGCGCCACGTGCGAGTAGGCCATGATGAGGCAGTCGTTGCCGACGATGGTCTTGCCCTTCGAGGCCGTGCCGCGGTTCACCGTCACGCACTCGCGGATGGTCGTGTTGTCGCCTATCTCGGCCGTCGTTATCTCGCCTTTGAACTTCAGGTCCTGCGGGATGCCGGCTATGACCGCCCCGGGGAATATGCGGCAGTTTTTCCCGATGCGGGCGCCGTCCAGGATGACCGCGTGCGGGAATACGTGGCAATTATCGCCGATGGTGACATCTTTCTCGATGACGGCGAACGGGTCGATGGTCACGTTCTCGCCCAGCCGGGCCTCGGGGTGGACGACCGCTAATGGTGATATATTCATTCTTTCTCTGTTTTATCTTTTTGATTACTTATTCTTTATGATCTGGGCCATGAATTGGGCCTCGCTCACGAGCTTGTCGCCTACGAACACGTAGCCTTGCATGGTGGATATGCCGCGGCGGATGGGGGCCAGCAGCTCCAGGCGCAGGATCAAGGTGTCGCCCGGCACGACTTTCTGGCGGAACTTCACGTTGTTGATGGTCATGAAATAGGTGGAGTAGCGCTCCGGCTCGTCCACGGAGTTCAGCACGAGCAGTCCGCCGGTCTGCGCCATCGCCTCGATTTGCAGCACGCCCGGCATGACAGGCTCTTGCGGGAAGTGTCCCTGGAAGAAAGGCTCGTCCGTCGTGATGTTCTTGACGCCTACGATGTAGTTCCCGCCTATCTCGATAATCTTGTCCACCAATTGGAACGGATAGCGGTGCGGCAGGAGCTCGCGGATGCGGTTGACGTCCATGATAGGGGCCAGATCCGGATTGTAGACGGGCGCCTGTATGTTGTTTATCTTGATGTCCTTGCGGATGAGCCGCGCCAGCTGGTTGTTGATTTTGTGGCCCGGCCGGGTGGCGATGACGCGCCCGCGGATGGGTCGGCCTATCAAGGCGAGGTCGCCGATCACGTCGATCAGCTTGTGGCGCGCCGGCTCGTTGTCGAACATGAGCGGCTCGTTGTTCACGTAGCCCAGTTCCTGGAGCTGCTTGTGCGGGAGGTTCATCATATCCGCCAGCTTATCCAGCGACTCTTGCGGGAGTTTCTGGTCGTAGATGACGATGGCGTTGTCGAGGTCGCCTCCCTTGATTAAGTTGTGTTGCAGCAACATCTCCACCTCGCGTACGAAGACGAACGTGCGCGACGCGGCGATCTCGGTCGGGAACTCGCTGAGGTCGTTCAGCGTGGCGAACTGGTTGGACAGCACGGGCGAGTTGAACGATATCAGCACGTTCGCGCTGAACTTGTCGTCCGGCAGGATGACCACCGAGGCTCCGCTTTCCTCGTCCTTCACCTCTATCTTGTGCTTGACGATGTAGAAATCCTTCGGGGCGCCTTGCTCGACGATGCCGACCCGCTGGATGGCCTCGGCGAAGAAGCGCGAGCTTCCGTCCAGGATGGGGAATTCCGGCGCGTTGACCTCGATGAGGCAGTTGTCTATCTCGAAAGCGTACAGGGCCGCCATCGCGTGCTCGATGGTCCCGACGGTCACGCCGTTCTTGCTCAACACCGTGCCCCGGTCCGTGCTGGCCACGTTCTCCGCCAGCGCGTCGATGGTCGGTTGCCCTTCCATGTCGACCCGTTTGATCTTATATCCGTGATTCTCGGGAGCGGGATTGAAAGTGATCTCTATCTCGAGTCCCGTATGCAAGCCTTTCCCTTTCAAGGAGAAGCTCGCCGCGAGCGTTCTTTGTTTCTGCATAGCTCCTTATTGTTTATGTAATTCGTTTTTTAATTGTTCGATCTCCCGTTGCATCTGCCCGATCGTGCGGTAAATGTCCGGAAGGCGGTTGAATATCGCGCTGGAGCGCATGAAGTTCTTCGCGTTGATGGCCGGTGCCCCCAAGAGGGTGGCCGGTTCCTTCACGTCGCTGATGACGCCCGCTTGCGCGCCGAAGACGACGTGGTCGGTCACGCGGATATGGCCCGCCAAGCCCGCTTGCCCGCCGAACATGCAATGCTTGCCGATTTTCACGGAGCCGGCGATGCCTACTTGCGCCGCCATCACCGTGTTCTCGCCCACCTCCACGTTGTGCGCGATTTGCACGAGGTTGTCCAGTTTCACGCCCTTGCGGATGACGGTGGAATCCATGACCGCGCGGTCGATGGTCGTATTGGCGCCGATCTCCACGTCGTCCTCGATGATGACGTTGCCCAGTTGGGGGATTTTCTTGTACGTCTCTCCCTCGGGCGCGAAGCCGAATCCGTCCGCGCCGATCACGCATCCGGCGTGCAGGATGCACCGCTCGCCGACCGCGCAATTCTCGTAGATGGTGACGTGGGGATAACAAATCGTATGGTCGCCGACCGTCACGTTATCGCCGATATAAGCGAATGGATAGATCATGCAATTCTTCCCGATGCGCGCGCCTTCGCCGATATAGGCGAGGTTGCCCACGTAACAATCGTCGCCCACCGTCGCCGACGCGGCGATAAAGGCCGACGGGTCGATGCCTTTCCGTTGCTTCTTGGAACGCTCCACTAAATTCAGTAACATCGCGAGCGACGCGTACGCGTTCTCTACCCTGACGAGCGTGGCCCTCACGGGCTGTTCCGGTTTGAAATCATTATTTACCAAGACGATGCTGGCCTCGGTATCATAAAGATGATGCGCGTATTTTAGGTTCGCCAAAAAAGTCAAAGTCCCCGGCTTCCCTTCTTCTATTTTCGAGAAGCTGCTGACTTTTACCTCCGGATCGCCTTCAACCGTTCCGTGCAGGAAATGGGCGATTTGTTGGGCTGAAAACTCCATGCTGTTTATTCGATTATATGTTCTACCTCCGTCGACTTTCAAACGAATAGTCGTTGATTATTTTTGTCTGTCCGCGAAAATGGCGAAAAATCTTCAGATAACCTATGCTTTGCCCGGAATAATTCCTTTATCGGCTAAATAACCGGCCATTTCTTGTTGTACGGTACGTGCCGCCTCGCGTGCCGCCTGGGCGAACGCCTCTGTCTTATCCGCGTAGATGATGGCGCGCGACGAGTTGACCAAGAGGCCGCATTGGTCGTTCATGCCGTAGCGTACCACCTCCGCCAGGCTTCCCCCTTGGGCGCCGACTCCCGGTACCAGCAGGAAATGCGAGGGAACGTGCTCGCGGATGTCCGCGAACATCTTGCCTTGCGTCGCCCCGACCACGTACATCATTTGCTCGTCGGTGGCCCATTCCTGGGATTTCTGGAGCACCTTCTCGAAGAGGCGTGTCCCGTTCGCGTCTTCCGTCAGTTGGAAATCATGCGAGCCCTTGTTCGATGTCAGCGCCAGCAGGATGACCCACGCTTCCGGATACAGCAAGAACGGCTTTACGCTGTCCTCGCCCATATAAGGCGCCACGGTCACGGCGTCCACCTTGATATGGTCGAAGAAGGAGCGGGCGTACATCTCGGACGTATTCCCGATGTCGCCTCGTTTCGCGTCGGCGATGATGAATTGGTCCGGATAGTTCTCCCGCAAATAAGCGACCGTTTTCTCGAAAGCGACGATACCCTTCACGCCCTCGCTCTCGTAGAACGCCATGTTGGGCTTGTAGGCCACGCAATAATCGGCCGTGGCGTCGATAATCGCCTTGTTGAAAGCGAACATCGGATCCTCTTCCGCCAGCAGGTGTTGGGGGATCTTCTTTATATCCGTGTCTAATCCTACGCAAAGGAAGGATCGTTTTTTTTGTATGTTCTCGAAAAGTTGTTGTTTGTTCATACTATTACAAATTATTTAATCGTTCTATTTCCTGTTTTATTTCGTCAATGACTTCGATATTGTCTATTTGTTTTTTCCCTTGAGTATTCTTTTTGGAGAAAACAAAGAAGACTTTGCCCTTATATCTATCAGTAAATCGTTGGTGATTCCTTTTATTTTGCTCAATCCATTGATATTGATAGATAGGTTGTCGGGTTGATATGGGCTTTATTTGAATGCCTACGTAGCAAGATTTTTTTACTTCAATAAAAAAGTCTACGGATAGCGTTCTGTCCCATTCATCGGGCGCGGCTTCCATTTTCCAACCCAAAACCTTTTCTAATTGCCCGTAAATAGTGTCTATTTCTGTCCTATATCCTTCGTAGGTCCGGTTGATGACTAAATTATAAACATAATCAATGCATTCTTCTTCGGAAATACATTCTAATTCATTATGAACATTTTCGGATAGTCTAAGATATAATTCTTCTCCTAACGCATGGAGATATTCCCGAGTTATTTTTAAGCCATTCTTCTTCTTCTTTTGAGTAGCGTTATTAAAATAATAGTCTACCCAAGTGGCATAATCTGCGGGTGCGCAATTGCGAATCAACTCAGAAGTGGCATCTACGCTTTGAGCTTTGTTTAGTCCCCAACGGTTCATAGCATAGTTCAAGAGGGTTTCTCTTTTGTATTTTAAATTGTAACCTTCTGATCCATTAATCCATTCTTTTTCCATGGCTTATTGATTGAAATTTACTTTTATACTTAAAGTCTATGCTATCATCCACATAGGCTAACCCGGCTTTTAACAGATGAGCATTGATGAAAGTTCTGTTTTCTAAATAAAGATAACATAATAGATAGTTTTCCGCATCGTATTTTATCATGTCAAATTTCAAGAAAACCTTATGTCCCTTTACTTTCTCTCGAATAAAATCAATTGCGGCTCCATGAACATCCGTTTTCTCTTTAATTCCTAATAAGCGGATGCGTAAATTATTATTTAAAATGATAGTATTGGCATTAATAATTTCTTTGACGGAATAATACTCTTCTCTTTGAGTGTCGCTATTCTTATCGATTACGGAACCGAATCTCAATTTCTTTACATCAATCTTTTTATTTAATCGGTGAGGATCTTCAAATATGTAAGGTAATTTGCTGATATTTTCTTCTACATTGAAGTTTGATAGATCCTCTTTAAAAATATATGTTGTTTGCTCTATATCGGTTTGCTTGGTGTTTAGTTTTTGTTTGTAATAATCCGTAAAGTCAGGATTGATCTCGTAACCAATGGAATTCCGCCCTAAATTCCTTGCCGCTAATGCGGTAGTTCCACTTCCTAAAAATGGATCAAACACGGTTTCTCCTACGAATGAGAACATTTTGATTAATCTTTTGGGGAGTTCTTCAGGGAAAACGGCTATATGACCGTCCTGGCGTGCTCCTCCGAAAGTCCAATGTGAAGAGAAATAAGTATTCCATTCCTCTTTAGACAGGATTGATAATTGTTTTTGTTCCGGTGTAGGTTTGGGGGCATTACCCAATTTCTTGAATAGTAAGATGAATTCATAGTCCATCTTTAAAATTCCGTTACGAGGATAAGGGAAACTACCCATGACAGCCCCTCCTCCTGTTGTATTCATCGTGGTTTGCTTTTGCCAAATAATAGCTCCCATATAATCCATTCCTATTGATTCGCAGAATTTTATGATTTCTGTACGAATAGGGATAACTTTATAACGACCATAATATACAGAACGAGCGAATTGGTCTCCAATATTGATACATAAGCGACATCCATCTTTCAATATTCGATAGCACTCTGCCCAGACAAGGTTAAGATTATTGATATAGCTTTCATAACTATCGTGGAATCCTATCTGATTATCTGTTCCATAATCCTTTAGTTGCCAATAAGGAGGCGAAGTGATGATTAGGTGGACAGATTGATCTTGCATCAGATTCATCTGACGGCTGTCTCCTTTAATATGTATGTGAGTGGTCCGCATTGTTATAATTACAAATTAGAATTATAATTCACTTTCTTTTAGCCGTTCCGCGTTCTCGGCCACGATCAGGTGGTCCAGGCAATCCTGGATATTCCCGTCCATGAAGGCCGAGAGGTTGTAAATCGTATAATTGATGCGATGATCCGTGATGCGTCCTTGCGGATAATTGTACGTGCGGATTTTCGCCGAGCGATCGCCGGTCGATACCATGGTCTTTCGCTTGCTCGCGATATCGTCCAGATACTTCTGATGCTCCTTGTCGTAGATGAACGAGCGCAGGCGGGTAAGCGCCCTTTCCTTGTTCTTCGGCTGGTCGCGCGTCTCCGTACACTCTATCAAGATCTCCTCGCTGACACCCGTGATGGGGTTTTTCCATACGTAGCGCAAGCGGACGCCCGATTCCACCTTGTTGACGTTCTGGCCTCCGGCGCCACCCGAGCGGAACGTATCCCATTTGATCTCGCCCTCGTTGATTTCCACGTCGAACTCATCCGCCTCCGGCAATACGGCGACGGTAGCGGCCGAGGTGTGTACCCGTCCCTGCGTCTCCGTGGCCGGCACGCGTTGTACGCGATGCACGCCCGACTCGTATTTCAGCGTGCCGTAAACCTTCTCGCCCGATACGGTGAAGATAATCTCCTTGAATCCGCCCGACGAGCCTTCGCTGAAGCTGGATACGCTTACTTTCCAGCCTTTCATCTCGCAATATTTCACGTACATCCGGTACAGGTCGCCGGCGAAAAGGGCTGCCTCGTCGCCTCCCGTTCCCCCGCGTATCTCCACGATCGCGTTCTTGTCGTCTTGCGGGTCGGCGGGCACGAGCAGTAGCTTAATCTCCTCTTCCAGCGCCGGGATGCGCTCGTTGCAACTGTCCAGCTCCTCCCGGGCCATCTCCCGCATCTCCGGGTCCTGCTCCGAGTCGAGCAACGCCTTCGCCTCCTCGATACCGTTCAACGCCTTGATATATTCGGCACGGGCCGCTACGATTTTCTCCAAATCGCGGTATTCCTTGTTCAGTTTCACGAATCGTTTCATGTCGGCTATCACCGCCGGGTCGGTAATCAATGTACCGACCTCCTCGAAACGACTCACCAATCCGTCTAACTTATTTAATAAACTATTCTCGCTCATTTATATTTATGCGTATGTAAAGCGGCCCTTCTCGCTTTCGATAATCAATTCGTTCTTCTCCGCGTCTTCTACGAAGCCGACCACCCGCGCGTCGATGCCGAAGCTCTTCGAGATTTGGATCACCTCGTCCGCGTAGGCGGGATCGATGTAGATTTCCATGCGATGCCCCATGTTGAACACCTTGTACATCTCGCTCCAATCCGTGCCGCTTTGCTCCTGGATAATCCGGAAAAGGGGCGGGATGGGGAAGAGGTTGTTCTTGGTCACCCGCTTGTTCTCCACGAAGTGCATCACTTTGGTCTGCGCGCCACCGGAGCAATGTACCATTCCGTGGATGCGCGGACGCAGTTGGTCGAGCAAAGCCTTGATGACCGGCGCGTAGGTGCGGGTAGGGGAAAGCACCAGCTTGCCGGCGTCGATGCCGAGTTCCTCGATCGTGTCCGTGAGTTTCAGCCGGCCGGAGTAAACCAGCTCGTCGGGCACCGCGGCGTCGTAGCTCTCCGGATATTTAGAGGCCAGGTATTTGGCGAACACGTCGTGGCGGGCGGAGGTCAATCCGTTGCTTCCCATGCCCCCGTTGTATTCTTTCTCGTAAGTCGCTTTTCCGGAAGAGGCCAATCCGACAATCACGTCACCTCCTTGGATATGTTGGTTATCGACGACATCCGCCCGTTTCATGCGGCACGTAACCGTGCTATCCACGATAATCGTGCGGACCAAATCGCCCACGTCGGCGGTCTCGCCTCCCGTAGCGTAGCAACCGACTCCCAGCGCGCGCAGTTCCGCCAGCAACTCGTCCGTGCCGTTGATAATCGCCGAGATGACCTCGCCCGGTATCAATAGCTTGTTCCGTCCGATCGTGGAGGAGACCAATATGTTATCCACGGCGCCTACGCAAAGCAGGTCGTCGATATTCATGATAAGGGCGTCTTGGGCGATTCCTTTCCATACCGAAAGGTCGCCGGTCTCTTTCCAGTACATATACGCCAACGATGATTTGGTTCCGGCTCCATCCGCGTGCATGATATTGCAATAAGCGGGGTCACCACCCAGGATATCCGGGATGATCTTGCAGAACGCTTTCGGGAAAATGCCTTTGTCGATGTTCTTTATCGCGTTGTGAACATCTTCTTTGGAAGCGGATACGCCTCTCAAGTTATAACGTTGATCACTCATCATTATATGATTTATTTTTAAATCGCGAATGTAATACTTTTTATCTCACTCACCTAAGTTTTAATACATCTCCTTCCTCGGGAACGTAATCTTTGTCCTTTTTGTTCATTTTGTAGAGGCTCCTGACCTGTATCCCGTACATCTGGGAGATGCTATGCATGGATTCGCCCACTTCTACGATATGCTCGTAATGGGGCTTGTCCGCTTTCTTCTTCTTTTTCTCCAAATAGACGATGTCGCCCGCCTGCAATGGGAAATCCTCGGGCACCTCGTTGTATTTCCGCAAATGTTTCGCCTTAAATCCCAGGCTGCGGGCTATTTGCTCAAAGCTATCGTTTTCCTTGGCGTACACATAGATTAAGCCGAACGTACGGTAGGTTTGATAACTGAGAACCGGCAATGCCTGTTTTTGCTTTTTCTTTTTCTTCCCTTTCTCGGAGTCGAAGCGATATAGCTCGTAATCCTCGATGACCTTGATTAATTTATTGGCGTAGGCGCGGTCTGTCGCGTAACCGCATTTTTGCAATCCTTTCGCCCAGCCCTTATAATCCTTGATGTTCAATTTGAAAAGGCGTGCGTATCGGGAGCGTTCCGCCAGGAAGCGGGAATGATCCTCGTACGAGTCCTCTACCCGTTTGTATTTCCGGAAGCATTCCCCGCGCAGGTCATCGTCGTGATAGACCTTTCCGCCCCGCCAGTCTGAATGGCATTTGATGCCGAAGTGATTGTTCGAGCGGCGGGCCAGCGTGCTTTGCCCCGCCCCGGACTCCAATAGCCCTTGCGCCAGCGTGATGCTGGCCGGGATGCGATATTTCTTTTGGTGCTGGATCGCCAAGTCGCTATATTTTTGTATATATTTATGGTAAGAGTTCAATCGTTTGCTTTTCGCTCCCGCCCCTATCCATACGAGGGAAATCAATAAAATGCTTACGACACGAAGGAACAACCGCATAATTCTTCTTTTTGGATTTGAGATTTATTTCGACAAATATACGCAAAGTACCTATATCTTTCCGGTAAATAAGGATTTTTTAGAAATGGTGACGCGTGAAAGCGAGGGCTCTTTCTATTTTTATCGGACCTGTGCCTTTCCTGCGAAATTTTCCTTATATTCGCGTCACGATTGGGTATGTATTCAATTATTCGTTAAATAAATCAGAATCAAGCAATGACAAAAAGTGCATTACAAATCGCAAGAGCGGCTTATCAGCCGAAGGTACCTGCCGCTTTGAAAGGCGCGGTTAAGGCTGTGGATGGAGAGTACACACAATCGGTAGCCGACCAGGAAGAGATCAAGAAGTTGTTCCCGAACACGTACGGCATGCCGGTTATTACGTTCGAGAAATCGAATGAGAAGAAGGAGTTGCCTGCCATGAACGTAGGTGTTATCCTTTCGGGTGGCCAAGCTCCCGGCGGACACAACGTGATCGCCGGTCTGTTCGACGGTATCAAGGCGCACAACCCTGCTTCTCGCCTTTATGGCTTCATCTTGGGCCCGGGCGGTTTGGTGGACCACAAATATATGGAGTTGACGGCCGATATCATCGACGAGTACCGGAATACGGGTGGTTTCGATATGATCGGGTCCGGACGTACGAAATTGGAGAAGAAAGAGCAGTTCGATAAGGGTCTTGAGATCTTGAAAGAACTGGACATCAAGGCATTGGTTATTATCGGCGGTGACGACTCGAATACGAACGCGTGCGTCTTGGCCGAGTATTATAAGGCGATTGGCGCTGGCGTACAGGTAATCGGGTGCCCGAAGACCATCGATGGCGACTTGAAGAACGAGCAAATCGAGACCTCTTTCGGTTTCGATACGGCCTGCAAGGTTTATTCGGAAGTTATCGGTAACATCCAACGCGACTGCAACTCCGCCCAGAAATACTGGCACTTCATCAAGTTGATGGGTCGCTCGGCTTCACACATCGCCTTGGAGTGCGCTCTGCAAACGCAACCGAACATCTGTATCATCTCGGAGGAGGTTGAGGCGAAGGAGATGTCGTTGGACGATATCGTTACGTATATCGCCGACATCGTGGCTAAGCGTGCCGCCGCTGGCAACAACTTCGGTACGGTCTTGATTCCTGAGGGACTGATCGAGTTCGTTCCGGCCATGAAGCGCCTGATCGCCGAGTTGAACGATTTCTTGGCTAAGCATGACGCTGAGTTCAAGATGATTAAGAAAAGCGAGCAACGCGCTTATATCATCAGCAAGTTGACGAAAGAGAATTCCGAGCTTTACGCTTCCCTGCCGGAGGGCGTAGCGCGTCAGTTGTCGTTGGATCGCGACCCGCACGGAAATGTTCAGGTATCGTTGATCGAGACCGAGAAGCTGTTGTCCGAGATGGTTGGCAAGAAACTGGCTGAGTGGAAGGCCGAGGGCAAGTACAACGGTAAGTTCGCCGCGCAGCACCATTTCTTCGGTTATGAGGGCCGTTGCGCCGCTCCGTCCAACTACGACGCGGATTACTGCTACTCATTGGGTTACACGGCATCTTGCTTGATCGCCGCTGGCAAGACCGGCTATATGTCGTCCGTACGCAACACGACGGCTCCGGCCGACCAATGGATCGCGGGTGGTATCCCTGTCACGATGATGATGAACATGGAGCGTCGTCATGGCGAGATGAAGCCGGTTATCCAGAAGGCGTTGGTGAAGTTGGATGGCGCTCCGTTCAAGGAGTTCGCTTCTCACCGCGAGGAGTGGGCGTTGAACACATGCTACGTTTATCCGGGTCCGATCCAGTACTTTGGCCCGACGGAGGTTTGCGACCAGCCGACCAAGACGTTGCAGTTGGAGCAGAAGAAATAAGGATATCGCTTCAAATACTTGATTTTTAGGAGAAGGAGGGTGTGTCACAATACAAGATTTGACACACTCTCTTCTTTTTGTCTGTCCGCATGAACATAGGTGTGTTGGCAAAGACACATACGTGCGTTGGCATTTTAACATACGTGTATTGGCAAAGACACATACGTGCATCGGCCGGAGAACATAGGTGCGATTTATGGCGCGTTACGGGTTTGTTGTCGTCTGGAGGGAGAGATAGCCATCCTCTAAGGTGAAATGCTCGTCTTGATCCGCCAGGAAGCGAATCGCCGTGAGGCTTTTCTCTTGCGTGAAAGGCATTTTTTCGATAAGTTCTTTAACGGGCAGCGGACGATCGGCCAGCTCTCGCGATAATGCTTCTCGAATCGCTTCGAACTCTCCGTTCGTGAGCCGGGACGCGTGTTTGGATAAACATACATCGCATTGGCCGCAAGGTTCCGCGTCCGTTTCCCCGAAATAGGCGAGCAACATACGTGAGCGGCAGACGTGCTCCTCGTTGATATATTCCAGGACCTTCCCGATCCGTTTTTCCAAGCGTTTCTTTCGTTCCTCATACGCCGTGCGGGGAATCACTAAATAACGCTGATCCTCGCGGGTTTGGGTATAGATAATCAACGGGGTTTTCTTATGGGGGATATAGTTTACGATCCTGTATTTGGACAAACCGACCAAGGTGTCGTATACCTCTTGGGGCGTGACATGCGCACGGGTCGCGATCGTGCTCTCGTCGATGTACGCGTAGTCGGCGAACAAACCTGTATAAGAACGCAATAACGCTTGCACCACCGTATTCGTGCGCTGGTTATCGCCTAAATATTTATACAATTCGTCGCGGGTTGCCGTAAACATCAGGCGGGAAGCGTTGTCCACCTCTTCGGTATACTCGATGTATCCGGATAATTCCAAGATTTTCAGGGCATGATGCGTTTGCAAGATCGGGAGTTTGTAGACCGAGCAGAAATCGGTCAGCGAGAAATCGTGTACCGTATCCAAACCATATCCTACGGCAATCTGGAAATAGTTGCCTAAAGCCTCGTACACCCGATAGATAAACGCTTTTTCCGGGAACTCGTCCGATAACCTCTTTTTTAACTTGGCATTGTCTGTCGGCGAGCATAGCGCTACGGCGTACGCTTTTTTCTCATCCCGCCCGGCTCGTCCGGCTTCTTGGTAGTATTCTTCCAGCGATCCCGGCATATCGACATGGATTACTAAACGTACGTCCGGCTTGTCGATGCCCATGCCAAAAGCGTTGGTCGAGACGATTACCCGGCATTCGTTGTCCTTCCAGCGGGCTTGCCGGGATTCTTTTTCGTCCCGGTTCAAGCCGGCGTGGAAAAAATCGGCCGATATTCCCGCTTCTCGTAAGCTGGTGGCTATTTCCTTGGTCCGTTTCCGGTTGCGTACATATACGATGGCCGAACCTGGGACTTTTCCTAATATATGGATGAGCGTATTTAGCTTATCGTCGGTCCGGCGGACAATATACGCCAGGTTTTTCCGGGCGAAACTTTTCCGGAACACATTCTTTCGCTTGAACTTCAGCCGTTCCTGAATGTCATCTATCACCTCTCGCGTAGCGGTGGCGGTTAGCGCCAATACCGGTACGTCGGGCAACGCGTCCCGTATCTCCGCGATGCGAAGGTACGAGGGACGGAAATCGTAGCCCCATTGGGAGATGCAATGGCTCTCGTCCACGACCAACAAGCAAACCTTCATCGCCGCGAGTTTGGCCCGGAAGATTTCCGTAGCCAAACGCTCGGGCGAGACATAAAGGAATTTGTAATCGCCGAAGATACAATTCTCCAGTTGCGTGATAATCTCGTGGCGGCTCATCCCTGAATAAACCGCCGTAGCCTTGATTCCCACCCTGCGAAGGTTGTCCACTTGATCTTTCATCAAGGCGATCAGTGGCGTGACGACGACGCAAATACCTTCCATCGTTAAGGCCGGTACTTGGAAAGTAATCGATTTGCCACCTCCTGTCGGCATCAATCCTAACGTATCATTGCCGGCGCATACGGAATGTATGATCTCCTCTTGCAGGGGGCGGAAGGAAGGATATCCCCAATATCGCTCTAATATTTCATGGTAGATGTCCACCTTCCCTCTCCTTATATTCCGCCCGATTTGATATCCTTGATCATCAGCTGGATAGAGGTGTTACCGTTGTAGGTGTTTTCCTCGATCGTGTAGCAGATGTTAAAAGGTTTCATGCTCTTGATGTGCTCGTTATGCTTGTGCATCCCGAACGCGATGGCATGGATGGGCGTGCTCGAGTTTCCATCGATCAATTCCAGCTTGATATGCTCCAATTCCTTGCCGACCAGTTTGCTCGTCCCATAATCTTTTACGTCGAGCGAGCAAAAGATGGGTTTTTGGTTCTCCGGTCCGAAGGGACTCATCTTCTTCAGGTCGCTTACGAACTTTTGATTGATCTCTCGCAAATCCAGGACCGCGTCGATATCTATTTGCGGAATCATTCGCTCCGGTATGATTTCCTCCGCCGCTATTCGCTGGAATCGCTCGGTGAAAGCTTCCAGGTTCTCCTCTTTTAGGGAGAGGCCGGCCGCGTATGTGTGTCCGCCAAAGTTTTCCAATAAATCCCTGCAACTCTCGATCGCCTTATAGATATCGAATCCCATGACGGAGCGTGCCGAGCCGGTGATCAAGCCGGAGGATTTCGTAAGCACCACGGCCGGCCGGTAATACTTCTCGGTCAGTCGCGAGGCGACGATGCCAATCACGCCCTTGTGCCAGTTGGGATTATATACGACGATCGCCTTCCGGTCTTCCTTGTGCTGTACCTCCTCGATGATCGCGTTCGCCTCGTCCGTGATTTTTTTATCCAGCTCCTTCCGTTCCTCGTTGTATTGATTGATGCTCTCGCTTTTCTCCTTGGCGGTGGCCCTATCTTTAGACAAGAGTAGCTCCACGGCCTCTTTCCCGTTCATCATGCGTCCGGAGGCGTTGATACGGGGGCCTATCTTGAACACGATATCGCTGATCGTAATCTCTTTGCCCGATAGCCCGCATACGTCGATAATTCCCTTCAAGCCGAAGCTGGGGTTATTGTTCAGTTGCTTTAGGCCATAATATGCCAAGATCCGGTTCTCGCCCGTGATGGGAACGATGTCCGAGGCGATGCTTACGGCGGTCAGCTCAAGCAATTTCTCCAAATCCGTGAAAGGGAAGTTGTTGCTTTGGGCGAACGCTTGCATGAATTTGAATCCTACCCCGCAACCGGACAGGTGCTCGTACGGATATTGGGAGTCCGCGCGTTTGGCATCCAATACGGCTACCGCGTCGGGTAGGGTAGCGTCGGGCATGTGGTGATCGCAGATGATGAAATCGACACCTTTTTGCTTGGCGTACTCGATTTTCTCGATCGCCTTGATGCCGCAATCCAATGATATCACCAACGATATGCCATTCTCGACGGCATAATCGATACCTTTATAAGAGATGCCATACCCTTCGTCGTACCTATCGGGAATATAAAAGTCCAGATAAGATGAATAAGGACGCAGATATTTGTAGACGAGCGATACCGCCGTCGTCCCATCTACGTCGTAATCGCCATAGATCAAGATCTTCTCTTTGTTTCCCAATGCCTTGTTCAAGCGTTTTACCGCCTTGTCCATATCCGGCATCAGGAATGGATCGTGCAAATCATTTAAATTAGGTTTAAAAAACCGTTTCGCCTCTTCGGGAGAAGTGATACCTCGTTGAACGAGTAGCAGACAAATCACGGGGCTGAGCCCTAACTCAGCCGCCAGCAAATCCCTCTTGCGTAACTCTTCTTCGGATGGGGTTCGAAAGTTCCATTTGTTAATCATTATATATTGTTTTTTTCTTTTTTTCGCTCACATAGCGTCCTTCACCCTCGGATAAAACAGGCGGGTGATGCTTACAGGGCGCATTTAATCCGTAAAAATAGGAATTAAAAATGGGATATAGGGTATGGCTGTGTGAAAATCGTTTTTTTGTTATTATTTTTTTGAAGTCGGAGAATGATTTGTACATTCGCGAGGATATAATAAGGATAGAATGATAGAAGACATTAAAAAAGCTTGTGAGGTGCTGTCAGCGGGTGGCATTATCCTGTATCCGACAGACACGATCTGGGGGATTGGTTGCGACGCGACCAACGAGAAGGCCGTACAAAGGGTGTATGAGCTGAAGCGACGGTCGGACAATAAGGCCATGTTGGTCTTGCTCGATAGCGACGCAAAGTTGGACCGTTACGTGTCGGATGTGCCGGATATCGCTTGGGATTTGATTCGTCTGGCCGACAAGCCATTGACTATTATTTATTCGAACGCGAAGAACCTCGCGCCGAACTTGTTGGCGGAAGATGGGAGCGTGGGGATACGCGTCACGAACGAGGAATTCTCCCAAAAACTTTGCGAGCGTTTCCGCAGACCGTTAGTGTCGACCTCCGCCAATGTGAGTGGCGAGCCTTCGCCCGCCAATTTCGGGGAGATTTCTGAGACCATAAAGAAAGGGGTGGATTATATCGTGGGATATCGTCAGGAGGACAAAACCCCGGCGGAACCTTCCCATATCATCAAATTGGGGGCGGGAGGGCTCGTACGAGTAATTCGATAGGGAATGAGGAAGAGTGCGCAAGCCGGTAAATATATAGTTTCCGATTGTATAGCGTCGGTCGTGGCGTGGCTGTTGTTCAGCTGGATACGTTATAACGAGATAGCGGTATATGAGGGATTCTATACGTTCGGGGCTTATTTGTCGCATACTCTTTTCTTTAAGGGACAAGTGTTGATCCCGCTGTTTTGGTTGATTCTCTATTGGTTTTCCGGTTATTATAACGAGCCTTTCGGCAAGTCGAGGCTGTCCGAGTTGTTCTCTACCTTGGGGACGGTGACCGTGGGTGTCCTGGTGTTGTTCTTTGCCTTGGTGTTGAATGACCTGCCCCGTTCCTACCATATTTATTATGATATGTTTTTCTCCCTTTGGGGGGTGCAGTTCCTCTTTACATACTTGTTCCGATTGTCGATAACGCAAGCGGGATTACGAAAGATAGAGCGGCGGGAATGGGCCTTGAACGTGCTGATTATCGGCGCGGGAAAGAACGCTGATCGCATAGCCGCGGATCTGTATCGCTTGGGATACAACGTAGTGGGCTTTGTAGCGGAAGGGGAGGAGGAGAGATACGCGGGCATTGATCCGCGTCGCGTCGTGGGGACGTTGGCTTGCTTGCCTTCGCTTGTGGAGGAGAAACGGGTGGACGAGTTGGTGGTGGCTTTGGACAAGACCGACCGGCTGATTGATATATTATATTCATTATATAGTTATAAACGGCCGGTAAAAGTATGGGCGGATAAGTCTGGTTGGTGGTCGCACGTGAAGATCCAGACAATCAAGGGCGTCCCGTTGGTAGATGTTACGGGAAATAATTTCCGGCCGATCGAGCAAAATATAAAGCTCTTTATGGACAAGGTATTGTCGGTTGTCGCGCTGGTTGTCCTCTCGCCTTTATTCGTATATATCGCTTGGCGAGTGAAGCGGGATTCTCCGGGTCCTGTCTTTTTCAGCCAGGAGCGGATCGGATACCGGGGAAGGCCGTTCCGGATTTATAAGTTTCGCACGATGTACGTGGATGCCGAGGAGCGGGGGCCGTTGCTCGCCAGCGAGAACGACCGGCGGATCACTCCCTTCGGGCGGGTGATGCGTAAGTATCGGTTGGATGAGTTGCCACAGTTCTGGAATGTCTTGAAGGGCGATATGTCGCTGGTGGGACCTCGCCCGGAACGGAAGTATTTCATTGATAGGATCGTGCGAAAGGCGCCCTACTATTATCTGTTGCACAACGTGCGCCCGGGGATTACCTCGCTGGGAATGGTGAAATATGGATACGCGGAGAACGTGGAGCAAATGGTCGAACGTTTGAAATATGATATATTATATTATGAGAATATGTCGCTTCTTTTGGATTTGACGATTCTTATCTATACGGTTAAGACAGTTTTTACAGGGAAAGGTATTTGAGAAAATGGCGAATGAAGGTTTATTCTACAAATTTCTGCTGTGGCGCGAGAAACATATCAAGGAGAAGCATTTTATCCTGATCATCAGCTTTATCGTGGGGCTTTGTACCGCCGCCGCCGCGCTCATCTTGAAACATTTGATTCATCTTATCCAGCATCTGTTGACCGGCAATTTCAACGCGGACGGGGCGAACTATCTTTATTTGCTCTATCCGGTGATCGGTATCTTGCTGACGGGGTTGTTCGTGAAGTATATCGTGCGGGATGATATCAGCCATGGCGTGACGAAAATACTTTACGCCATCTCGCAACGGAAGAGCCGTATCAAGCCACATAATGTCTGGTCGTCTATCGCGGCGAGTTCCGTCACGATCGGTTTCGGAGGTTCGGTGGGAGCGGAGGCGCCTATCGTACTGACGGGGGCGGCGATCGGTTCCAACTTGGGGCGTTTGTTCCGGATGGAGCAGAAGACACTGATGCTGTTGGTCGGATGCGGGGCGGCGGGGGCCGTGGCCGGAATCTTCAAAGCTCCTATCGCCGGGTTGGTTTTCGTGATCGAGGTATTGATGCTCGACCTGACGATGACCTCGGTGTTGCCTCTCCTGATATCGTCGGTGACGGCGGCCACAATGGCCTATATCTTCACGGGTACCGAGGCGATGTTCCCTTTCTCGCAAACGGAGCCTTTCCGTATCGACCGCATCCCCTACGTCATTCTCCTGGGTATCTTTTGCGGGCTTGTCTCGCTTTATTTCACGCGTGTGATGAACCGGGTGGAAGGTATGTATCGCGGGTTAGGCTCTTACTGGAAGAAGTTCGTGGTAGGTGGCGTGACGCTGAGCGTGCTGATTTTCCTTTTTCCTCCGTTGTATGGCGAGGGTTACAATACGATCGCTTCCTTGTTGGGAGGCCAATTCTCGCACATTATGGACGAGAGTTTGTTTTACAACCTGCATGATTCCTATTTCGGGGTCTTGATTTTTCTGACCTTGATCTTGTTCACGAAAGTATTCGCCTCCAGCGCCACGAACGCGGGAGGGGGTTGCGGCGGTATCTTCGCACCCAGCTTGTACTTAGGGTGTATCGCCGGGTTTATCTTCTCGCATACCTCCAACTATTTCGATATCACGCCTTATCTGTCGGAGAAGAACTTCGCCTTGTTGGGTATGGCGGGCGTGATGTCGGGCGTGATGCACGCCCCGCTGACGGGTGTCTTCCTGATCGCCGAGCTGACGGGAGGCTATAATCTGTTCCTGCCCTTGATGATTGTCTCGATTGGTTCTTATATCACGATATTGACGTTCGAGCCTCATAGCATCTACTCGATGCGATTGGCGCAGAAAGGCGAGTTGCTGACGCACCACAAGGACAAGGCGGTATTGACCCTTTTACACGCGGATAGCATGATCGAGAAGGATTTCCAGGCGGTCTCGCCGGATATGACCTTGGGCGATATGGTGAAGGTTATCTCGCGAAGCGCGCGGAATACGTTTCCGGTGGTAGACGATCGGGGTGTCCTTTTGGGTATCGTCTTGCTGGATAATATCCGAAATATCATGTTCCGTCCGGAATTGTACAATCGTTTCCATGTATCGAAGTTCATGGTATCCGCTCCCGCGAAAATCACGATCGATACGCCGATGGATCAGATTATGCGTACGTTCGACGATACGAAGGCTTGGAACTTGCCGGTAATCGATAAGGACGGGCATTATATCGGATTTATGTCGAAATCGAAGATATTCAATTCCTATCGGGAGGTACTCGTCGAGAACTTCTCGGGGGATTAGGCGAAGTCCTCGGGGCAAGGCGCTGGACGCTATAAATGTGTGGAGTTTGAGTTTTTAAATTTGAAATATCAGGAGAGATGAGGAAAGAAGATTTACGAATCGTATATATGGGAACGCCCGATTTCGCCGTGGAGAGCTTGAAGGCTTTGGTGGAAGGCGGTTATAATATAGTGGGCGTCGTCACGATGCCGGATAAGCCGATGGGCCGGCACGGGAGTGTCTCGCAGCCGAGCGCCGTGAAGCGTTACGCTGCCTCGGTGGGTCTTCCGGTTTTACAGCCGGAGAAACTGAAGGATGAGCGTTTCTTGGAGGAATTGCGGGCGCTACGGGCGGATTTGCAAATCGTGGTCGCCTTCCGGATGTTGCCGGAGGTGGTATGGGCCATGCCCCGCTTGGGAACTTTCAACCTGCACGCCTCTTTGCTCCCGCAATACCGCGGGGCGGCGCCGATTAATTGGGCGGTTATCAATGGCGAGACGGAGACCGGCGTGACGACTTTCTTCCTTACGCACGAGATTGATACGGGAAAGATCATTCGCCAAAAGCGTTTGCCGATCGCGGATACGGATGACGTAGGGACGGTGCACGACGCTTTGATGACGATGGGAGCGGGATTGGTGGTCGAGACGGTGGAGCTGATCTTGGAAGGAAAGGCCGATGCCGTTCCTCAGGAGAGCCTTTACGGAGATCCCGCCGAGTTGCGGCCGGCGCCTAAGATTTTCAAGGATACGTGCCGGATCGATTGGAGCCGTCCGTTGAAGCCTATTTACGATTTCATTCGCGGCCTGTCGCCTTATCCCGCGGCGTGGACCGAGTTGGTCGCTCCGGATGGCAAGCGCTTGACGTTAAAAATCTATCAGGCGGAGAAGCGTCCCGCCGCTCATTCTTTCCCGGTAGGTTCCCTTCATACGGATCGGAAGACGTATTTGGATGTCGCCGTGGAGGGTGGTTATCTGCGCCTTCATTCCATCCAGTTGGCGGGTAAGAAGCGGATGGATGTGGCGGATTTCCTGCGTGGTTTCCAGCGAATCGCCGAGTATCGGGTGGAGTAAAAGAGTGGAAAGGCTTGTTGGCTCATCAATCCGTTTGAGCGTAGGATTAAAAAAATGGGGTATTATCGATGATAATAACCCCATTTCATTAATTCGGATTGAGACCGACCGATAGCGGCGCACAACTTGACGCAGCTATCCCACAAATGTTTCATCCAACTTTTCATAGCTCATTACCTTTTTAATGAATAACCTAAATAAACCGTTACTTTTCGCAGCCAATAGAAAACCTAAACCATTTTATGCCGGTTTACCACATTCGGTAAACCCAGATTGTCCAGGGTTGAAACCCTAACAAATCGATGTAACGTCTAAACAATCTTTTTACCATAATGTTCCATAATTATGTTTTACGGCACAAATGTACGGCGGCTCGCGATTGCTTGTATGCTTCGCGGCTTGTTTTTTGCTTTTTCCCCGCGCTTTCTTGACTTTTGATAAGAAAATGGGACAAACTGCTTCCCGAGCGGTCTGGAAACTGCTCCCTAAGTAGTCCGGAAACTGCTCCCTAAGTAGATGCTCGGCTGCTTAGTAAGCAGAGGGGGTGTCTGCTTACTAAGTAGAGGGGGGTACTGCTTACTAAGCAGTTTCCGGTCTGCTTACTAAGTAGTTTTCAGTCTGCTTAGGGAGTAGTTTCTCTGCGTGTCGAGGAGTAACGCCGGAAGGGCTTGGGAAGAGATTTCGGAAGGAATTTCGGGCGGGATAGCTCTTTTATTTCGGAATAATCTTTATATTCGCGTTGTTCCCATGCCGATTAATGAAGGGTGGGGGCGGACATATATGGAAAAAGGCGTTTATTGACGTCTTGTCTTCTGCATTTCAAACTTCGCAACTTTGATTCAAAAGAGGAGACAGGGCAACGGTAGATGCTTGCGTAGGTTGTATTTATACAATTCCCATGCCGCGTGCGGCAGGGCTTTTCGTATTCATACATATCAGCGTGGGCTTCGCGTTGCTTATCCTCTTTTGAAGGGCAATGCGAAGGCCTGAAATGCGGGGTAAGTGACAAGTGGCTCCGCTTTTATTGTATATGCTGGTTTATAGGATTTACGAACACTTTAAATATAAATCAGATGAATACGAGAAGAATTCTAATGCTATGCGTATGGCTCTTCGCCATCACGTTCATGCGTGCGCAAGTGCCGCAAGCGATTAGCTACCAGGCGGTGGCGAGAGATTTAACCGGAAAGGTCCTATCCGAGAAGCCTATTTCCGTGCGAGTGGAAATCCTGCAAGGAAGTAATGCGGGAACCGTTGTATATACGGAAACCCATGAGCTGACGACTACCAAGACGGGAACGATTAACCTCTTAATTGGTGGCGGCGATAAAGTGGGAGAGAGTGACTTCTCTACGATCGATTGGAGCCAATCGCCTTATTTCTTGCGTTTGGGCTTGAAGCAGGAAAAGGAATCAGAGTATACGGAGGTGGTGAACACGCAAATGCTTTCTGTGCCATATGCGCTTTATGCGGAGAAGGCGGGGAGCGTGGTGAATAAGGGCGAGGAAGAACCTTCGGATGGAACGATTCAATATGGTCGGGATTTTGTTCTTGTTGGTGGGGGAGATCCTTTTGAAAGTGTACTTTTTTATGAGATGATGGCGAATGATGAGTTGGAAGTGACTTATAATGTTTCGGAGACATCAGACATATCTTTTCATATGGATGGAATTGTGTTTTCTGTTATTTATCTAACGAATAGTGATTTGAATTTAACAGCAGAAATCGATGGGATGAGATTGCATGAGGATTACAGTTCTAAATCTTCAATAAGTGGTAGAAGTTACAATTTCCTTTTTATGGATCCTAATCAGACGCAATATGAGTTTATAATAAAGGATGCGGACGGGAAAATTGTTTTATCTCATTCTTTTAATGTGAAATTTACGCAGGGGCAATGAGAAAACTCTATTTATACCTATTAATAGCGTTACCCTCCACACTCCTTTATGCGCAAGAGTCGCAAGTATGGGAGACGGGAGTCTTCTCGTGTGTCGCTGGGGTGAATGGCGAGATGCAAGCGGGCGAAGGAGAGGAAACGGACGGAATCAGCTGGCAAGCGATTGCGGGGCAACCTTTCGACGTGACGGTCGAGGCCGATACTTGGCTCAGCGGAAATGTAGAGGTAGCCGCCTCGGTAAGGGAGGCGGAAGAGATTCAAAGTATTCAGTTGGATAAGTCGGCTCTCGCCTTGGAGGAAGGCAAGGGTGGGACGCTGACCGTAACGCTGGATGCCGGGGAGACGGCTAACGAGACATTGATTTGGCATTCCTCCGACGAGAGCGTGGCAACCGTGAACGAGGCGGGCGTGGTGATTGCCCATCAAGCGGGCAAGGCGATGATTACCGTGACGACCGCATCGGGAAACTTCTTCGCCGAGTGCGAGGTGACCATTACGAAACCCGCTCCAGAGCCCGAACCCGAGCCTACACCGGTATACGTCACGGGAGTGGAGCTTAACTTGACGTCCGCCACCTTGGAGGTCGGGGAGTCGTTGCGACTGGTCGCTACGGTCCGTCCCGCCTACGCGGACGATCCTTCGGTGCGCTGGAGCAGCTCCGACGCGGCGATCGCCAGCGTGGATGAGCGGGGATTGGTGCAGGCCTTGCGCCCGGGAAGCGCCACGATTACGGTCACGACGAACGACGGGGGCCTTACCGCCACGTGCGCGTTGACGGTGAACGAGATACCTACGGCGATTGAGGATGTGGAGGCTAAGCCCGTGGTTTATCCGACAATCGTGCGGGATAAATTCCATGTGAACGTATCGGAGCCACAAGCGGTCTACCTGATTGATATCAACGGGCGCGTCTTGCGGGTTATCCAAGTGCGGGCCGGCGAGACGACCGTATGGATGAATGGCGTCGGCACCGGTGTTTACTTGGTACGCTTGGATGGGCGAACCGTGCGGATTATCAAGGAATAGTCCGTATGCGGTGGAGGGATACCTCGTGCTATTGGCGGATTGCCGGTAAATCCCTATTTTCGCGAAAACACGATAACGAAAGAAGGAATGGCTTATGGGACAGCGACAGGCGGAAGATCCGTTGAAGGTGATCTTCAATTATAATAATGTATTCTACAGCTTCTTTTACGACGACACCAGCGGTTGCACGCATCGCTCCCGCGAGTTCGCTATGAATTACGTCTATTCCGGCGAGATGGTGGTCGACAATGGCCACGAGCGGATACATGTGGGGAAGGGGGAATGCGTGTTCATTCCCCGCGACCACCACATCACGCTGTACAAGCGGACGTGCGATGGCGAGCGCTACTGCGGCATCTTCCTGATGTTCACCCGCGCTTTCCTAAAGGAGATGTACGACAAGTTCGGGCGGCGCGAGATACCCACCGATACGCCGAAGCTGGATAGCGGCGTCATCAAGCTGCCGCGCACGGCAGAGATCGCCAGCCTGTTCGCCTCGATGACGCCCTATTTCGACCCGGAGGTGAAGCCGCACGACGACTTTATGCAACTGAAGCTGCAGGAGGGGTTGCTGGCCTTGTTGCACATCGACCGGCGGTTTGCTCCGACCTTGTTCGACTTCAACGAGCCGTGGAAGATTGATATCCTCGACTTCATGAACCGGAATTATATGTACGAGTTCACGGTGGAGGAGTTGGCGCATTACACCGGGCGTAGCCTCGCCACCTTCAAGCGCGACTTCAAGAAGGTGAGCGACCTGACGCCCGAGAAGTGGCTTATCCGCAAGCGGCTGGAGGTGGCGTACGCCTTGATGAAGGAGGGAGGGCGGAAAATAGCGGATGTCTACACGGAGGTGGGCTTCAAGAACCAGTCGCATTTTTCCTCCGCGTTCAAGAAGCTTTACGGCGTGGCGCCCTCGGCCGTTTCCGTTTGAACCGTCGATTGAGCCTTTCAGCAATATACTTTGAGCCTCACGGCAATGACGCCGTGGGGCTTTTCCGTTACTTTTGCCCTCGGAAGAAATATAAAAGATGATTGGCTTATGAATAAGGTAGGAAAGACAGTATGCCTGGCTATGCTCGCCGCCGCGTGTGGCGCGAGCGGCCTTTGGGCGCAAGACAAACCGGTAAAATCAGATAGTTTTATGGAAGAGAAATTGAATTTGACGCGAGAATGGGACAAGGTGTTCCCGAAGAGTGACAAGGTGAATCACGCAAAGATCACGTTCCACAATCGGTACGGCGTCACGCTGGCCGCCGACGTGTATATCCCGAAAGACGCGAGCGGGAAGCTGCCCGCTATCGCCGTGAGCGGTCCGTTCGGGGCGGTGAAGGAGCAGGCCTCCGGACTTTACGCCCAGACGCTGGCGGAGCGCGGGTTCCTGACCCTCGCCTTCGACCCGTCGTTCACGGGCGAGAGTGGCGGACAGCCCCGCTACGTGGCCTCGCCGGATATCAACACGGAGGACTTCTGCGCCGCGGTGGATTATCTGTCGATGCGTGACGATGTAGATCCGGAACGTATCGGCATCTTGGGTATTTGCGGATGGGGAGGCATGGCGGTTAACGCCGCGGCGATCGACACCCGCATCAAGGCAACGGTGGCTTGCACGATGTACGACATGAGCCGCGTTAACGCCAACGGTTACTTCGATGCCGACGACAACGCCGACGCTCGCCATGCCTTGCGCCAGCGGCTGAACGCCCAGCGTGTGGAGGATTACAAGAACGGCTCGTATGCCCTCGCCGGCGGTCTGCCCGACGCGGTGTCCGACGACGCTCCCCAGTTCTTGAAAGATTATTTCGCCTACTACAAGACGAAGCGGGGCTATCACGCCCGCTCGCTCAACTCGAATGGCGGCTGGAACCTGACCTCGACCCTCTCGTTCCTCAATATGCCGATACTCTCGTATGCCGGCGAGATCCGCGGTGCCGTCCTGCTGGTGCATGGCGAGAAAGCGCACTCCCGTTATTTCAGCGAGGACACGTATAAGAAACTACGGGGCGACAACAAGGAGTTGCTCATCGTCCCCGGCGCCAACCATACGGATCTCTACGACAACTTCGAGAAGATTCCGTTCGACCGCATCGAGGCGTTCTATCTTCAGTATTTAAATAAATAGGATTATGGATGTATTGGTAATAACTTCAAGCTTGCGTCCGGGTAGCAACTCGGACGCCTTGGCGGATGCCTTCGCGAGAGGCGCCCGAGAGGCCGGGCATACGGTGGAGACCATTTCTTTGAAAGGGAAGGAGATTCGCTTTTGCAAAGGATGCCTTATTTGCCAAAGGACGCAACGATGTGTCATCGTGGACGACGTTCCGGCTATCGTAAGCAAGATGCACGACGCGGACGTGATCGTTTTCGCTACGCCAATTTATTATTACGAGATGAGCGGGCAGTTGAAGACATTGCTCGACCGAGCGAATCCGTTGTATACGACTGATTATCACTTCCGGGATATTTACGTGTTGACTTCGGCAGCGGAGGATGAAGCCGAGGTGCCGGAGCGTGCCGTGGCGGGCGTCGGTGGTTGGATCGATTGTTTCGAGAAAGCTCGTTTGGCCGGCTCCGTGTTTGCGGGAGGGGTCAATGAGGCGGGTGAGATAAAGGAGCATCCCGCCTTGGCCGCGGCTTTTGAGATGGGAAAAGGGGTTTGAGCCTCGGACTTGTAGAAAAAAGGGATGAGGATGGAACGACGACTGATCACTTTCCGGAGCGGGCAGCGGATTTGCCCGCTCGGTCAAGGAACGTACCGGATGGGGCATCGGCGGAGCGAGGAGATACAGGCGCTGCGCCGGGGCATCGAGTTGGGGCTGACGCTAATCGACACCGCCGAGATGTATGGAAACGAGGATTTGGTGGGCGAGGCCGTGCGACCTTGCCGCGACAAGGCGTTTATCGTCAGCAAGGTTTTACCGGGCAATGCCAGCTACGAGGGCACGAAGCGCGCTTGCGAGCGCAGCCTGCAGCGATTGGGTACGGACTATATCGACCTCTATCTGTTGCACTGGATAGGGCGGTATCCGTTTGCCGAGACCGTCCGTGCTTTGGTGGAATTGCGGCAGGAAGGAAAAATCCGGGATTGGGGTATGAGTAACCTCGACGTGGCGGATATGGAGCGCATCCTTTCGCTCCCGCATGGAGAGGACTGTGCCGCTGATCAAGTGCTTTATAACCTGCGGGATCGGGGCGTGGAGTTCGACCTTATCCCTTGGTGCGAGGCGCGCCATATCCCCGTGATGGCTTACACGCCGCTCGGCGACGGGCGTTTGAGGGCGCATAAGACGCTGACGGAAATCGCCCGCCGGCACGACGCCACGCCTACCCAAGTGATGTTGGCTTGGATTATGTGTACGCCGAACGTCATCGCCATCCCCAAGGCGGGTAGCGTCGCCCACGTAGAGGAGAACGTCCGTAGCCTCGACCTTGTCTTGATGGACGAGGACCTACGCGACATCGACGCCGCCTTCCCTGCGCCTACCCGTAAGATTCCCCTTGCGGGGTGGTAATGATCGTTCCTCACACGTCAGCTCCGGCCGTGGTGAAAGCATTCTCCTTCGTATTCAAGAAACTTTACGGTGTGATGTCCACGGCAGTTGCCAGTTCCTATTAAAGATGAAAATATTCACTATTTTTGTGAATGCTCCACGGAAAAGCATTATCTTTGTCGTACAATAAAACGGATATATGTATATAGAGTTCGATAAAGACTATTTGCGTGAACTGTTTGAACAAGGTTGCACAAGTGACAAGAAGCACCGCTACCAACCGGAAGTGATTAGGGGCTATTATAAGTGTGTGATGTTTCTCAAACGTGCTGAAAAAGTAGAACAGCTTTATCGCATACGCTCCTTGAACTACGAAGTGCTGCAAGGCGCCAAGAAAGGTATTTCATCCGTGCGCATCAATATTAAATACCGCCTTGAATTTACAGTCAGGGAAGTTTTTGGAGAACAAGTAATAACTGTATGCCGTTTGTTGGATATCAGTAACCATTATAAATAAGTGCGATATGGAAGCAACAGCAAAGAAAATCTACGCCCCCAACGAGTTGATTTGTGCGGTGGCTATACATCCGGGAGAAATGCTCAAGGATGAATTGCAGGCACGTGGAATGTCGCAAAGAAAATTTGCCGGGATAATAGGCATGCCTTACACTGCATTCAACGAGATAATTAACGGTAAACGTCCGATAACCACTGATACGGCATTGAAAATAGAGGCCGCAACAGGGATTTCCGCGACAATATGGCTTGCTCTGCAGACTGACTATAATATGCAGACCGCCCGGCGAGACAACAAACTTTCCGCCATTCTGGAGAATATACGCAAGTCGGTCGCGGTTCTCTGAAAGACTTATTTCGCCATCGTCCCCGGTGCAACCATACGTATCTCTACGATAACTTTGAGAAGATTCCGTTCGACCGCATCGAGGCGTTCTACCGCCGGTACTTGAAGTGACGAGGTATATGTTGTAAAACATCTATGTTTTGCTTAAAACGTGCGGTAAAACATATAAAAAATCTTGTTTATTCGATGAAAAATGCTATTTGTTTTGGCGTAAGACGGTGTTTCGTCTTATATTCGCGGCGTTAAAAGGTTGGCGTACGCGACTTTGGCGAAAGAAGCCCACCGACCTTCGATCCTGAAAATCAGGAGTCGGGATGTCTGCCCGCGAGGGGATTCCTCCCGATGAAGTCGAACGTAAAACAAAAAGTATGAAAGTTAGCGCTTATGTTCTCATCTTGTCGGTCGCGCTTATCGGGATGTCGGCCGGCTCGAGAAAGGCGAAACCTACCGTGGGTGTGAACCCCGGTGATTTGGCCCCGGGAATAGAGTTATCGGGAAACGGCCCAGAGGTCGGTTTCCGCAACCAGTCGGGACGTTACACGTTGCTCAACTTTTGGGCGGCTTACGACGCAGAGTCGCGGGCCCGTAACGTACGGTTGGCGAACGAGGTTAGTAAATGGGATCCGGAGCGGATCTCGTTGTGCTCCATCTCGCTGGACGAGCGGGAGTCTATCTTCGCCGAGACGGTGCGGATGGACGGGTTGAATCCGTCGACGCAATTTCATGAGGAAGCCGACAAGCGGTCGGCGATGTGCGAGAGGTTCGGTCTGGAGAAAGGCTTCAGGAACTTCTTGATCGATGACGAGGGTGTGATCGTCGCGGCGAATGTCACCCCCGAGCGACTGACGGAGATTTTGAGTGAGAGAAATTAATCGATCATTTTAGAGAAGAGGGTGTGTCACGATTTGCTATTGACACACCCTCTCTTCATTTTTGTTATTTATTCTCCCGGCGATACGCTTCTATCTCTTCCGTGCGTAAGGGGATCTTCTTGCCCAGGAGGCGAGCGCCATCGGCAGTGATGAGGTAATCCTCCTCGTTGCGGATACCGCTGAAATCCTTGTAGGTGAATAGCTTGTCGTAGTTGATGAACTCGGTGAACTTACCTTGGCTGTACCATAGATCCATCAGCTCGGGGATGAAGTAGACACCCGGCTCGATGGTGAGGACGAAGCCCGGCTCCAGCGGGCGCCCTAAGCGTAAGGACTTCCGTCCGAACTGGGTGCTCTTCGGCTGGCCGTTGTAACCGACGTACACCTCACCGAGGTTCTCCATATCGTGCACGTCCAAGCCCATCATGTGTCCCAGTCCGCAGGGCATGAACATTGCGTGCGCCCCGGCTTTCACGGCCTCCATCGGGTCGCCCTTCACGAAGCCCAAGTCCTTCAGCCCCTCCATGATAACCTTGCACGACAACTCGTAGACGTCCACGAAAGGAACGCCCGGTCGCAAGGCAGCCACCGCTGCCTCGTGGGCCGCTACTTGGATGTCGTAGATCTCTTTTTGGCGGGTGGTGAAGGTTTCGTCGGCCGGGATAGTGGACGACATATCGCCGGCGTAGCCCATCTCCGTCTCGGCGCCCGCATCCAATAGTAGCATATCGCCGCTTTGTATCAGATGGCTATGGTCGTGGTTGTGCAGCGTCTGCCCGTTGATCGTGGCGATAGTCGGGAAGGAAAGTTCGTAGTTGTGGGCGTACGCCACTTCCGACACGGAGGCGGCTACTTCCGATTCCCGGACACCCGGACGTACGGCGCGCATGGCGGCCAGGTGCATATCCGCCGTAACGACGCACGCTTTCTCGATCTCCGCGATTTCTTCCTCGCTCTTGTAGATACGTTGGTTCACCACGCCCATGATGAACGGGACGGAAGGCCGCTCCGCCCCTGGCAGGATGCCCAGCCATTGGAACAGCTTGACTTGGTGCTCCGCCCGGTAGGTGGGCAGGTAATGGATGGGTTGGCCCTTGCGTTGGGCGTTCCTCAGGTAATCCTCTACCTCTTTATAGGGGCGGACGATCTCGATCCCCGCCGCCTCGCTTTTCTCCCGCAGGGTCGGCTGCGTGCCCATCCACACGATGGCGTCGATGGTCAGCTCGTCGCCGAAGATAATCTCCTTGTCATTATCGATATCGATGATGGCGGACAATCCCGCGTATGGCAACCCGAAGAAATAGAGGAACGTGGAGTCCTGACGGAAGTGATACGTGTTATCCGCGTAATTCATGCCGCTCTCGTCGTTCCCTAAGAAAAGTAACAGACCGGAGCCTAAGGCTTGTTTGAGTTTAGCCCGACGGGCTATGTAAGTTTCTTTGCTGAACATAACGATTATATTTATATGAGTCGGACAAAGATAACGTTTTCCTGCGAGGTATCGGGGAATATCTGTCATTATTCTCTATCTTTGCCCCCTCGTAAGCGAGAATGTAAATGGATAAAGAGAACAATTTGGGCAGGGTGTTGGCGCTTTTGTTACTGACAGGATTGATGTGTGCGGGCTTGTATTACCTGCCGGATACCTTGCTGGGTTATACGTTGAAGAAGGTCGACCTCCTTTCGGATTTCAAGGTGAGGGAGGACCGCATGTCGTTGGATTCATTACGACTTCAATTGGAGCGGGCGGATACGCTGGAGGTAGATTCCGCCGCGTTGTGGGACTCCGTGATGCGGGCGGCGGGGATAGATTCCGCGGCGTTGGCGCTTCGGGATTCCCTTTATAAAGCGGTCTATGCCGTGCGAGGAGCCGATTCGTTGGGCTCTCATATCGAGGATTACTCGTTGGGGCATATCGGTTTGAAACGTTTCTTCGCCGCTTTACGGGACCGGAGGGAGTTAGACCGTCCCGTGCGGGTCGCTTTCCTGGGCGACTCGTTTATCGAGGGCGATATCATGGTGGCCGACGTGCGGTCCGGTTTGCAACAGATGTTTGGAGGTGGCGGTGTCGGTTTCGTTCCGGTTACGTCCGTGGCGGCGCAATTCCGCCCGACGGTGGAGCAGCATGCCGAGGGCTGGACGACATGGTCGATGCTTACCGACAAGGAGCATGGCTATACCTTGCCCGGTATGACGTTCGAAGCGGTGGAGGAAGGCGCTTCTATCCATGTCAAGACCACGGACCGTTATCCGGGTCTTCAGCCGGTCTCTTCCTTGAGATTGATTTATGAGCGAAACGAGCGGACGGAGTTGCGATTGGTGTGCGATGCCTCCGCGGATACGATTTATGAGGCGCTGCCTTCCACCTCGACCATCACGCAGTACGAGCGGAAGGGAACGTTTACCGAGGCGGACCTCTCTTTTACGAATACGGCGGGCTTCCAGGCTTTGGGCATAGCGCTGGAGGAAGATACGGGCATCGTGGTGGATAATTATTCCTTGCGGGGCAATTCCGGTATGATACTGGACCGTTTGGATACGCTCCGTTGCCAGGCCTTGAACGAGATCCGTCCTTATGATTTGATCGTGTTGCAGTATGGCTTGAATATCGTGACCGACAGTATCTTGGATTATCGTTGGTATGGAAACCGGATGGTGAAGGCTGTCCAACATTTGCAAACCTGTTTCCCCGAGGCAGATCTGTTGATGTTGGGTGTGTCGGACCGGAGCCGACAGGTGGATGGAGAGTTCGAGACGATGCCGGCGGTGTTGGCGTTGCTGCATGCCCAACGGCAAGCGGCGCGAAAGGCAGGAATCCCTTTCTGGAACGTGTTTGGCGCGATGGGAGGCGAGAATAGTATGGTGCGCTTCGTGGAGCGGAATTGGGCGAGCAAGGATTACACCCATTTGGGCTTCCGGGGTGGCAAGGAGATCGCCGAGGCCTTTTTAAAAGCATTGTTATCAGAAAAAGCATTTTATGATGAGGCGGAGAAGATGGTGGATTAGCGTAGCGATTCTGGGAATCATAGGCTTGGTGGGATTATGCCCGAAGTCAGTCCGAGGCGTGAACGAGAACGAGCCGGTCGATAGCTTGCTTGTTCGGGATACGATACCGCTTCCGTCTTTGGCTTATTCCATGCGGGTAGGGGACGATACGTTGACTCTTCCGGACTCTTGCGCGCTTTGGGACAGCTTTTTCGATGCCTTGGATTCATTGCGTGCCGGGAAAGATACGATAATTCATATTGTTCATCTGGGCGATTCCCATATCCAGGCCGGGCATTTGAGCGGACGGGTCATGCGCTTGTTCCACCAATCTTTCGGCAACGCGGGACGGGGTTGGATCGCTCCTTTCAAACTTACTCGCACCAACGAGCCGGACGATTACTTTATTCGGTCGGTTGTTCGGAACTGGGTGACGGGGCGTTGTATCCAACGGACGCGGAAAGCTCCCATCGGGATAGGAGGTATCGGGATTCGTTCCACTTCCCCCTCCATCAATTTCGATATTATCATGACTCCCAAGAACGGGGCGGGTTATGCGTTTAATGAGGCGATTCTGTATCGGGGCGAGAAATCCATGCCGATGCTTCCCGCCGGGGCATTGAAAGACTCTGTGCGCACTTTCCGGTCCGATTCTATCGGCGTGCCCGGTCTATTGGCGGACACTTTCCGGATTACTCATCGGATTGACACGCTGCAGTTGCAAAGCACCCGCCGGAAGGAAGGGACGGACCGCTTGCTACCGGCCTCGTCCTTCGATAATGTATATTATGGTTTTCAACTTCGTAATGGGGAACCGGGGATCTTATACCATTCGATAGGCGTGAACGGGGCGATGTACGTGAATTATACGGACGAGGCATACGTGCGCCAATTGGCTTTGCTGAATCCATCCTTATTGATTATCTCGATGGGTACGAACGAGACGTTTGGGCGCCGTTTCTCTTCCACGGAATTCAAGGGGCAAATCAGGGCTTTCTTGGCGCTTGTCAAGAAAGAGATGCCGCGTACGGCCATCTTGTTGACGACACCGCCCGAATGCTATAAACGGGTCTGGGTGAATAAAAAACGTACCTATACACACAATACGAATACGGAGCGAGCCGCCCGGGCTATCCGCGAGGTGGCGCGTGAGGAGGGCGTCGCTTGTTGGGATTTGTTCACGACTACCGGAGGGAAAAACTCCTGCCGTCAATGGTATCGCTCCCGTTTGATGAGCCGGGATCGGATTCATTTCAAGAAAGAGGGCTATCAGGAGCAAGGAACCCTATTGTTCCGTGCCCTGATGGAATCGTATAATCATAGAAAGTAGCGATCATGGAATTTATTTATACAATCATCAAAAGTTGGTTTGACAGCCATCAATTTACATGGGAGAAGTTGGGCGATATCCTGACGTATCATCCGGATGCGCCTATCTTGTTTAGTAGCGGGTTGTTTTTCTTCCTGTTTATAGGTTTCCTGCTGATTTATATCCCGTTGCGGAAGCACACGTTGATGCGTATTATCTACGTAACGCTTTTCTCCTTATATTTTTACTATAAGAGTAGCGGGGTGTGGTTCGGGTTGCTGGTATTCACGGCTACGTCCGATTTCCTGATCGCCCAAGGCATTTCTCATGCGGGTACGGCTTTGCGAAAGAAACTGTTCGTGACGTTGAGCCTGTGCGTGAACTTGGGAATGTTGGGGTACTTTAAGTATTTCAACTTTATGGGTGAATTGTTTACCCAAGCGATAGGTGGGCAGTGGCAGCGGTTGGATATATTCCTTCCGGTCGGGATCTCGTTCTTTACGTTCCAGAGCATCAGCTATGTCATCGATGTCTATCGGGGACGTATCCAGCCGCTCACGCGCTGGATTGATTATGTCTTTTATGTCTCCTTCTTCCCGCAATTGGTAGCGGGTCCCATCGTCCGTGCCCGCGACTTCATTCCGCAGATGTATAAGCATCCGACCGTGACACGTACGGAGTTCGGGGAAGGCTTGTTCCTGATTCTATGCGGTCTGTTTAAGAAGACCGTGATATCGGATTACATCAGTCTGAATTTTGTCGACCGGGTTTTCGACGCTCCTTTATTATATACGGGTGTGGAGAATCTGTTGGCGGTCTATGGCTATGCCTTGCAAATTTATTGTGATTTCTCCGGGTATTCCGATATGGCGATTGGCATCGCTTTGTTGTTGGGGTTCCGCTTCAATATCAACTTCGATTCGCCCTATCAATCGGCCACGATTACCGAATTCTGGCGTCGTTGGCATATCTCCTTATCGTCTTGGTTGAAGGATTACCTTTATATCTCATTGGGAGGAAACCGGAAGGGGAAAATCCGTACTTATATCAATTTGATGATTACTATGCTGTTGGGAGGATTGTGGCACGGGGCGTCCGTTAGTTTCGTCCTATGGGGTGCCTTGCACGGCGTGGCGCTGGCCATCCATAAGTTCGTGATCGGTCGTTTCCATAGTTTCAAGAAAGTAGGTACGGAGATGAAGCCTTGGCGACGTGTGTTAGGGGTATTGATTACATTTCATTTGGTTTGTTTGGGCTGGATCTTGTTCCGTGCGCCTTCGATGCGGATCGTGGGCGAGATGCTCAGCCAGATTGGGACGAACTTCCATCCAGAGGTGTTCACGCAGTTCGTGTCTGGTTACAAAGGCGTATTCGCTTTGATGCTCATTGGCTATGTCATGCACTTTATGCCGCGGAACATTGAGAATACGCTACGCGAGGCCGTCACCCGTTCTCCTTTGTGGGCGCAAGCCGCTCTTTTGGCGATCGCGATCTTTATAGTCGTGCAGTTTAAGAGCGCCGGTGTACAGCCCTTTATCTATTTCCAGTTTTAATTAGGTCTTTTTAAATGTTTGGCGTAAAGGAATGAACTTATTTTATGCTCTATCCTTATATAAAAGGAAAAGGAGGAATAGAGCATGGAAACAACAATATCGGAGAAAGAATGGCTTCGGTCTTTGACCGGCAAGGGAACAATCCGGACGAACGAGAATAAAACGATCGCGGGAAAGAGCGAAAAGAGCGTAGAGGAGCATCCGAGGAAGAAGGAGTCGAGAAAAGGCTTCAGTGACGTGGCGGGCATGGACGAATTGAAAAAGTTCGTGACCGACGGTTTTATTAATGTGCTGAATCATAAGGAATGTGCGGAAGCCTACGGCATAAGGCCGCCTTCCCTGCTGTTTTATGGACCGTCAGGATGCGGCAAGACCTTTTTCGCGGAGAAAATGGCGGAGGAGGTTAATATCAACTTTATGAAGGTTGTCCCCGATGACTTGGCTTCTACCTTGATACATGGTACGCAGGAGAAGATCGGCGCGCTTTTCCGCCAGGCGGAACGCAAGGCACCTACCTTGTTGTTCTTTGACGAGTTTGACGCGATGGTACCCCAACGTTCCACCGATGACCGGAACTATCAGAACGGAGAGGTGAACGAGTTCCTTTGTATGTTGAATAACGCCTCGGAGCGAGATGTCTATGTGGTGGCGGCGACCAATCATCCGGAGCGTATCGATAAGGCGGTGCTTCGTGCCGGGCGCATCGACGAGATGATTTATGTGGATATGCCCGACGCGAAGGTTCGGGAGTCGTTGTTCCGGATGGCCTTGCGGAAACTTCCCATCAACGAGGATCTTGATTTCGAGCGGCTGGCTTTGCTCACGGAAGGATATAATTGCAGCGATATCAGCTATATCGTGAAAACGGCGTCGCGAGAGATGTTTAACGCTACTCTGCGTACACCTGGGCAAGTGTATCAGAAAATTTCCCAAGAACTGTTGGAAACGATTGTTTCCCGGAGAGTTCCATCCATCAGCGGCAAGGAGTTGCGTGAATACGAGCGTGTGCATCGGGAGTTCTCGCCCAAGGATGCCCATTCCGCTTACCGGCCTATCGGATTTCGTTAGAATAAAAGCTATAGTATAAACCTTATAAAAAAGAAAGATCATGAAAGAGAAAGTATTGGAAGTGCTCAAGAATTTGGGATTCAATTGCGAGGAGCTTGACGACTGGGGATATGGTTTTAAATACGAGGGAGCGAGTTATTTTTATATCCCGAATGAGGACGACGATGAGTTTTTGAGCCTTTGTGTGCCAGGCATACAAGATTTCGAGGAGGACAACGCGTCCTTGTTCTATCAATGGGTCGATAAGCTCAACACGATGTTTAAGTATGTGAAAGCCCATAAGGTGGGCGATAGCATGTGGCTGTTCTACGAGCGGGAATGCATCGGGGAGGAAGAGGATCTTCGCGCGGTAATCACCCGTATGATCTATCATTTGGAGGCATCGCTGTTTCTTGCCCGGAAGGTTTTCGCGGCCGAGGAGGGCGAAACGACCGATGGGGAGGCGAACGACCCCGACGTGGATGAGACGACTGAGGATAACGATTGATAACCCTATATAATATAAGGAGGACATTACGATGACAAAGACGGAATTGGTTTTGAAAGCCCTGGAGGATATGGGCTATAAGCCGGAGGTGGACGAGGATGGCGATATCTCGTTTTATTATCAGATGAAAAATATCATGGTGATTATCGGCGAGGAGGAGGAGCCTTACTTGGCTTTCCTGTTGCCGCAGTTCAACGAGGTGGATGAGGGCGAGGAGACGCTTTCCCTTTTCGCCTGCAACAAGGTGACGCGCCAGATCAAGCTCGCGAAGGTATACATCGATCCGACGCTGAGGAACGTGACGGCCTCGTGCGAGTTCTATTATACGGACGAGGAGTCGTTGAGGCAGAATATCGAGCATTCCTTGTACATCTTGAGCATCGTGCGGTCGATTTACCGGGACGTGAAACTGGAATTGAAGGATTAAGTCCTCGTTTTCGCTATCGGAATATTTTCCGTACTTTCGCGCCCGGTTTTTAAAATGGATATCGCATCATGGCAAACAATCAGCTTTCCCCGCTCGCGGACCTGCAACGGCAGAACGACCTTTTACGGATGGAATATACCTACGAGAAAGAGCTTTATCGGCAGCAGGCCGAGAGCATGGGTTTGCGGAAACGGATCGCGCGGGGAATTTGCTGGTATCCGGTCGCGCCGGGGCGGAGTTATTACAATTCGTTGAACCAGCTGGTGATTGAGATCGAGCGTGTGGAGGACTGGGAGACCGAGCATAATTTCGAGCACGGTCGCCCGGTCTGTTTTTTTACTACCGATAGTCTCGGAAAGCCGAGGTTCTTGGATTTCTCCGCCGTAATCAGTTATGTGCGCGAGGATCGGATGGTGGTTATCCTGCCTTCGCCCGCGGCCTTGGTGGATTTGCAAGGGAAAGGCGGCGACCTTGGCGTGCAACTGTATTTCGACGAGACAAGCTACCGCTCCATGTTCGCCGCCTTGTCGGATGTCATGCGGGCGAGAAACAATACCTTGGCGCACCTTCGGGACGTGTTTCTGGGAACCACGAAGACCCAGTGGCGCGCATTGTTCCCCATTCGTTTCCCGTGGTTGAATCCGTCGCAAGAGGCGGCGGTGAATCATGTGCTGGCCGCCAAGGAGGTAGCGATCGTGCATGGCCCTCCCGGTACGGGAAAGACTACGACCTTGGTGGAGGCTATCTACGAGACGTTGCATCGGGAGAACCAGGTGTTGGTGTGCGCCCAAAGCAATACCGCCGTCGATTGGATATCGGAGAAACTGACCGACCGGGGTATCGCGGTGCTCCGTGTCGGGAACCCGACACGCGTGAACGACAAGATGCTCTCGTTTACTTATGAGCGACGTTTCGAGGCGCATCCGGATTACGCGGAGTTGTGGGGCATCCGGAAGGCGATCCGCGAGATGCGGGCCAACCGGCGCGGGCGTAGCCGCGAGGAGCAGGATACGATTCGCAACCGCTTGTCCCGCCTCAGGTTCCGTGCCACGGAGCTGGAGGTCAAGATCGATAGCGAGTTATTCGACGAGGCGCGGGTTGTCGCCTGCACGTTGGTCGGTTCGGCCAACCGGGTGATGATGAACCGGCATTTCACCACGCTATTCATCGACGAGGCGGCGCAAGCCTTGGAGGCGGCTTGCTGGATAGCGATCGGCAAGGCGGATCGGGTAATCCTGGCGGGCGACCATCATCAATTGCCGCCCACGGTGAAATGCGTGGAGGCCGAACGAGGCGGATTGAGCCATACCCTGATGCGGAAGATCGCTACCTCGAAACCGGAGACGGTTTCCCTGCTACGGGTGCAGTATCGCATGCACGAGGACATCATGCGCTTCTCTTCCCATTGGTTTTATCACGACGAGTTGGAGTCCGCTCCCGAGGTGGGCCAGCGGGGTATCTTGCGGCTGGACACGCCCGTCGTATGGTACGACACCTCGAATCTCGACTTCGCGGAGGAGACCCCTTCGGAAAGCATGAGCCGGGTGAACCGGCAAGAGGCGGAGTTGTTGGTCGGCCAGCTACGCGCTTATATCGAGCGGATCGGGAAGGAGCGGGTGCTGGAGGAGCGTATCGACTTCGGTTTGATATCGCCTTACAAGGAGCAAGTGCGGTGCATGCGCGGATTGATTAAGCGGGACGCTTCCTTGCGGCCGTTGCGAGGCTTGATCACGGCGCATACGGTGGATGGTTTCCAGGGGCAGGAGCGGGACGTGATCCTGATCAGCCTGGTTCGTGCCAACGAAGAGGGACGGATCGGTTTCTTGAACGACTTGCGCCGGATGAACGTCGCCATCACCCGTGCCCGGATGAAATTGATAATCGTCGGCGATGCCTCCACGCTCACGCGCCACGCCTTCTACAAAGCGTTGTACGATTATATCGAGAAGCACGGGAAAGTATTGGTGTTCAACGCTTCCGGCGATGGGCATCCTTAGGTGCTAATGATGGGCATCGTTCGTTTCTTAGCATGGGCATTCTAAAGGGTTGGCAATGCCCATCATCATAAGCTAACGCCCGTGGGCCTTCTTTCTGTCCTTCATGATAGCGTCCATATTCTCCAGCGCCCATCCTATCAAGGCGTTTATATGCGGAAGCAAGGAGCGCGTCCGAGCCGTCAGCGCGTACTCGACCCTGGGAGGAACTTCCGGATACACTGTGCGGGTCACGTAGCCGTCGCTCTCCAACGTGCGTAGGGTCACGGTCAGCATCTTTTGCGAGATGTCGGGAATCTCGCGCTGCAACTCCTTGAACCGTATGGTTCTCTTGTCCGACTTGTCCAGCGTGTATATGACCAGAAGCGACCATTTATCGCAAAGCTTGGATAAGATATTCCGTATCGGGCAACCCGGGAATACCGCGTCTTCAATCATTGTTCTATCCATATGATATTGCCTTTCAAATTACTCTACAAAGGTAAGTATATTTTCCCCGGATGGCAAAAGCCTTTTTCGCGTAAGTCTTGGGAAAGGGAGCGGGGATCGCGATTCGGTCGACAACGTCAATCGGCACGGATAAGGGCTGTCGACTGAGTCGACGATGCTTCTCCCGCCGGATTGGTACTGTCGACTGGGTAGATAGCGCTTCTCCGCCCCGATTTCGATTGTCCCCCGCGGGGAAAGCGGTTCTCCCGCCGGATTGGTACTGTCGACTGGGTAGACAGCGCTTCTCCGTCCCGATTTCGGTTGTCCCACGCGGGGAAAGCGGTTATCGGGGAGGATTCATGATTCTCTCACACCTCAACCCCGTGTTCTAAGAGATATTCCGGTGCGATGTCAATCTTACCGTTGTCCCAAGTGACGGTCCAACCATCGAGAGCGAAATTCTTGAACACTTCCGGTTGCGCTAATGCGCCAAATCGTGTGGGCTTGGTGGCCAATAGCTGGGAAAAATCGAATACTTTGCGGCTACCATCATTGAATGTAAGCGCCAGCCGGTAGCCATCCATGTAACTGGCAGCGGTAACCCATGTCAGTTTCATATGCCTTTATTTAAAGGTTTAATGGTTTTTAATTATCTGTTTGCGAAGATAACGGAAATCAGGAAACAGGACAAGCATGCGGCAATAAACTTTTCTCAAAAATATTTTCGTAGGTAAGTCGCTTACGTCCAACAATGGTTACTTCGGCGTAAGTATCTGACGCGCAAGAACCTACTTGCGGGATTAAAATACGTATTCTACCTTTGCGACGTGAAGGAAACAAGAGAGCTTTTTAGTTAGTAATAAACTTTTAATATTTAGAGCATGAAGGATGTAACACGTATGACTGTTCTCTTTTTGATGTCGACAGCTGTAGCGTTGGCAAGTTGTGCGAAGGTGACAAAACGGGAAATGCCCGTTAAGCCGGAAAATGATAAAGCGGCCGTCGAACGGTTGATCAGCCAATATATAGAGACAATAAACCTGTGTGACACGGCATTGGTCAACCGAATATGGTCGCACGATACAAAAGTTTCCTTTATAGGGCCTTCCGGCTATTATTCTACATATCAAGAGATTCGGGACAGTTTGGTGGTCGGAATCTTTGGGACTTGGTTTACCAAACGCGATTTGCGGAAAGATGAATTGAAAGTCCATGTGAACGATAGCACGGCGTGGTCGGAATTTACCTGGATATTTGATGCCACAAGAATAGATGGTACGGCGCACCATACCAAGGGACGGGAAACGCAAATCTTTGAGAAAGGAGTGGATGGAGAATGGAGGTTGGTGCATATCCATTATTCAGGTATTCGGTAGAATAAGGAATCAGGCATTATTGTATAACCAGTAAAAATGAATATGATGAGAAAGGTATTATTTGTTTTGTTCAATCTTTTAACAATTACAGTTATGGCACAGACTAAGGGACGTTTCGAGGTACACGACCTCGGCAATTACAAATTGCATGTGTATTACACCAACGACGCGTTGGGCGACGCGAGTTACATCGTCGAGGGCGAGGATGCGCTTGTGACCATGGAGCAGCCGCTGTTCAAGGATAACGTGGCAGAGTTCGACGCTTATCTTTCTCAATTGGGGAAGCCCGTGGAGAAACGCGTCACGGACTATCACGTGGGAGGGACCGGAAGCCACGACGTGGTAATGGCGGAAGGCATGCCCGCTTTTACCAAGGGTGAGGTGTATGGCGGCATGATGAAAGGCTTCGCGCAAGCGTTCGGCGACGCGATGACCGAGATGCCTACGGGTAAGGCTACGGAGGTGGCTTTCGGCACGACGCGGACTTGGGCGGGTGTCTCGTTTGAGTTCCGCCGCGGGGCGACATCGGATTTCCCTGGAGCGAGCATCCTGATAGGGGGGAAGGCCTATTACACGCACTGGACTCCAGCGAAGGCACACGTCAGCCATTTGCAGGTTTCCTCTCCGGCCGCTATCGACGCGGAGATCGCCGAGGCGGAGAACTCGTTGGCCTCGGGCGCGGAGCTGTTCATCGGCGGACATGGCGGCGTGGCGAAGCGGGACGCGGTGGAGTTCAAGATCGCTTACTTGAAAAAGGTGAAAGAGTTGCTCGCCGCGAATCAAACGGCGCAAGGATTTGTGGATGCCTTGAAGAGCGCTTATCCCGGCTTGCCCGGAGAGGCGGGACTGGCGGATTTAGGCAAGGCTTTATATAAATAAGGTATAGTGCGAATCATAACGCTCCGGGCGGCGCGTGTGTATCACGCCGTCCGGAGCCTTTTCGGTAAAGTATATAATATAAAGGTATAAACGAATCTCGATAATGGAAAAAGCATTTGATTTTTTAAGCGGTCATAAGGACGTGGCCTTTGCCACCGTAGAACAAGATAAACCTAAAATCAGGGTGTTCCAAATCATGAGGCAGGAAGGGCATACCCTCTATTTCGCCACTTCCCCTCGCAAAGAAGTGTATCGGCAGTTGCGGGAGAATCCCCATGTCGAGCTGCTTGCCATGGACGGCGATATATCCGTGCGATTGACCGGGTGCGCCGTGTTTGACGTTCCCGACGCTTTGGCTCGCGAGATATATGCGGACAATCCGGTCTTGCCCCGTCTGTATAAGCGCTATACGGATTTGGTCTATTTCCGCCTGCCTATCGCCAAGCTGGATTATTACGACCTGTCGCCTACGCCTCCCGTTTTTGAGCATTACGAGTTTGGTGAACCGGTCTGATGCGAGCGACGCGCCAGTCGCGGCTTCCCGTCGGTATGCGATTTCGTCGGACGAGTTGATTCCCGTTTGCGTGGAAGTTCACTTTTGATTACATTTGTGTGATGATAGATGAAGGAGCGTCTGTCTGAAATTTTAAATTGAAATTAGATATGGAACAGATTCATGATTGGATTTATGACTTGCTCACACGAATGGGATTAATCCGCGCGACCTCCGGGTATTGGGATAATATCATGATCCTTTTGCTGATTATCGGGGTCACGGTGGCTATCGATTATATATGCCGATGCATCTTTCTGGAGATGTTCAAGCGGGTGGCGAAGCGGACGAAGAACCAATGGGACGACTTGATCGTGGAGCGCAAGATCATCCACAAGATGATGCACATCATTCCGGCGGTGCTGATTTACGTCTTGTTGCCTTTCGCTTTCCTCGCGGAGGAGACACCCGTGACGTTGCAACTGTTGCGAAAGTTGTGCTTGGTTTATGTCATTGCGGTCGTCCTCCGGTTTGTTTATGCCTCGTTGAACGTAGTCCTTGAGGTTTATAACCAGAAGGATGTTTTCCGGAACAAGCCGCTGAAAGGTTTCGTGCAAATCCTGCAAGTCATCATTTTCCTGATTGGCGGTATATTGATTATCAGCGTGCTGATCAACCGCTCGCCGGTTTCCCTGCTTGCCGGTCTGGGCGCTTCCGCCGCCATTATGACGTTGGTCTTCAAGGATACGATATTGGGTTTCGTGGCGGGTATCCAATTGTCGATGAACGATATGCTACGTCCCGGCGATTGGATTACGATGGAGAAGTATGGCGCGAACGGTACGGTGACCGAGGTCACGCTTTATGCCGTCAAGGTGCGCAACTTCGACAATACGATCACGACCATACCGCCTTATGCCTTGGTAAGCGACGCTTTCCAGAACTGGCGCGCCATGACCGAGTCGCCCGGGCGGCGTATCAAGCGCTCTATCAACATCGATATGACAAGTGTCTGTTTCTGCACGCCCGAGATGCTGGAGCGCTTCCGGAAAATATCGCTTATCCGCGATTATATTGAATTCAGCGAGCAGGATTTGGAGAAATACAATACGGAATATGGCATTGACGGGAGCGTGCCCGTCAATGGCCATCGGTTGACGAATTTAGGGGTTTTCCGTGCCTACCTCGTCCGCTATTTGCGAAGTCTCCCGGAGATTAACAAGGAATTGGTTTGCATGGTACGCCACCTGCAGCCAACCGATACAGGGATTCCCATAGAGTTGTACTGCTTCTCCTCGAACAAGGAATGGGTGGAATACGAACGCATCCAAGCCGACCTGTTCGATCATGTGCTGGCCATTGTCCCCGAGTTTGGTTTACGCGTCTACCAGCGGGTCTCGGGGGCGGACGTTGTCCGCCTCGCCAAGAATTAATCGCTTTATTCGGGCAGACGCTCCGCTTCTTGTAGCCAGAGTGTCGCCATCGCGTCGCTGGGCATCCGCCAATCGCCACGGGGCGACAGGCTGATAGAGCCTACTTTCGGACCGTCCGGCAGGCAACTGCGTTTGAACTGTTGCTGGAAGAAGCGGCGGAAGAAGGTGTAAAGCCATTTCTTGATAGTCGTGCGGTCGTAGCTGCCCTTAAACGCTTGTTGAGCCAAGAAATAGATTTTCGCCGGCGATGCGCCGAAACGAAGGAAATGATAGAGGAAGAAATCGTGCAACTCGTAAGGTCCTACCAAATCCTCTGTTTTTTGCCGGATATTTCCTTGCTCGTCGGCGGGGATTAATTCCGGGCTGATAGGCGTATCGATGATGTCCAATAAGGTAGCGCGAGAGTTCTCGTCTACTTTATGACGGGCCACCCATTCCACCAAGTAGCGTACGAGAGTCTTCGGGATGCCGGCGTTCACTCCGTACATCGACATGTGGTCGCCGTTGTAGGTAGCCCATCCCAGGGCAAGTTCGGAGAGGTCTCCGGTTCCTACTACCAAGCCGTTCGATTGGTTCGCCACGTCCATCAGGATTTGGGTGCGCTCGCGCGCTTGGCTGTTCTCGTAGGTCACGTCGTGCGTGTCGATATCATGATCGATATCTTTGAAATGTTGGATACATGCCTCCTTGATGGAAATCTCTTTCAGCGTCACGCCTAACGAGTGTATCAAGTTGACCGCGTTGCGATAGGTTCGCCCGGTCGTACCGAAGCCAGGCATGGTGATGCCGATAATCTTTTCCCGGGGCATTTTCAGCGCGTCGAATGTCATCGCCGTGACCAATAAAGCCAGCGTGGAATCCAATCCACCGGATATGCCGATAACGGCGGTCGACGCATGTGCGTGAAGGATTCGTTTGGCCAATCCCGCCACCTGGATATGGAATATTTCCTCGCAGCGTTCGCGCAGGGCGTCGCCGGAAGGGGTGAAAGGCCTTGGGTCTATCTCCCGCGTCAATTCCAATGCCCGGCAAGGAAGGCTGAACGGTACGATCGTGCCATTGTCCATATTATGGTTCAAGAAACCTCGTGTGAAGCACGTATTGACTCGCCGGTCGTTTCGTAGGTTCTCGATGTCGATTTCGCTGATAATCAGTTGCTCGTCCATGGAAAAACGGTCGGACTCTTGGAGTATCGTCCCGTTTTCCGCTATAATGCCGTTGCCCGCGAATACAAGGTCGGTACTCGATTCGCCGAAACCGGCGGAAGCGTAGATATATCCGGCGATACAGCGTGCGGATTGTTGCTGGATCAAGGAACGTAGATAGGCGTGTTTCCCGATTAACTCGTTGCTGGCGGATATGTTGAATATCAGGTTCGCCCCTTGCATGGCCAGCTCGGAGCTGGGAGGAATGGGTACCCATAAATCCTCGCAGATCTCGATGCCTACACGTGTTTGCTCGTATTCGAAAATCAGGTAACAATCCAATGGAATTTCCCGATTCCCGATCGTGATCATGGAATGTTGCAAATGGGCGGAAGGAGTGAACCATCGCTCTTCTTGGAATTCCTTGTAGTTCGGCAGGTAACTCTTGGGCACTACGCCTAAGATCTCGCCACGTTGGAAAACGACGGCGGCGTTTATCAACTGGTTATCGCTGACGAGCGGGCAACCGACAATCGCTAGCAAATCCAGGTCGGCCGTGGCGTTTACCAAATCCAGTAAAGCCTTCTCCGCGTTCCGAAGCAGGATCTCTTGCGAGAACAGGTCCATGCAAGTGTAAGAGGTTATCGACAATTCCGGGAAGGCGATAATCTGTACATCCTTTTGGGCGGCTTGCCTGAGTAGCCCCTCTATCTGTTGAATATTGTAAAAACAGTCGGCCACTTTCACGTGGGGAATGGCCGCCGCGACTTTGACGAATCCGTAATTCATAGGGTATATTATTGTTTATTTAATAGATGTTTTTGGTTCACGGGTGATTGCCTGCACTCGAATATGCGGGCGATCCAGATCGTATCTTGCGCGATGTAGTAAACGATCTTGTAATGTCCGCTGATGATATAACGATAGATAACGATGCCGTCGCTCACCAATGGATTGATGTCGTCGTTGATCAAGGGTTCCACTTGACCGATCATCGGCGTCTCAAGAAGGCTCTGGGCATCGGTCCGGAGCTCGTGTATGATTTGTATCGAGGAAGTTATCGATACTTTTTTCTTGTAATAAAGAGCGATCGATTTTAAATCGTCCTTGGCGCTCATCGACCATCCGAGATTTTTTATCTTTACCACCATGTCCTTATCTCTTTTTCAAGTTTGTCATCCGTGATATATTCCCCTCTCTCGATTTGCTTGATCGCTTCCCGTACGGAGTCGGCCATCTCTTTCCGCGAGTAAACCATGCAAGGATGGGCCATCTGTCGCCGGGAAAAGATCTGTCGAGTCGCTCGCTCTACCTCGATCATCATTTCTATATTGTCTATCTTGTTGAGATATTTTTCGATGAAAATATCCCGCCTTATTCGTAACTCTGCTGATAATGTCATAATTTGGGTCTTTTCTTAACAATAAACGCGAATGTACGGATTTTAACTGGTATAAAAAAGGAAAGGCATACTTCGCAGCATCCTTTCCTTCATAAAACACAAAACAATCAACAAAAACTAATGTCTGAACAAGATTATCGAATAAATAAAAGCTCTCGATATTTCGGTAAAGTCCAGATTTGGTCGTCGACTACTAATTCCAGTTTGTCAATATGGTAGCGGATCGCTTCCATCATCGGGACGATCTGGTCGTGATAAGCGATCGCTTTCTCGCGCTGGCTCTCGATTTTGTTAGCGACTTTGCGCGCGTTTACCATCTCGTCCACTTTCTCTTTGATGAAAATCGTACGGTTCGCTATATCTTCGATGATTTCCATGTTTTTCGACGATAGATGGATCGCTTTCTCCGCCGGGAACAGTTCCCGCATCTTGTAAACGTTATCGATCAGGCTCGATTGATATTTAGTGGCCATCGGGATGATATGGTTCATCGCCAAGTCGCCCAATACCCGCGCTTCTATTTGAATCTTTTTGGTGTACATCTCCCATTTGACCTCGTTGCGGGCCTCCAGTTCCTTGCGCGTCATGACGCCTGTCGATTCAAACATGCGCACGCTGCGATCGCTCAGGTAGGCATCGAAGATGAGCGGGACGCTGGTCTCGCAATCCAATCCCCGGCGGGCGGCCTCGGCTTTCCATTCCTCGCTGTAGCCGTTGCCGTCGAAGTGAATGGCCTTGCATTCCTTGATATCCTTCCGAATCACCTCTACGATAGCGGCGAATTTCTCTTTTCCATCGGCGATCTTGGCATCGACCTCTTCCTTGAACTGTTTTAGTTGCTCGGCTACGGCGGCATTGAGTACCAACATAGCGGCGGCGCAGTTGGCCGACGATCCTACGGCGCGGAATTCGAAACGGTTGCCGGTGAAGGCGAAAGGCGAGGTCCGGTTGCGGTCCGTATTGTCGATCAACAATTCCGGTATGCGGGCGATGTCGAGTTTCAGCCCTTGCTTGCCCGCTAAGTTGAAGTCTTCCGGAGCGCTGTTCTCTAAATGCTCCAATACGCGCGACAACTGTGCCCCCAAGAAGCTGGAGATGATGGCGGGAGGAGCCTCGTTCGCCCCGAGGCGATGCGCGTTGGTGGCGCTGGAGATGCTTGCTTTCAGCAACGCGTTGTGGGTATAGACCGCCTTTAGGACGTTGACGACAAAAGTGATGAAGCGCAGGTTCTCCTCCGGCGTTTTGCCCGGACCCATTAATAGGATTCCCGTGTCGGTACCGAGGGACCAGTTGTTGTGCTTGCCGGAGCCATTTACGCCCTTGAATGGTTTCTCGTGCAACAATACACGGAAACCGTGTTTGCGGGATATCTTGCGCATCAGCGCCATGATCAGCAGGTTATGATCGTTGGCGAGGTTGCATTCCTCGAAGATGGGTGCCAACTCGAACTGGTTGGGCGCTACCTCGTTGTGTCGTGTCTTGACGGGAATGCCCAGTCGCATCGCCTCGATTTCCAGTTCTTTCATGAACTCCATGACGCGTGTCGGAATCGCCCCGAAGTAATGGTCTTCCAATTGTTGGTTCTTGGAACTCTCGTGTCCCATCAGCGTGCGACCGGTCATCAATAAATCCGGACGTGCGGCATATAGTCCCTCATCGACTAAGAAATATTCCTGTTCCCAGCCCAGATAGGCGTACACTTTCTTTACATCCGGGTTGAAGTAGTGGCAAACGTCCACCGCCGCCTTGTTCACGGCTTCCAGCGCTTTCAGCAGCGGCGCTTTGTAGTCCAACGACTCGCCGGTATAAGCGATGAAGATGGTCGGGATGCACAGGGTGTCGCCTACGATGAAAGCGGGCGAGGAGGGATCCCAGGCCGAGTAGCCGCGTGCCTCGAATGTGTTGCGGATGCCACCGTTCGGGAAACTGGAGGCGTCCGGCTCTTGCTGGATCAAGAGTTTGCCGTCGAACTCCTCCATGACGCCGCCTTTACCGTCGTGCTCGATAAACGCGTCGTGCTTCTCGGCGGTTCCCTCGGTCAGTGGGTGAAACCAGTGCGTGTAATGGGTAGCGCCTTTCTCCATGGCCCATTTCTTCATGCCGGCGGCTACGGCGTTGGCGGTCTCGCGGTCCAGTGGCGTGCCGTTGTCGATGGAGTCCGCCAGTTTCTCGTACGCTTTCCTTGGAAGATACCTAAACATCTTTTCCCGGTTGAATACTAACTCCCCGAAATACTCGGAGGGTCTCTCGGCGGGAGCGGCGAGTTCTGCCGCTTTCTTCTCGAACGCCGATTCTACAACTCTAAATCTCAATTTTGACATACTACCTAATATGATTATGGGTGTTCATTCTGTTTCTCATTTCCGGGCGGAGGAGGTTTAACGGATCCACTTCCTCAGCCGTTCCATGGCTTCTATCGTATCATCGCGGTCGCCAAAGGCGGTGAGGCGCAGGTAGCCTTCCCCGCTTGGCCCGAAACCGACGCCGGGCGTCCCGACGATCTTGACCTCGTAAAGCAATTTGTCAAAGAATTTCCAAGAGGAGAGGTTGTCCGGGGTTTTCAGCCACAGATAAGGTGCGTTGTCGCCACCGTATACTGTCAGGCCACAGTTCCGTAATCCTTCTTTCATGATCCTCGCGTTGGTCATATAATATTGAATGGTCTCTTTTATTTGTCGTTTCCCGGCCGCGGAGTAGACCGCCTCCGCCCCTCGTTGGGTGATGTAGCTGGTGCCGTTGAACTTCGTACATTGCCGACGGTTCCAAAGGCGGTTCAGCGCCACACGTTCCCCACTTAGCGTGAAAGCGTGCAGTTCCTTGGGGACGATCGTATAGCCACATCGCACGCCCGTGAACCCGGCGGTTTTCGAGAAACTCCGGAATTCGATGGCGACCTTCTTGGCACCCTTGATCTCGTAGATCGAGTGGGGAATGGAAGAGTCTTGTATATAAGCCTCGTAGGCCGAGTCGTACATGATGATCGCGTCGTTCGCCAAAGCGTAGTTGACCCATTTCTTTAATTCTTCCTTGGAGAGGGTCGTGCCGGTCGGGTTGTTCGGGTAGCAGAGATAGAGGATGTCTACCCGGCGACTCGGCAGGTCGGGGATGAAATGATTTTTTTCCGTACAAGGGATGTACACCACATCGCTCCAACGTCCGTCCTGGAAAGTTCCCGTGCGCCCGCTCATGACATTCGAGTCGATATACACCGGGTAGACGGGATCCATTACCCCGATACTGTTGTCGTGGCGGAGCATATCGCCGATGTTCCCGCAATCGCTTTTCGCTCCATCGCTGATGAAGACCTCGCTTGGCTCGATAAAGATACCCCGTGCCGCGTAGTCGTTTTTGATGATGGCGTCGATCAGGAACGAATAGCCTTGTTCGGGACCGTAGCCATGGAAAGTCGCTTTATGCGCCATTTCATCGACGGCCTTGTGCATCGCCTCGATCACCGCCGGTGCCAGTGGCTGTGTAACGTCGCCAATGCCCATGCGAATAATTTTTTCCTTGGGGTGTGTCACTTTGAAAGTGTTTATTTTCTTAGCGATGTCGGAAAAGAGATAACTACTTTCCAATTTCAAGAAATGTTCATTGATTAGTGCCATACTCAGTTGATTTGTTTTATGTTTATATGCATGTTTATTTTCCTTTTCTTGTTTTGTGATGTGTCTAAGCCTCGATAAAGCCATCGAATACATGGGTGGCGTTGCCGGTCATGCGTACGGGGCCGTGGTCTGTCGGCCATTCTATGCGCAAAGCTCCTCCATCCATGATAATCGTTGTCTCTCGTTCGGTTTTCCCGTTCACGATGCCGGCTACCGCTGTCGCGCAAGCGCCCGTCCCGCAAGCCTGCGTGATTCCGGATCCGCGTTCCCAGACGCGCATACGTACCTCGCCGGGTGTCCGTACTTGCGCGAATTCCACGTTTGTCCGATCCGGGAAAAGGGGATGGGTCTCTAACAGGGGGCCCACCTTGGGTAAATCAATCTTGTCTAAATCATCCACGAAAATAACCAAATGAGGATTTCCCATCGAGACGACCGTCCCCTTGTATGTTTCTCCCGCTACCTCGATATCGATCGCTACCGGACCGACTAACGGGTTGCCCATATCGACCGTGATTTCGGATACTTTCTCGTCCTCTATGTTTAAACGCAAGGTCTTGACACCCGACCGCGTTTCCAAGGTGATTGTCCGTTTGGTGGTCAATCCGTTCTCGTATACATATTTGCCGATGCAACGGGAAGCGTTGCCACACATTTTCGCCTCCGAGCCATCCGCATTGTAAATGCGCATGCTGAAGTCGGCGATATCGGAGGCGCCAATCAGTACCAAGCCATCCGAACCAATGCCTGTATGCGGTTGGCTCCAGCGCATGGAGAGTTGTTCGGGCTGGGCGATGGGATAGAGCATCGTATTTATATATATGTAGTCGTTTCCGGCTCCTTGCATCTTTGAGAACTTAATTAGATTTGCCATTTTGTTTTGTTTATTCTGTATATTGTTTCTTTTTGCTTTATTCTTGTGCAAATGTATGATATTTTGCTTTTGTGTTGTAGCGATAGGTGACTAAAAGAGATATAAATCTATTGATAATAATAGTTTGATATATTTATAGGGTTCTATACTATCAAATAATAATCAAACTATGCTGTTTTTGTTTCAATTTATAATTATTCGGATAAAGCGTCGGAGTGGGGGCTGAAAGGAACATAGGTGTGTTGGTATTTTAACATACGTGCGTTAGTGAAGACACGTACGTGCGTTCGCATTTTAACATACGTGTGTTGGCAAAGACACATATGTGCGTTGGCCGGAGAACATAGGTGCATAAAAAGAAGGGATCACCCGTATGATTCGGATGATCCCTTTTACCGTAAGTAATCTATAAAAAGGTGTTATTTCGCGAATTTAATCGTCTTTTGCTCACCCTCTTGATTGATGGAAATCATGTAGATTCCTTTGGGGATGGACAAATTGATGTATTGCTGGTCGCTTGTGATGATGCCGTTGGCGACTACTTTACCTACCATATTAATGATTACGTAGTTACCCTTTCCGTTCTGTACATAAAGCCCGTTCGGGGTAGAGGAGACTTTCAGCGCTTGTACGTCGTTCTCGATAGCCTCGTTGTCGGTGATGATGCTCATCATATTCGAGGTCAGGTAGAGCGTAGCGATCGGAGAATCGCTGCTTTTCAGCTTGAAAGCCGCGCTGACGGTCTTGCTGTTCAACGGGATGTTGACTTCTACATTCAATATTTCTCCGTTTTCCTCGTTGCCATCGTCTACCAATATATTGATTAAGCCTCCTTCCGTGCCCATCGAGGTTTCCGCGTCGATTATCTCGGTGATAACGCCCTCGCTCTCAGGATCATCTACCTTCGTAGTAGTTACCAGTTCGAAAGAAGTCGTTAGCGTCCCTGCCGTCATATCCGCGATAAGACCTTGCATGAGCGAATAAATCAGGTTCTTATTGTCCAATTCGTGATTCCCCACCCAATAGCGAGTCTTTTCAGTATCAAATTTCCACTCTCCATTCGTCGTCTCATCTTTGTAATAAGTAGTGAAGACGCGTTTTACCGCATTCTTATCTAATTCCACTGTATTGCTGATCTCTACTTTGTCATAGTCCGCGATTTCGCCATCCTCGTAGCTGACAAAAACAATGGAGTCGGTCTTGAAGCCGCCATTCAAGAGTTCTTTCGCGTTCAGATAAACGGTAGCATCACCCATCGGAAGGGTCGCGGTAGGCTGAACGGTAGATACGCTCGCGTCGATAGTCGCGCTGGTCTGGACGGTTGACATATCCACATTGATAAGGACGTTCTCCGGAATCGTAATTTCGATGGTCGCGTCCGGATCCTCTTCCGTGTCCTCAGCTATCATCCCAGAGGCGATTAACGCCCGCAGCGTCTCGCCTAACGTAATGTCGTACGCATATTTGCCATTCGACCCCGTCTCTTTCATCGTGAACAAGGAACCACTCTCTATACCCATCGAGCCAAGAAAAGCGTCGAGGCCACCTAAATCCAAATTCGCGGAAAGCGAGTTGAAAGGAAGTAGGCCCGTTTTATCGCCGATAGCGACATTTAAAGATACATCGAACATCCCCAATAGATTGGTGGATATCGTTTGCGGGATGCTAACCTCGATGCCTTGCCCGTCGGGCGTGGTCATCGTGAAGTCTTTGTACTCGCCGAATGTTAGTTTTACACTGTTCAAGAATTGACCGGCCAATCCGCCCATCATGCCATCCAATCCTAAATCGACATTGCTTAAATCGAGGATAACACTATCCGGTTGCAGCGTCAACGAGGTCGTCGTGGCGGCACGGAGCATACCGTTTTGCACGCCGAACAGCGGAGAGCTGATCACGTCCTTGATATCGGGATTCGCGAAGGAAACGATGTCAATGCCCGTGATTTGCTTGAATTGATCCAACATCGCCGGAACGGCCGCTTTTACGAAAGCGACCTTCTCCTGGTCGGTGATTTGCCGTTGCTGTGCTTGTGTCGGGGCTACCGATAAGAATAAGGCGGCCGCCGCTACACTGATACTTGTAAAGATTTTCTTCATACGCGATTCTGTTTATAAAGTTTTATTAGCTTACAAAGGTAGGATAAAAATGGAACGCGCCAACCTTTATTGTGTAAAAAGTTGGCGTGTTTCGTTATAAAAACGTGAAATAGACTTAATAAGCCGCCTCGTGAACGCCTTTCACGGCGCGTCCGCTGGGCTCGTTCATGTTTTGGAAGGCGGCGTCCCACGCCAACGCCTCCGCCGTGGAGCAGGCCACGCTCGGCACGGAGGGCACGCTGTGCGCCGCGCTCTCGCTGGGGAAATGCTCCTCGAAGAGGGAGCGGTAGTAATACTCCTCCTTGTTGCGGGGCGGATTGATGGGGAAACGCTCGGCGGTGCGGGCCATTTCGTCGTCGCTGACGGCCTCGGCGGTGATTCGCTTCAGCGTGTCGATCCAGCCGTAGCCTACGCCGTCGGAGAACTGCTCCTTCTGCCGCCATACGATTTCCTCGGGAAGCATATCGGTGAAGGCCTCGCGCAGGATTTTCTTCTCGATCGTACGACCCGGGCACATCTTGGCGGCGGGATTGAGACGCATTGCCACATCGAGGAATTCCTTGTCGAGGAAGGGCACCCGGCCCTCCACGCCCCAAGCCGCCAGCGATTTGTTCGCCCGCAGGCAGTCGTAGAGGTGGAGCTTGGAGAGTTTGCGCAGCGTCTCCTCGTGGAACGCCCGCGCGTCCGGCGCCTTATGGAAGTAGAGGTAGCCCCCGAATACCTCGTCGGCGCCCTCGCCGCTCAGCACCATCTTGATGCCCATGCTTTTGATGACACGGGCGAGCAGGTACATCGGCGTGGAGGCGCGTACGGTGGTCACGTCGTAGGTCTCGATGTGGTAGATGACGTCGCTTAACGCATCCAGCCCCTCTTGGAGCGTGTAATGAATCTCGTGATGCACCGTACCGATTGCGTCGGCCACCTTGCGGGCGGCGGCGAGGTCGGGCGCTCCTTTCAGCCCGATGGCGAAGGAGTGGAGCCGCGGCCACCATGCGTCCGCCTTGCCGTCGGTCTCCACCCGTTTCGCTGCGTATTTCTTGGCGATGGCGGAGGTGATGGAAGAGTCCAATCCACCGGATAAAAGCACGCCGTAAGGCACGTCGCTCATCAGCTGGCGGCGTACGGCGGCCTCCAGCGCGTCGTGAAGCGCATGCGGATCGGCGGGGTTCTCTTTTACGTTGTCGTAGTCCATCCAGTCGCGTTCGTACCAGCGGGTCAGCGCGTTGTCCTCGCTATAGAAATAATGTCCCGGCAGGAAAGGTTCGTAATGCGAGGCGAAGCCTTCCAGGCCTTTCAGCTCGGAGGAGACCATGAGGTGTCCGGCGTCGTCGTAACCGATGTAAAGGGGAATCACGCCGATCGCGTCGCGGGCAATCAAGTAAACATCTTTCTCCTCGTCGTAGAGGGCGAAGGCGAAGATGCCGTTCAAATCCTCGATGAAATGGATGCCTTTCTCGCGGTAGAGGGCCAGTATCACCTCGCAGTCGGAGCCGGTCTGGAACTCGTATTTGTCTTTGAGCCGCTCTCGCAGCTCGCGATGGTTGTAAATCTCGCCGTTGACGCATAGGATTTGTTTCCCATCGGGGCTCACGAGGGGTTGCCCGCCGGAGGCGGGGTCTACGATGGAAAGGCGCTCGTGCGCCAAGATGGCGGTCTTGCCTTGGTAGACGCCGCTCCAATCCGGTCCGCGATGGCGGATTCGTTTACTCATCTCTAATACTTGTTTACGTAAGGCAGCGGTGCCTTCGTGTACGTTGAATATCGCTGTTATGCCACACATAGTCGTTTCGAATTTATGATTTATGATTTCAAATTTATGATTTCAAACTTTCAAAGCGGGATTTCCGGTAGCCTACGGCGTAGGGAGCGAATTTCCACGAAGAAATCGGTAGCCTACGGCGTAGGGAGTAAATTTCCGCGAAGAAATTCGTTGCCACAGCGTGTGGGAAGCGATTTCCACGAAGAAATTCGTTGCCACAGCGTGTGGGAAGCGATTTCCGCAAGGAAATCGATTGCCTACGGCGTAGGGGACAGGAAACGGTCGATGGCTTCGGCAGTTTTCCGGCCGGAGGCCATCGCCTTCACCACGAGGCTCGCCCCGCTCACGGCGTCGCCACAGGCGAAGATTTTCCCGCCCGCTATCTGTCCGTTCGCGTCGGTGGCGATGTTCTTCTGTGCGTCCGTCGCCAGTTGGAGCTCTTTCACCAATCCCTCTTGCTCCGGATGTAGGAAGCCCATGGCAAGGAATACCAAGTCGGCCTCTATTACCTCGCGCTTGCCGGTGGGCCGCATGACGGGGCGTCCTCCGTCAGGCGCGGGCAGCCATTCGACCTCTTCCACCTCGACGCCCCGCACGTTGTTCCGCTCGCCGACGAAGCGGTTCGACGCCAAGCTCCAGCGCCGCTCGCAACCTTCCTCGTGGCTGCTGGTTGTCTTCAGTATCTTGGGATACATGGGCCAAGGTGTCGCCGAGTTGTAGCCGACGGGCGGTTTCGGCAGGATCTCGATCTGGGTGACGCTGGCGGCCCCTTGGCGGTTCGCCGTGCCGACGCAATCGCTTCCCGTGTCGCCTCCACCGATAATCAGCACCTTCTTGCCTTTGCAGTTGATTAAATTCTTCGGTGGAATGGCGATTCCTTCCAATACGCGGTTCTGTTGGCCCAGCAATTCCAAGGCGAAGTGGATGCCCCGCAGGTTACGACCCTCGACGGGAAGGTCGCGAGGTACCTCGGCGCCAATCGCCACGCAGACCGCGTCGAACGTATCGACCACCTCCCGCGCCAATATCTCTTTCCCGACCATCGTGTTCGTCCTGAACTGGATGCCTTCCTCCCGCAAGATGCGCAGGCGGCGGTCGATGATGTTTTTCCCTAACTTGAAGTTCGGGATGCCGAAGCGCAGCAGGCCGCCCGGCAGCTCGTCTTTCTCGAAGACGGTCACCTCGTAGCCTTTCCGGTTCAGCCGGTTGGCGACGGTCAGTCCGGCGGGGCCGCTCCCGATTACCGCCACCCGCTTGCCGTTGCGGACGGGTTGGATGGGCTGGATATAGCCCTCGCGGAAAGCCGCCTCCACGATGGCCGCCTCGTTCTCGCGGATGGTGACCGGCTCGTCGCAACTCAACTTCAGCACGCAGCTCTGCTCGCAGAGGGCGGGACAGACGCGCCCGGTGAATTCGGGGAAATCGTCGGTTTGCGCCAGCGTCAGGTAAGCGTCGCGCCAGCGTCCTTTGTACAGCATATCCTGCCATTCCGGTTGTTTGTTGCCGAGCGGGCACGCCCAGTGGCAGAAGGGCACGCCGCAATCCATGCAGCGCGAGGCTTGCGTGCGGCGGTCGGTGCTATTGAGGGTTTGCTCTACCTCGCTGAAATCATCTATGCGCTCGTGTACGGGCCGATAACCCGCCTCTTGTCTGTGTATCGTAAGAAATGCTTTTGGGTTTCCCATTGTTCGTTTGTTTTTGTCTTGTTAGTAATCTTTTTGCATCTCGGCGATTTTGCGTTGGAGTTTTCGCATCTGTTCCTCTTGCAAGACCTTCTTGTACTCGATGGGAACGACTTGTATGAACTCGTCGGCGTACCGGTTCCAATTGTCGAGCATCGCGCCCGCCAGATGGCTACCGGTGTAATGATAGTGCTTACGGATGAGCTCAAGCAGCTCCTTGCGGGAGGCGCTATCCTCGATGAGCGAGAGTTCCACCATCTCCATGTTGCAATAATAGTCGAAATCACCGTTCTTGTTCCAAACGTAAGCTACGCCGCCGCTCATACCCGCGGCGAAGTTGCGTCCCGTGCGACCTAATACGACGACCCGCCCGCCGGTCATGTACTCGCAACAGTGGTCGCCCACGCCCTCTACGACGGCGATCGCCCCGGAGTTGCGCACGGCGAAACGCTCGCCTACCTGCCCGTTGATGTACACCTCGCCGCTGGTCGCCCCATATAATAAGGTATTCCCGGCGATTACGTTGTCCTCGGCGATGAAGGTGGAGCGCACCGGCGGCATCAGGCTGACGCGCCCGCCGCTCAGGCCCTTGCCCAGGTAATCGTTCGCCTCGCCCTCCAAACGGAAATGTACGCCATGCGCCAAGAATGCGCCGAAACTCTGTCCCGCCGACCCTTTGAACTTAACCTGCAAGGTGTTGTCCGGGAGCCCGGCGTCGCCGTATCGCTTGGCGATCTCGCCGGAAAGCATGGCGCCTACGGAGCGATCCGTGTTGGCGATGGCGTAATCGAGCGACACCTCGTGCCCCGATTCGATTGCCTCGCGTGCGTGCCGGATGATGTCCGCGTCTTTCACGTTATCGATCGCGTGTATTTGCCGTGTCGTTTGATGGAGCGCACGCGTGCCCGCTTGCTCCGGCTGGTAAAGCAGTTGGCTGAAGTCCAACAGTTCGTGCTTCCGGACAAGGTCGGAAGGTTTGCGCGTCAGCAAATCCGTTCGCCCGATGATATCGTCCAGTTTCGTACAGCCCAGCTCCGCCAGGTATTCCCGTACCTCGCGGGCGAGGAAAGTGAAGAAATTCACCAAATACTCGTAGCGTCCGTGGAACCGTTGGCGCAGCGTCTCGTCCTGCGTGGCGACGCCCACCGGACAGGTGTTCATGTGGCATTTGCGCATCATCACGCAGCCCAGCACGATCAACGCAGAGGTGGCGAAACCGAATTCCTCGGCGCCCAGCATCGCCATCAGCACGATGTCGCGCCCCGTCTTCAGCTGTCCGTCGGTTTGCAGGCGCACCTGTCCGCGCAGGCCGTTCATCACCAGCGTTTGTTGCGTCTCCGACAATCCTAACTCAGGCGGCAAACCCGCGTAGCGGATCGAGCTCATCGGCGAGGCGCCCGTGCCGCCTTCCGCCCCGGAGATTACGATGCGGTCCGCTTTCGCCTTGGCGACACCGGCCGCGATTGTTCCCACGCCGCTCTCGGAAACCAGTTTCACGCTGATCTCGGCCCGCGGGTTCACGTTCTTCAGGTCGAAAATCAGTTGCGCCAAATCCTCAATCGAATAGATATCGTGATGGGGCGGGGGCGATATCAAGGAGATACCCGGAATGGAATGGCGGGTCTTGGCGATGACCTCGTTCACTTTATACCCCGGCAGCTGTCCGCCCTCGCCCGGTTTCGCCCCTTGCGCGATCTTTATCTGAATCTCGTCGGCGTTCACCAGATACTCAGTTGTCACGCCGAAGCGTCCGGACGCTACCTGCTTGATGGCGGAACGGAGCGACAAGCCATCCTCGCGGGGCTGGAAACGGGAGGCGTCCTCGCCGCCCTCGCCCGTGTTGCTGCGGCCGTGTATCTTGTTCATCGCCATCGCCATCGTCTCGTGCGCCTCCTTGCTAATCGAGCCGAAGCTCATCGCTCCCGTCACGAAGCGGCGCATGATGGCCTCCTCCGGCTCGACCCGCTCCAACGGGACGGGCGTACGCTTCTTGAATGTCAGGAAATCCCGCAGGAAGATAGGCTCCTCCTTCTCGTCCACCATCCGGGTATATTCCTTGAACTTCTTATAGCTTCCCAACCGTGTGGCCAGTTGCAACGTAGAGATGGTCTCCGGGTTCCAAGCGTGCCGTTCGCCATCTTTCCGGTACGAGTAAATGCCTTTGTGCGCCAATAAAGAATCCACCGGACGCTGGAAAGCCTCGTCGTGCATCGCGATCGCGTCCGCCGCGATCTCTTCCAAGCGGATACCTCCGATGCCGCTCGCGGTTCCGCCGAAGTAAGCGTCCGCCAAATCGCGGCTCAGGCCCACCGCCTCGAACAGTTTCGCGCCTCGATAACTCCGGATCGTACTGATGCCCATCTTGCTCATCACCTTGAGCAATCCCTTGCGGAGCGCCTTGATGTAATTCTTCTCGGCGGTATCGTAATTCAATTGTATCTCTTTCTTCTCTACCAAATCGTCCAGGATGGCGAAAGCCATATAGGGATTGACCGCGCTCGCCCCGTAGCCTAATAGCAAGGCGGCGTGCATCACCTCGCGCATCTCGCCCGTCTCGACGATCAACGCCGTTTGTACCCGCTTTTGCACGGCTATCAGGTGATGATGCACCGCGCTGACCGCCAACAAAGAGGGAATGACCGCCTTATGGGCATCCGCGTCCCGATCGCTCAGGATGATATAGTTCACGCCCTCGTCCACGGATCGCTCCGCCTGCCTGCAAAGATTGTCCAAGGCCGATTTCAATCCGAGGTGTCCTTTCTCCGCCTCGAAGAGCGTGGGTAGTTTTACGCTTTTAAAACCTTTGTACCGGATGTTGCAGAGCAGGTCGAGTTGCGTATTGGTCAGGATGGGATGGTTCAGGCGCACCATCTTGCAATGGCTCTCGCTCGGCGTCAGGATATCGCGACCGACGGCTCCGATATATTCGGTCAGGCTCATCACCAATTCCTCGCGAATCGGGTCGATAGGCGGGTTGGTCACTTGCGCGAATTGTTGGCGGAAATAGTTGTATAGCATCTGCGGGCGGTCGGACAACGCGGCCAGCGGCGTATCGTTGCCCATCGAGCCGACCGGCTCCGCGGCCCCCGTGCACATCGGAACGATGATTCGCTCGATATCCTCGCGGCTGTATCCGAATAACCGCAATCGTCGATCGTACCCCTCTATTTTATGCGGCACTTTCCGTCCCGACTTCAACTCATTCAGTTCCACCCGGTTTTTCTCTAACCAAGCCCGGTAAGGCTGGGCGTTCGCCAATTGGCTTTTCAACTCGTTATCGTAATAAATCTCGCCCTTCTCCGTGTCGACCAACAGTATTTTGCCCGGTTGCAAGCGGCCTTTCTCCTTGATCTCGCTTGGCTCGAAATCCATAACGCCCACCTCGGATGCCACGACCATCATATCGTTTTTCGTAATCAGGTAGCGGGCGGGGCGGAGTCCGTTGCGGTCCAGCATGCCGCCGGCGTACCGGCCATCGCTGAACAACAGGGCGGCGGGTCCGTCCCACGGTTCCATCAAGATGGAGTGATACTCGTAGAACGCCTTCAAGTCCTCGGATATCGGGTTCTTCTCGTTGAAGCTTTCCGGCACCAGCATCGCCATCGCGTGCGGCAGGCTCATCCCGGAAGCGACAAAGAACTCCAACACGTTGTCCAGCGAGGCGCTATCGCTCATGCCCGGTTGGATAATGGGACGTATGTCGTTGATATCCGGTATCCTTGCTGATGAAAGGACGCTTTCCCGCGCCTCCATCCATCCCCGGTTTCCCCGGATCGTATTGATTTCCCCGTTGTGCGCCAGCAGGCGGAATGGCTGCGCCAGGCTCCACGTGGGGAACGTGTTCGTGCTGAAGCGCGAATGGACCAACGCCAATCCGCTCGTGAAATAAGGCTGCGTCAAGTCCGGGAAATAATGCCGTAGTTGCATCGTCTCCAACATCCCTTTGTAAACGATATTCCGGGTAGAGAGCGACACGATGTAAAAATCCCTCTTGCCAGGAAGGTCGGATGCCGCTATCCTTCTCTCGATGCGCTTACGTATTATATATAGCTTCAGCTCCAGCTCTTGTTGGTCGTTGCGGCCGGTGATAAATATCTGCTTGATGTCCGGCTCGGTCGCTTGGGCGTCTTTTCCCAAGATAGGAGAGTTGACGGGCACCTTGCGTAAGTGCATTAAGTTCAATCCTTCTTTCTCGATTTCCTCGATCAGGATGCTGAAAATGCAAGATTGCTGTTCCTCGTCTTTGGGCAAGAAAATAAGGCCGGTCCCGTATTTCCCCTTCTCGGGCACCGGGATGCCTTGCAACAGGATAAACTCATGCGGAATCTGCAGCAGGATTCCCGCGCCATCGCCCGTCTTATTGTCGGCGCCTTCCGCGCCGCGATGCCGCATATTCTCCAATACTTTCAAGGCGGCCTCTACGATCTCGTGCGACTTCTCTCCATGAATGTTTACGATCATTCCTACTCCACAAGCGTCGTGCTCATAAGCGGGGTCATACAGACCTTGCTTGTTGTTAAAATGATTGTCCTTTCTTCTCATTTGTTGACTTTATGTTTGTGTATTAGTTGTAAATCTTTCATGTTGCTCTGCAAATATACGGTTTAATATCTTTATGAAAGAAGTAAAAAGGCGTTTGAGTAGGAAGAAAATAAGAAGGAAAAGCTGGATGGTGTTGTTTTGTTATAAATATGGATGTTTTCGTGTTTGTTTGAAATAAATATCCTTTATATTGTGATAAATAGTAATCTTGGCGTTTTTGTAGATAGAATTCAAAATGAAAGCAATCGGAACGATACTCTATCTATTTGTTCGTAAAAAGAGGCTCTGGTTTTTTTCTCGGACAAAAATAAAATTCCCTTCGAAGGAAAATGAGATTTCTTCCGAAGGGAATTCTGTTTTTCCTCGAAGGGAAAAAAATGCTTACGTTGTTGGATATTCCCGGATAAAATAGCGGGCCAGGAATCTCCAGTTGTCCTGGATGATTGCCTTTCTGCGTTCCTCGCTGATCAGACTTTTTGTTTGTGCGTCGGCCAACATGCCCCTCTTCATCAGCTCCTCCAGCATATAGCTGTTGCAATGCTTGACGATAAAGAACGAGAGCGCCTGTTTCGCGGCTCGTTCGGGGTTGTAGAATGGGTTGTTGGGATCTTTGATTGCCTCTACGTCCTGGGCTATGAGTTGCGTACCTTCTTGGGGCGTGGCATAGATAGCGATTCGTTGGCCGTCCCAGCTCGCGGGCAAGGCAATCTCGTCCGGGGGAATGATGCCGGTCGTCTCGGTCAAGAATTTCCGAATATCACTCGCGTGATTGAAATAAAGCAAAAGGGAGTCGCCCGCGGCTTTCCGGAAAGCCTCGTATTGCCGTTGGTTTTCCTGGAGAACCTCCTCGGAAGGCTCGGCTACGGATTCGTCCGCCGATTTTTGGAACATCTCATGGTCGGGGTGCTCGGCCGGTAAAATCTTGGCCAGCCATTGCGGGGAAGTGAGGGCCAGCATCGAGGTCGGATGGGCGTAGGCCAGCATCTCGTAGGAATTCATTAATAAGTTGTTGAGTTGCTGCCGGTTGATATCCGGGTTCTCGTTCCAGCGTTCTTTGGTATATTCGTTGAATTCCCGGAAGGCCTCCGGGAAGAGATATGAATCGTAGTGGAACCAACACAGCAAATCGTCGTAAGCGTTCTCTTTGTCGGAATAGCTGGTCTCTGCGGAGAAAAGCTCCTGCATCCGCGGGTTCTCCGGCGCCGTTGTCCATTCATCGCAGAATAATTGGTAGATGAGTAGGGCGGTCGATTCGTTGGCCGGATTATCGGGATTCACGAACGTGCCTTTCCGGAACCCGTGATATTGCTGCGTGAAATGCCAAAGCAAGAAACGCACATCCTCGTAATTCACCTCGTCGTCGTAATAATGATCGTCTGTCGTATAAAAAGGAAGGTAATATCCGAATATCTCCTTATGCGTCAGAATGAAAGTCCGCCATATCCCGATTCCGGAAATTACGTCCTCGAAGTAAGCGGCCATTCGTATGCAGATTTGTTTCGTCTCCTCTTTCTCGAAAGAGTTCGCCAACTCGGTCCTCTCCATATACTCGTAAATTTGGTTGGCTATACCTGTATAATAAGAATCAACGGGCGTGCTTTGTTTGTATGGATGCAAACGCAGCCAATCATTTGGGAAAATCTTAATATTCTTCATCTTTATTTTGTTATGTACGTGCTCGCGAAGATAGTAAAAATGCGTATGTATGAAAAAAACGCTATTGTGTTTTCGTAAAAACAAGATGAAAACCAAAGACATTTTGTATCTTCGCGATGGTTGGACCGCTTACATATATAATATACTATAATAACATCAAGACAAAATGAAAAAGTATCTTACTCTTGCCACGGCGGCTCTGCTGATGGCTGCTTGTAGTGAAAAGCCGGGTTATACGATTTCCGGTACGGTGGCGAATGCCGATTTGAATGGCAAATATGTGTATTTGTATGAATATGGGGCAAAGGATGCCGCGCCGCTGGATAGCGCGTTGATCGCTAACGGACAGTTTTCCTTGACGGGTTCGCAGGATTCGCCCCGCTTGTGCGAGTTGAAGGTGAATACGGGCGACGCGGGCGAGCAAGGTTATCAAACCGTATTCGTATTGGAGAATGGCCAGTTGCAGGCACGGATGGACGCGAAGAGCTCGGCCGTCAGCGGAACGGCGGAGAATGACGCTTTCGTTAGCTTGAACACAAGCTTGGAAACTCTTTTCCAAGGTTTCGACAAGCTGAACGAGGAGAGCCGTTCGAAAGACACGGCGATCGCGAAGGCCGCCGCCCAGAAAATCGAGGAGATATCGAGCCAGGAGATCGCCCAGATTACCGCCTATATCAAGGCGAATACGAATAAACTCTCGGCCGCGAAGTTGTTCGTGGAGAATAATTATTCCATGGCGGAGGAGGATTTGTTCGCGATCGTGGACAAGGCGGACAGCCTTTTCAAGAGCGCTCCCCGTATGGAGAAGCTGCTGAAGGTGATCGAGGCTAAACGCACCGTGGCCGTAGGCAAGAAGTTCGTGGATTTCGAGATGAAAGACATCGACGGCAAGAGCCGCAAGCTCTCCGATTTCGTGGGTAATGGCAAGATTGTCTTGATAGACTTCTGGGCAAGTTGGTGCCCTCCCTGTCGTCGCGACATGCCGAACATCGTCGAGGTGTACAAGCAATATAAGAACAAAGGTTTCGAGATTGTCGGTGTCTCTTTGGATAGCAAGCAAGAGGCTTGGGAGAAAGGCGTGAAAGACTTGCATATCACCTGGGAGCAGCTTTCCGACTTGCAAGGCTGGAAGAATGCGGGCGCCCAGTTGTATGGCGTGAACAGCATCCCGCACACCGTGCTGGTCGACAAGGATGGTACGATTATCGCGAAAGGTTTGCACGGGAAAGAGATTGGCGAGAAATTGGCTGAGCTCTTAAAATAGCGGGATGTCGGATACTTCCGTTCAAATCGCGCCCGCGCTCTTGCGCGGGTGGATTTTAAAAAGTATCTTTGTGCGATCTTTTTTAGAGGAAGACGGTGTTATCGTAAAAAGGAGAGACAAAAGAAAAGAGGTTACATTACACTTTTAATAAATAAATTAGCGATTATGATTTATTCACAAGAAGTTCAACACATGTGTGTTGTGAAAAAAGGAGCAAATCACCCTTGCGCTCCGATCCCAGAGGAAGGGAAGTGGGTTAGAGCGACTCAGATTTCTGACATTTCCGGTTTGACTCACGGTATCGGCTGGTGCGCTCCGAAACAAGGCGCTTGTAAACTGACATTGAATGTAAAGGAAGGAATTATCCAGGAGGCGCTTGTCGAGACGTTGGGTTGCTCGGGTATGACGCACTCCGCCGCTATGGCTTCGGAGATCCTGCCGGGCAAGACCTTGTTGGAGGCGTTGAACACCGACCTTGTTTGCGACGCGATCAACACCGCTATGCGCGAGTTGTTCTTGCAGATCGTTTACGGCCGTACGCAATCCGCTTTCTCGGAAGGTGGCTTGGTAGTGGGCGCTTCCTTGGAGGACTTGGGTAAAGGCTTGCGTAGCCAGATCGGTACGATGTTCGGTACATTGGCGAAGGGAACCCGTTATTTGGAAATGGCCGAGGGCTATTGCACACGCATGGGCTTGGACGCTAATGACGAAGTAATCGGCTATGAGTTTGTTCACCTGGGCAAATTCATGGATATGGTCAAGAAGGGCATGGACGCTAACGAGGCGTTGGAGAAAGCTAAAGGATCTTACGGTCGTTTCAAAGAAGCTGTAAAATATATCGATCCTCGTAATGAATAAGAAAGCGCTTACACGAGTCATCTGCGGGCTGGCGATTTTGGTAGCGGTAGCGACGTTCATCGCCTACTATGTGATCAAGGCGGACGATAAGCCTTGGTTGGCCTTCTTCGTGGCCTGTTGTGGCGGCGTGATCGTTTTCAACTTTCTATTATCTTTATTCCTGATAAACAAGAATTTTAAAAAGTAAAAATAGTATGGCTTTATTTGAAAGTTATGACCGTCGTATCGATCATATCAACGCGGTTTTAAAAGAATATGGTATCAACGGCATCGAGGACGCGAAGGCTATCTGCGACGCGAAGGGTATCGATCCGTATACAATGTGTAAAGAGACTCAGCCGATCTGTTTCGAGAACGCTTGCTGGGCTTACGTGGTAGGCGCCGCTATCGCTATCAAGAAAGGTTGCACGAACGCCGCCGACGCCGCCGAGGCTATCGGTATCGGTCTGCAAGCCTTCTGTATCGCGGGCTCTGTAGCGGACGATCGTAAAGTAGGTATCGGTCATGGTAACTTGGCCGCTCGTCTGTTGCGCGAGGAGACGAAATGCTTCGCTTTCTTGGCGGGTCACGAGTCGTTCGCCGCCGCTGAGGGCGCTATCAAGATCGCCGAGATGGCCAACAAGGTTCGTAAAGAGCCGCTTCGCGTCATCTTGAATGGTCTGGGTAAAGACGCCGCGAAGATCATCTCTCGTATCAACGGCTTTACGTATGTACAGACGCAGTTCGACTATATGACCGGCGAGGTGAATGTCGTTGAGGAGATCCCGTACTCGAACGGCTTGCGCTCGAAGGTAAAATGCTATGGCGCCGACGATGTACGCGAGGGCGTAGCGATTATGTGGAAAGAGGACGTAGACGTGTCTATTACGGGTAACTCCACGAACCCGACACGTTTCCAACACCCGGTAGCCGGCACGTATAAGAAAGAGCGTGTATTGGCGGGCAAGCCGTACTTCTCGGTAGCTTCCGGTGGTGGTACGGGACGTACGTTGCACCCCGACAACATGGCGGCCGGTCCCGCTTCTTACGGCATGACCGACACGATGGGCCGTATGCACAGCGACGCCCAGTTCGCCGGCTCCTCTTCCGTTCCCGCTCACGTAGAGATGATGGGCTTCCTCGGAATGGGTAACAACCCGATGGTAGGCGCTACCGTAGCCGTAGCCGTGGCTATCGAAGAGGCGATGAAGAAGTAATCGATTCCTTCTATAGAAATAGAAACTCCTGTAATCCTCGTGATTATGGGAGTTTTTTTATAAGGTAGCTTTATCGGTCGCGAATAGTCATAATAATGTAATAAAACATTATCATAATATACCTATATTTGTCCCGCGAAAACGTGAAGGGCATTTATCTTGGAAAAGTATAGAACGAAAATAACTCCATTCGATGTTGAGTCGGAAACGAATTTCGGCCGGTTCTATAACAATTATTTCGACCGGTTCGTACGGTATGCGTACTATTATGTCAACGATCTACCTACCGCCGAGGACATGACACACGACGCATTGCTGTATTATTGGGAGAACAAGCGCCGGTTGCCCGCCGATACGGACGTGTTGGGATATATTCTGCTTTCTGTCAAGAACAAATGCCTGAACTACCTGAAGCATCTTCAGATTGAGATTGAGTACGGAAAGAACTATACGGAGTTGTATGACTGGGAGATCGCGACCCGCATACAGACGCTGGAGGACGCGAGTTATAGCGCTATTTTTTCCAAAGATATTACGCGGATCGTGATGAAAGCGCTCGACGAGCTGCCCGAACAGACCCGTGAGATTTTCGTCCTCAACCGGCTGCGAAACAAATCCCGGAAAGAGATCGCCGAATCGTTGGGCGTGTCGCAACAGAAAGTGGATTATCATATCCATAAGGCGAATGATTGCCTTTCCCGAAAACTGAAAGATTATATCCCCTTGCTTCTTCTGTTCCTGAATTAATATACGGGTGAAACAAAGTGTTCCATGGGCATGATACACATTGTGCCATGCCTATGAGACAGGTTGTGCCATGCCCATGGAACAAGTTGTTCGAACGTTATCGAAAGATTTTCGGGTTTGAGGTTGGGATTTTTCATGCCTCGGTTGCTCTATTAATGAAAACAGGGAAAAAGATGCGAATCAATCAAGATATATTGGTACGTTACTTCTTGGGGCAGGCTTCCGAGGAGGAGAAAGAAAGGATTCATCAATGGATCGAGGCGGACGAGGCTAACCGGAAGCGATTCATTCGGGAGCGGATTCGGTTCGACGCGACGATTTTGGCCGACCGTCCTTCGAGCCGGCGGACCAAACAGACGCGGATGCCTGCTTATGTTCGTTGGAGTTTGCGGATAGCGGCTGTTGTCGTGTCGCTATTACTGATTGGATATGTGTATGAGCATCAGCGGGTGAGCCGCATGGCGCGAACGTTTCAATGTGTCCATGTCCCGGCGGGCAATCGGACGAACCTTCAGCTGTCCGATGGTACGAACGTGTGGTTGAACGCGAATACGACGCTTCGGTATCCGGCGGTCTTTTCCGAGCGGGAGCGGGAGATTCAATTGGATGGCGAGGCCTATTTTGAGGTCGCGAAAGGCGAGAAGCCTTTTATCGTGCGGACCGACAAATATTGTGTAGAGGTGCTGGGCACGACGTTCGACGTGGAGGCGTACGCTGATAAAGCTGATTTCAAGGCAACCCTTTATGAGGGGAAAGTGAAACTGTACCAGCCCGCTCACGCGGAATCGGTGTACCTTTCGCCCGGCCAAACGGCGGAGTTGGTAGGCGATACCTTGCGTGTATCGACAACGGCCGACAAGAGTGGCTCTTCCTGGAAAGATGGGATTATTACGATCGAGAGCCAGTCATTCGAGGAGATTATGCGGGAGCTTGAGAAATATTATGATGTACATATCGTTATCCGGAATCAACAGGTAAAAGACTTGGGTTATCGCGGGAAATTCCGTATCGCTGATGGGGTGGAGCACGCCTTGCGTGTCCTGCGCTATGATTTCCCTTTCCAATACACACGCGACGAGGAGACGAACACCATTTATATTCATTAATTAAAAACGAGATGTGCCTATGGGAAAGGAAGAATAGATACAATCCATGAAAAAGGAATAGAGCCGGATAGCCGCGCCAACGACTCCCGGCTCTCGCAAATAGTATGAATTACTTATTAATAATAAATCGGTTACAAAAGTATGAAAAAGTTTTTTTATCCGGTTCTTTATCATGCGAAAAAAGATCCGGGAAGTAAACCAATTGGTAGGACCATGAAACTGACAGCCAGCTTTCTACTCGTATGTTCTTGTTTCGCGTTTGCGGGACCCGCTAACTCGCAGAACACGAAAGTCAGCCTGAACAAGAACCAGATCCAGCTCGGGGAGCTTTTGGACGAGATTGAGGAACAGACAGATTATTTGTTTATCTCCAACCGGAATGTCGACTTGACCCGGAAGGTGTCCGTGCGCGCCGCGGATAAACCGGTACGGGAAGTGCTGGAGGAGGCGTTGCGGAACACGGGATTGACGTTCCGCATCGAGGGTGTTAACATTATCTTGTCGGAGGAGAGGGCCGGGACGGCTCCCCGCGTCTCCCAGCAAGCGCGGGAGATTAACGGGAAAATCGTAGACGCGAACGGGGAGCCGGTTATCGGAGCCAACGTGATCGAGAAGGGGACGGGCAACGGTACCGTGTCGGATATAGATGGGAACTTTAGCCTTTCCGTCGCGGCGGGCGCTACATTGAGCGTGAGTTATATCGGCTATCTGGAGCAAGAGATTACCATCCGGGAAGGACAGACACGGCTCCTTGTCAAGTTGCAAGAGGATACGCAACGGCTGGACGAGGTGGTGGTCGTAGGTTATGGCACGGTGAGGAAACGCGACTTGACGGGCGCGGTTACCTCGGTGTCCGATAGCCAGTTCGACGCGCAGCCGGTCAAGAAAATGTCTGAGATCCTGCAAGGGCGTGTGGCCGGCGTGCAGGCTTCGTCGTATTCCGGTGGGCAATTGGGTACCGACGCGAATATCCGTATCCGCGGTGTCTCGTCCATTAACTTCGGCAACGACCCGCTGTGGGTGATTGATGGCGTGTTCGGCGGACCCGCTTCGATTACGAATCCGGACGATATCGCCTCCATCGAGATTTTGAAGGACGCTTCCTCGACCGCCATCTACGGCTCGCGGGGAGCGAACGGCGTCATCTTGGTGACGACCAAGCGGGGACAGGCGGGTAAGCCGCACGTGTCGGTGTCGGGCGAGATTGGTATCTCCAACATCCCGAAGCGGTTGGACCAACTGAGCGCCTATGAGTACGCGCAAGCGCTGGAGGCGATGACCGACACACGTTTCTCGGAGGAGGAGATGAACGGCTACCGGACGGGAGCGCTGGGCCTCGATTGGCAGGATTTGATTTTCCAGACGGGCGTGTCGCAAGACTATAAGTTGAATATCTCCGGCGGAAGCGAGAAGAACCGCTATTTCGTCTCCGGCCTGTTCCTGAACCAGACCGGCGTGACGGAGGAGTCGAAGCTGAAGCGATACGGCTTCCGCGCCAATTTGGATTCCGACGTGACCAATTGGTTGAACATCACGACCAACATCGAGGGCTCGGTAGAGACGACGCACAACACGGCCGCCAACTTGATGGACATGGCGAACTATTCGCCTACGATGGAGCTGACCGACGAGAACGGCGTTTACCAGCGCGACCCGTACAGCTCGCAGAACGCGAGCCCCTATGGCTTGCTGAAAGCCCGCGACACGGACGCCGAGCGTTATAACGTGAATGGCTACGTGGACTTGAAGTTCAAGATTATCGACGGACTGACCTTCTCCGCCTTGGGCTCGATGGCCTTGACCAACGGCTCGAATTACTATTTCACGTCAACGAAAGCCTGGCCGAGCGCTATCAGCGGCATGAGCAACAGCATGAACCGCACCGTCACGTTGCAGAACACCAACAACCTGACGTACCAGAAGCAATTCGGCGACCATAGCCTGACCGCCACCGGCGTGTTCGAGATTTATCAGAAAGAATACAAGACGGTAGGCGTGAGCGGCAACGATTTGCTGTCGGAGAAGGTGGGCTACTGGAACGTGAGCGCCGTGCAATCGGGCTTGAGCGGCTCTACCTCCTATACGAAGGAGCAGATGGTGTCCGCCTTCGGCCGGGTGATGTACAACTATAAGAACCGCTATTACGCCACCGCCACGTTGCGTGCCGATGGCTCCTCGAAGTTCATCAACAATAAATGGGGCTACTTCCCCTCGGGCGCCTTGGCGTGGAATGTATCGGAGGAGGAGTTCATGAAGGAGCAGGACTTGTTCCAGCAACTGAAGCTGCGCGCCAGCGTGGGGGCGACCGGCAACCAGGCGATCGGGACGTACGGCACGCTGGGACTGCTGACGCTCGCCAACTACACGTATGGCATGGAGACGCTTTATCCCGGTTTCTGGCTGAACACCTACGCCTCGCCGGACCTGACGTGGGAGAAGACCTACTCGTTCGACGTAGGCGTGGACGCCACCTTGCTGGACCAGCGCCTGAGCCTCACCATCGACTGGTACCGGAAGAATACGAAGGATTTGCTGTTCCAGAAGAGCATACCGATGTTCTACGGCGGCGGCTCGTATTGGGACAACGTGGGCGAGATGTACAGCACCGGCGTGGAGCTCTCGGCGACGGCCTATCCCGTGCGGACGAAAGACTTCGAGTGGCAGACCATACTGACCGCCTCTTCCTTGAAGACGGAGGTGACCAACCTGGGCGGAGAGGAGTTCCTCATACCGGACGCGGGCCGCAACAACGGCTTGATAGAGGACGTCTATTATATGGAGGAAGGGCTGCCCATCAGTAATTTCCACTTGTGGGAATGGGCGGGCATCGACGACAACGGCGCCAACCTGTACCGTACCAAGGACGGCGGCGTCACCACATCGCCGTCGGACGAGGATCGCGTCGTCACCGGCAACCCCATCCCGAAATGGAACTTCGGCTGGAACAACACCCTGCGCTACAAGAACTGGGAGATGAATATCTTCTTCCGGGGCAGCACAGGCTTCCAGCGTTTGAACATGGTGCGTATGTCGACCAGCACGATGAACGCCTTCGGCCGATTCATCACCTCGCGCGATGGCTATTACAACAGCTGGGACGTCGTGGCGGACAAGAGCCGGGCGGAGTTCGCCAGCAGCAAGAACTCCGAGAGCCGCGTGCTCTCCCGCTCCACGCAATGGCTGGAGGACGCCGACTTCCTGCGCCTGCAGAACGTGAGCATCTCGTACCTGTTCCCGAAGAAGCAGACCCGTTTCGCCGACGTGTCCATCGGATTCAGCGCGCAGAACCTGTTCACCATCACCAAGTACAAGGGCATGGACCCGGAGACCTCCGAATCCACCAGCGATACGGAAGTAGGCTTGGATATGGGCAACTACCCGTCTACACGGACATTCACATTCACACTTAAATTAGGATTTTAAATGAGACGTATCGATATGAAAGCATATAAGCATACAATCGCGGCGGCGGGTTTATGCGCCGTCCTCGGCCTGTTTCCTGCTTGCTCCGACTTCCTGGAGGAAGACCCGAAGGGACAGATGACCAACTTGAGCGCCTTCACCGAGCGATCGGACCTGGAAGGCTCCATCAACGCGTTGTACTACCAAATCAAGATGGCGACGATGTACATCAGCGACGCCACGCCGGTGATAGCGGGCGACGACTTGACCAGCATCATCAGCAAGTCGCAGTTCGGCGACTTCGACCAGTTCGTCGCCAACGACGCGAACGCCATGTTGCTCAATACCACCATCGGCTGCTGGGCGCCGTGGTGGAACATCATCAAGGCTTCCAACTTCATTATCAACGGCGTGGCGAATACGCCGGAGGTGAGCCAGGAGGAGATTGACATGGCCATCGGCGAGGGCCGCTTCTGGCGGGCGTTCGCCTACTTCAACCTGGTGCGGGCGTGGGGGTCGCTGCCCATCATCGAGAAAGATGAGCTGGATATGAACATCGGCACCAGCACCGAGCGGGAGGTGTACGACTTCATCGTGGCGGACTTGCGATATGCCGAGGAGAACCTGCCCGCCCAGTTCTCGTCGGCCCCTTGGAGCATGAACGGGCTGAACTCCATCGCCAGCCAGGCGGCGGCGAAAGCGGCGCTGGCGCAAGTCTACCTGACGATGGCGGGATGGCCCCTCAACGGTGGCGCCGAGTATTACGCGCTGGCGGCGGGCAAGGCGAAGGAGGTAATCGATGGCTGCGACAACGGGACGTACCCGTACCGACTGTTCGACGAGTATTGGAAGATATACTCCCGGCAGTACAACCTGGCGCAGGTGGAGAACCTCCTGCCGGTGCATTTCTCGCGCAACTTCGGCAACCAGGACTCCTCGCAGGCGGCACGCACGCCCACCGGCATACCGGAGGAGGCCGGCGGCTGGAGCGACGTGCGGGCGGAGGTCAAGTTCTGGCTCGATTATCCCGCCGGGCCCCGCAAGAAAGCGGTATTCGGCGACGTGTACTACCACACCCGCGACCAGAAGGTGGTGCCTTGGTTTTACGAGAACGTGACCAACTGCAACAACCCCTACTACCTGGTGGACGCCTTCTGCAACGACGAGGTGGAGTACGACCAGACCATCGCCTGCAACCAGCAGACCAACTACTGGGGCAACAAGACCGCCGTGTGCATCCGCCTCTCGCAGGTATACCTGTGGTACGCCGAGGCCGTGGGCCGCTCCGGGCAGGGCGATAAGGCGCTGGCCATCGAGCTGCTGAACACCGTGCGCCGCCGCGCGGACGGGCACTACAACGACGCGTCGTACAACGTCTACCCCTCGACCCTCGGCTACGAGGAGCTGGCCGAGGCCGCCTACAACGAGCACGGTTGGGAGATAGCCGGCTATTACCGCGGCAACATCGCCACCCGCTACCACGACCAGCGGCGGATGAACCGCCTGAAAGACCACTTCGAGTACCGCCTGAGGAACCCGGAGATAGAGGTCACCGAGCAGTGGCTGAAGGAGAACCCCGATAAGGCCGACATGGTGACAGGCCCCGTCTACGTGAAGGAGCGCCTCGCGATATCCGGCGCGTGGGACGACAGCCGCGCCTACGTGGAGTATCCTTCCACGGACAAGACGCTGGCCCCGAACCTGAAGCGATAAGCCCAATCAAGATAGGAACCAAGAACATATAGAATCGTAGAGACGTCATATGATGGCGTCTCTGCCGTTCGATAGAAAAAAGAAAAGAGAAGATACAAATGAGAACAATCCAATTACATCTGTTATTACTTGGCTGGCTGCTCGCCCTCTCCTGCGCGCGGCCGGTAGAGAAACCCAAGGTCATCGCCCACCGCGGCTACTGGCAATGCGAGGGCTCGGCGCAAAACTCCATCGCCTCGCTGGTGAAGGCGCACGAGATAGGCTGCTACGGCTCCGAGTTCGACGTGCACCTGACGGCGGACGACGTGCCCGTGGTCTGCCACGAGGTAGAGATCCGGAAAGGCGTCTTCATCCCCCAAGTGCCCTACGACAGCATCAAGGACATCCGCCTGCCGAACGGCGAGACCCTGCCCACCTTGGACCAATATTTGGAAAAAGGCAAGGAGCTGGAGGGCCTCCAGCTGATTTACGAGCTGAAGACCGACGCCGCGCCCGAGCGGAACCGCCAGGCGGCCCGCGTAGCCGTCGAGACCGTGCGGAAGCACGGCATGGAGAAGCGCGTGGAGTTCATCACCTTCAACCTGGAGGCCGCCAAGGAGCTGCGCCGCCTCGCCCCGGATATGCCGGTCTACTACCTGAGCGGCGACTTGATACCCCTGCAGGTCAAGGAATTCGGCTTCACGGGCATCAACTATTATTATAAGGTAATGCTGGAGCGCCCGGAGTGGTTCGAGGAAGCCCACGCGCTGGGGCTGAAGACGAACGTCTGGACGGTGGACGACGCGGAGGAGATTCGCGAGATAGCGCGGCTGGGCACCGATTTCCTCTCCACCGACATCCCCGAGGAGGCGATGGCGATTATCGCCGACCTCTGACCGGGCGCCACGTAGCCGCGAGGCCATCATAATTTATCATTCATCGCCCGTTTTTCATCGTTCTTTGAATATTTTTCCTTACATTTACGCCCATAAGCGAAGCGTATATGAACAGGTACAAGGAGAGGAGCGAGGGTGCCCCGGCGCCCGCCCGGGCGGGTGGCCGGAGCCGCACGCGGGTGTAGCCGGAACTACACGCGGGTGTAGCCGGAACTACACGCAGGTGTAGCCGGAGCTACACGCAGGTGTAGCGCGAACTACACGCAGGTGTAGCGGCGACTACACGCAGGTGTAGCGGCGACTACACGCAGGTGTTTCTCCGGACGCTTCCCGAAGGAAAAGCAGAAAGTGACGTAATATCTTTATTATTAATAATTTAACTTCAATATCATGAAAGCGAACTACAATCTCGCGAAGCGGAAAGACCCGCAGACGAAAACGGTGAAATGGTATGCCGTTCCCGCCTCGAAGGGCGCGATGGATACGGACGAGACGGCCCGGATGGCGGTGGCGGACACGACACTGTCGAAAGGCGAGTTCAAACACGTGATGGAGGTGGCGAGCGAGAAGCTGCTGCCGTTGCTCCTGAGCGGCATCTCGGTGTCGATAGGCGACCTCGGGCGGCTGCGCCTCTCGTTTGGCAGCGTGGGCGTGGAGGATATGAACGATTTCGACCCTACGACGATGATCAAGAGCGCGAAGCTCGTCTTCTCCCCCTCGAAGGCGCTGAAGGACGCCATCGCCGGCGCCACCTTCGAGCTGGAGGGCATCATCGAGGACGGCGTGAAGTACGGCTCCAAGAACTCGTACCTGAAGGCCAAGGGCCTGCTGCCCCCCGACGAAGGGGAGGAGGAAACCGATTCGCCCTCCGAGATTTAACGGGGGCGGAATAGAAAAAGAGAGGGCGCGTGCCGAAATTGGGTATTGGCACGCGCCCTCTCTCTTGCCGCTTAGGGCTCGCTGATCGCGTTCGTCTCCCTCTTGCGCACGGCGGTGACGATTTGCTGCCCGGCGCTGTCGAAGTCGACGACGATGGTGTCGCCCTCGCCCACGGAGGCGCGGATAATCATCTCGGCCATCTCGTCCTCCAGGTATTTCTGGATGGCCCGCTTCAGCGGGCGGGCGCCGAACTGCACGTCGTAGCCCTTCGTGGCGATGAAGTCCTTGGCGGCGTCGGTGATGGAGAGCTCGTAGCCCAGCCCGCTTACCCGTTGGTAGAGGCCCTGCAGCTCGATGTCGATAATCTTGTGGATGGCCTCCTTGTCCAGCTGGTCGAACATGATGATGTCGTCGACGCGGTTCAGGAACTCGGGGGCGAACGCCTTGTTGAGCGCCTTCTGTATCACGCCGCGCGAGAAGTCCTTGTCCACGTCGCCCGCCAGCTGGGTGTTGAATCCCACGCCCCGCCCGAAGTCCTTCAGCTGGCGCGTGCCGATGTTGGAGGTCATGATGAGGATGGTGTTCTTGAAGTCGATCCGTCGGCCGAGGCTATCGGTCAGCCGTCCCTCGTCCAGCACTTGCAGCAGCAGGTTGAACACGTCGGGGTGCGCCTTCTCTATCTCGTCGAGCAGCACCACCGAGTAGGGCTTGCGCCGCACCTTCTCCGTCAGCTGTCCGCCCTCCTCGTAGCCCACGTATCCCGGAGGCGCCCCGATGAGCCGCGAGACGGCGAATTTCTCCAGGTACTCGCTCATGTCGATTCGGATGAGCGCGTCGGCCGAGTCGAACAGGTACTCCGCCAGCTTCTTGGCGAGGTGCGTCTTTCCCACGCCGGTAGGCCCGAGGAACATGAAGGTGCCGATGGGCTTGTTGGGGTCTTTCAGCCCGACGCGGTTGCGTTGTATCGCCTTCACGATCTTGCGCACGGCCTCGTCCTGCCCCACGACCTTGCTGCGCAGCACGTCGGTCATCTCGAGCAGTTTCACGTTCTCGGCCTTGGCGATGCGCTGCACCGGCACGCCGGACATCATGGCTACCACCTCGGCTATCTTGTCCTCGTCGACGGTCTCCTTGTGCTCCTGCAGCTCTTGTTCCCATTTGGCCTTCGCCGCTTCCAGCTGCAAGAGGTAGCGTCGCTCCTGGTCGCGGAAGCTGGCGGCCAGCTCGAAGTTCTGCGATTTCACCGCCGCCAGCTTCTCGTTCTTGGTCTCCTCGATTCTCGCCTCCAGCTCCTCGATGCTTTTCGGGACGACGATATTAGATATATGTACGCGCGAGCCGGCCTCGTCCAGGGCGTCGATGGCCTTGTCGGGGAAATTCCGGTCGCTGATGTATCGTTCTGTCAATTTGACACACGCCCGCAGTGCCTCCTCGGTGTACACCACGTTGTGGTGCTCCTCGTAGCGGGGCTTGATGTTGCGCAGTATCTGCAAGGTCTCCTCCGCCGTGGTCGGGTCGACGATGACCTTCTGGAAGCGTCGCTCCAGCGCGCCGTCCTTCTCGATGTTCTTGCGGTACTCGTCGAGCGTGGTCGCCCCGATGCATTGTATCTCGCCGCGGGCCAGCGCCGGCTTCAGCATATTGGC